>CAIOPO010000105.1 GCA_903860195.1 uncultured Opitutia bacterium | reverse complement strand
GCCGGCGTTGGCCATGAAGATGGCCTGGTAGAGGCCGAAGAAGGCCATGCCGACGAGGTAGCCGATGAAGAAGAACGGGTCGAACAGGGCCAGCGCCAGCGCGAGGCAGAAGATGGCGATGAAGATGTTCGTCATGCCCTTCTGCGCGTACTGGGTGCAGATGCGCACGACCTCCTTGGAGGCGTCGGTCGCCGCGGTCGAGGCGTCGAGCTTCATGTTGTCCTTGATGTACACCACCGCGCGGTAGGCGCCGGTGACGACGGCCTGGGTGGAGGCGCCGGTGAACCAGTAGATGACGGCTCCGCCCATGAGCAGGCCCATGAGGGCCTCGGGGTGCACGAGGGAGAGCTTCTCAAGGACGTTCACGCCCGCGGCGCGGTAGTGCTCCTGCAGCATCATGATGATGCCGAACACCATGGTCGTGGCGCCGACGACGGCCGTGCCGATGAGCACCGGCTTGGCGGTCGCCTTGAAGGTGTTGCCGGCGCCGTCGCCCTTCTCGAGCTGGTGCTTGGCGCCTTCGAAGTCGGGCTTGAAGCCGAAGTCGCGCTCGATCTCCTCGCGGATGCCGGGGCGGGACTCGATCTGCGAGAGTTCGTAGACGGACTGGGCGTTGTCGGTCACCGGGCCGAAGGAGTCGACCGCGATGGTCACGGGCCCCATGCCGAGGAAGCCGAAGGCCACCAGGCCGAAGGCGAAGATGGGCGCGGCGAAGGCGAACTGCGCGGGCATGAGCGCCGCGACGGCGGCGTGCGTCGAGAGCAGGTAGGCGCCGAGCATCAGGCCCAGGATGCAGAGTCCGGTCCAGAAGGCGGAGAAGTTGCCCGCCACCATGCCGGAGAGGATGTTGAGGGACGCGCCGCCCTGGTCGGAGGAGGTCACGACCTCCTTCACGTGGCGGCTCTCGGTCGAGGTGAAGACCTTGGTGAATTCCGGAATCAGCGCGCCGGCGAGCGTGCCCAGCGAGATGATGGTCGAGAGCACCCACCACAGGTCGGGCCGCATGGGCAGCGTGGCGAGCAGGGCCCAGCTGGCGGCGTAGGTCACCGCGATGGAGACGGCCGACGTCACCCAGACCAGGTTGGTGAGGGGCTGCTCGAGGTTGAAGTCGCGCGCGCCGCCCCAGACCGCACGGCTGATGGCGCCGTTGATCCAGTAGCTCGCCACGGAGGTCAGCACCATCAGGATGCGCATGGCGAAGAGCCAGACGATGAGCGTGGCGCAGAGCACGGGGTCGGCGGCCAGCGCCAGGGAGAGGAAGGCGATGAGGGCCACGCCGGTGACGCCGTAGGTCTCGAAGCCGTCGGCGGTCGGGCCGACGGAGTCTCCCGCGTTGTCGCCGGTGCAGTCGGCGATGACGCCGGGGTTGCGCGGGTCGTCCTCGGGCAGCTTGAAGACGATCTTCATGAGGTCCGCGCCGATGTCGGCGATCTTGGTGAAGATGCCGCCGCAGATGCGCAGGGCCGAGGCGCCGAGGGACTCCCCGATGGCGAAGCCGATGAAGCAGGGGCCGGCCAGCTCCGCCGGCAGGAAGAGCAGGATGGCGATCATGAACAGCAGCTCGATGGCGACGAGCAGCAGGCCGACGCTCATGCCCGACTGCAGCGGGATGAGCAGGGTGGCGAGGGCGTTGCCCCTGAGCGCGGAGAAGGCGGCGCGGGAGTTCGCGACGGTGTTGATGCGGATGCCGAACCAGGCGACTCCGTAGCTGCCGAGGATTCCCAGCACGGAGGCCGCCAGGATGACGGCGACATGGAACGCGGACTTGTGCTCAAGGCCGCCGAAGTAGTACGCCATGCAGGCGGCGATGAGCACCCACAGCGCGGCGAGGAACTTCCCCTGCTGCACGAGGTAGGTCTTGCAGGTCTCCCAGATGATCTGCGACACGTCGGCCATGCTGCGGTGGACGGGCAGGGCGCGGGTCTGCACGTACTGCCACCAGCCGTAGGCCACGCCGAGGGCGCAGACGACGAGTCCGGCCCAGAGCACGCCCGTGCCGCTGAGCGAGCCGACGCTGAGGGAGGCCTTGCCGAGGTCGGGGATGCGGATGTCGGCCTCGCCGGCGAGGAGGCTGGAGGGGAACGCGAGCAGGGCCGCGGCCAGTGGCTTCGGTATCTTCATGGTGTAATGAGAGGGGCGGACCGGGGGTGCGGTCCGAGCCCAACTTGGCGGGCCCCGGCCTTGGCGGCGAGGCAAAAAGCCCGCCCGGCGGCGCCATCTTCGCTCAATTAAGGTCCGAGCAGGTGTTCGCGGAGGAAGAGGGCGGTCACTCTGGCCTGATGGTCCGCGTTCGGCTTCTTGGCGAAGCCGTGCCCCTCGTCGTCCGCGACGAGATACCACACGGTCCCGCCCCGGGCCCGCAGCGCGTCGCGCATGCGCTCCGCCTCCGCCACGGGCACGCGCGGGTCGTTGCGTCCATGGACGATCAGCAGGGGGTCGCGGATGCGGCCGGCATTGCGGGCCGGGGCCACCGACTCGAGGGCCGCGCGCACCTCCGGCTTCCGTTCGTCCCCGTATTCGGCCCGACGGGCGGCCCGGCGGTAGTCGGAGGTCTGCTCCAGCATGGTCACCATGTTGGTCACGCCCACGATGTCCACGCCGCAGCTGAACCGGTCGGGGTATTCGGCCAGGCTCGCGAGGCACATGAATCCTCCGTAGCTGCCTCCGTAGGACGCGACGCGGGACGGATCGACGCGGGGATGGTCCGCGACCCACGAGAGCACGGCGCCGACGTCCTTGACGGCGTCGCCGCGGCGCACGCCGTTGTCGAGGTTGAGGTAGCGGCGTCCGTAACCCGACGAGCCTCGGACGTTGGGATAGATGAGCGCGACGCCGAGCCGGTCGAGGTAGTAGAGCATGCCGCCCCTGAATCCGGGGCGCGACTGCCCCTCGGGGCCGCCATGGAAGATCATGATCGCGGGCCGGCGGCCCGGGAACTTCGCGGGGTCGGGCAGATAGACGAGGCAGGGCACCTGCTCCCCGTCGAAGCTGCGGACGCGGACGATCTGCGATTCCGGAGTCCGCACCTCGACCTTGGGCTTGGAGGTGCGGTCGGTCCAGCGGGTGAGGACGCCGGAGTCGAGGTCCGCCGACCATGCGTCGCTCGGCGAGTCCTCGGAGTTGAGGGTGAAGCCGACCTCATGGCTCTCCGGACGGAAGGCGAGGTCGGAGATCACGCCGGGCCGCAGCGCGGGCGCGGGCAGGGGCCGCCCCGAAGGGATCTCCCAGCAGCGCAGTTCGGATCGGCCGTCCACGTTGACGATGACGGCGAGCCGCCGGCCGTCCCCGGACACCTCCAGTTCCTCGCAGTCCCAGTCGGGAGCCCCGGCCAGGGCCCGCGCCGAGCGGGCTTCGAGGTCGATGCGCACGGGCCGCAGGAAGTCGCCGCCCAAAGTGGAGAGCGCGTAGGCCGCCTTGCCGTCCTCCGCGATCCGGACGTGGCTGAACTGATGCGGAGCTCCGGCCGGAGTGACTTCGCTCAGCTTGCCGGTGGCGAGGTCGACCTTGTGCAGGCGGGTGCGCTCGATGCTCACCGACTGCCGCGCCAGCAGCCAGCGTCCGTC
Source organism: uncultured Opitutia bacterium (assembly GCA_903860195.1). GTDB lineage: Bacteria > Verrucomicrobiota > Verrucomicrobiia > Opitutales > UBA953 > UBA953. The sequence continues at coordinate 4,795 of CAIOPO010000105.1, read as the reverse complement.
GGGCGACCAGCCCGTCGGCGACCAGCCCGGCGACGAGCCGGTGACGAGCGTGCGCGTCTTGGCGGGAGCCGCGAGGTCCGCGACCAGGATGTCGCTGTCCTTGCCGTTGCGGCGGTTGGAGGCCCACGCGATCTTCGTCCCATCCTTGGACCACCAAGGGTCCGTGTTGCGGGACTTGCCGTCGGTGAGCCGCACGGGCTTCGCCTTCGCGTCCGCGGCGTCCGTCACCAGGAGCTGGTAGTTCTCGTCCCCGCCCTTGTCCGACAGGAAGGCGAGCCGCGTGCCTCCGGGCTGGAACCAGCCGTAGCGCACCGGCTCCGGCCCGCGCGTCAGCGCCGAACGCTTTCCGGTCGGCGCGGTCATCCGATGCAGGTGGGACGCGTTGCCGATCCGCGTCGAGACCACCGCGGCGCGCCCCTTGGAGTCCCAGCCTTTGAATCCCGCGCCGCCGAGGTTGAGGTAAGGGTCGAGTTCCTCAGCGAGCCCGGCCGGAACCGGCGGGACCGCCTCCGCCACGAAGTTGGCGGGATGCGGGAGGGTGGGGACCGCGCATCCGATGAGGAGGGCGGACAGCAGGAGTCCGAAGCGGGGCATGGTCCTCTGATAAGGTTCGGCCGGGGCGGAGGCGAGCCTGCCGAGGGCTCACTTCTTTTTCTTCTTCTGCGCGGCCTTTGCCTCGGCCTCGGCGCCGGCCGCTCCGTAGGACGCCGGATCCGACAGCAGCCGGGGGGCGACCGGCACCGACCCGTCGTCCCCCTGCTCCCGCATCCATCCTTCCACCGCCTGACGGAGTTCGGCCAGCTTCGCGGCATGCGCCGGGTCGGCTGCCAGATTGCGTTGCTCGTCGGGGTCCGCCGCGAGGTCATAAAGCTCCTCCGCCGGACGCCGGTGGTAGCGCGCCAGCGTGGCCGCCGCCGCCGGGTCGGTCCGGGCGCGGCGCTCCCATTCGGAGAAGAAAGCCCGCTGTCCCAGACCGTCGCCGCGGCTCTGCTGGAGGTCGATGTGGGTGGTGAAGGCCCAGTCGGGGTGGAGATTGCGGATGTATTTCCACCGGCCGTCGCGGACCGCGCGCGCCGGATAGACGTTCATCCGGTTGTCGTTGGCGTGGGTCGTGAAGATCCTGTCACGGTGCCGTTCGCCGCCACGCAGCACCGACAGGAAGGACCGGCCGTCGAGCCCCGCCGGCGCACCGCCGCCCGCGGCCTCCAGCAGGGTCGGAAGGAGGTCGACCCAGCTCACCATCGCCTGCGTCCTGCTTCCGGCCGCGACCTTCCCCGGCCAGGACACGATGAGCGGGGTGGAGACGCCCGCTTCGTAGAGGTTCCATTTGCCGAAAGGCCACTGGGCGCCGTGGTCGCTGCTGAAGACGACCAAGGTGGTGGCCGGCAGGGTTTCGCGCACCGCGCGCATCACTTCCCCGAGCTCGGCGTCGCCGCGCGCGACGGCGTCGGCGTACCTGGCGCGCCATGCGCGCGTCTCGGGCGTGTCCAGGCTTCCCGCCGGCAGCTTCAGTTCCTCCGCGCGGTGCACGCCGTCCTTCTCCGGCCAGGGCACGTGCGGCCAGTTGCTTCCCACCATCAGGCAGAGCGGCCCGGCGCCCTGCTTGCGTGAGCGCAGGAACCTCAGCGCGGCGGGCACCCCTTCCGGGTCGTGGAAAGCGTCGTGGGCGAAGACGTCGAAGCCGTAGTCCGCCGTGTGCCGGTAGTGCGAGACCTTGCCGAAGGCCGCCACCTCGTAGCCCAGCTCCTTGAAATAGGAGGGCCATTTGCGGATCTCCGCGCGCGGCCGGGCGTGATTGGAGGAGGCGCCGTTGCGGGCCGGCATCAGCCCGGTCAGCAGGGCGGCCCGGCTCGGCGCGCAGCTCGGAGACGCCACGTAGGCGCGGTCGAAGGTGAGCCCGCCGGCCGCGAGTTCGGCGAGGTGGGGCGTACGGATGCCTCCACCGCCGTAGGGGGCCGAGTCCAGTCGGCCGAGGTCGTCGGTCAGGAAGACCACGATGTCGGGCCGCCGGCCGTCCTGCGCGGAGGCGGCCGCGGCCAGCATCATGACGACGAGCAGGAGCGGGGGCACGGCTGCATGATGCCTCCGCGCGTCCGCGTGGGAAAGCAGAAGTTTTCTCGCGCGGCGACCCGGAGCGGTCAGGATGAGCCCGTCACTCCATGAAGAAGCTCATCCCGTTGCTGGCCGCCGCCGCCCTCTGCGCCGCGCCCGAACCCTACCCCGTCAGTGAGCCCGCCGTGGACGCCGCGCATCCGGCGGCGGACGCTCCCGGCTTCGCGCCGCTCTTCAACGGCAAGGACCTGGCCGGCTGGCGCACCAAGGGGAACTGGGTCTATGATGCCGACGGCTCGGTGACCCTCCGTCCGCGTCCGGGTGAGACCGGCTGGAAGCGTTTCGACGCCTATCTTTTCACCGAACGCCAGTACCGGGACTTCGTCCTCGACCTCGAGTTCAAGTTCGAGCCCACCGGCAATTCCGGCGTGTTCTTCTGCGTCGCCGACCCGCTCGATCCCGTGACCAAGGGCGTCGAGCTGCAGATCCTCGACACGCACGGCCTCGCCAAGCCCGGTCACCATGACTGCGGCGGCATCATCCGCGCGATGGGTCCGGCGGAGAACCGCGTGCGTCCGGCCGGCGAGTGGAACCGTTACACGCTGACGCTCAAGTCCCGCCGTCTCGAGGTCGTCTTCAACGGACGACGCACCATCGTCCTCGAGCTCGACCGGTCGCCGATGAAGGACCGTCCGGCCGTCGGTCACGTCGGCTTCCAGGACGAGGCGAAGCGCGTCTGGTACCGCGGCGTCAGGATCCGCGAGCTTCCCTGACGCGCCGCAGCCGGGTCGCGGCCAGCCAGGCCGCGGCCGGCAGCGCCAAGCTCAGCGCGATCGCCAGGCTCTCGCTCTCCCGGGCCACGGAGCCCACCCAGGCGAAGGCGAATCCCGTCGGAACGCAGCCGGCCGTCAGTGCGCCGAGGAAAGTCGTGAAGCGCATGCCTGCCAGTCCCGCCATGCAGGCGACCGCTTCGGGGAGGATCGGCATCCAGCGGGAGACCAGCACCAGCCAGGCGCCTCCCTGTCCGAAGAGCTCCTCCGTGCGTCGCAGCCCCTCCTCTCCGGCGATGCTTCGGGCCGCGGGCCTTCCCGCCAGTCTGGCGGCGCCGTAAGCGGTCAGTCCGGCCAGCATCGAGCCCGCGCTCGCGATCAGGCCGCCGAGCAGCGTGCCGTAGGCCACGCCGAGCGCCGACATGACCACGGTCGAGGGCACGGGCAGGACGATGTCGGAGACCAGCAGTCCGGCTCCGGCCGCCCAGGCCCAGTCGCCCTGCTGCATGATCCAGGCCGTCGCCCCTTCCAGCGTGAGCGCGTCGTCGAAGGCGTCGCCCCAGAGGGCCCAGGGGATCAGCGCGCCCGCCAGCAGGAGGGCCGAGAGCGCGATGAGCGTGAGCGTGCCGCGATCCGGCCTCATCCGGCCTTGGGCCCGAGCTTGCTCCACGGTTCCTGCGCGCTGACGTCGACCGCGAACGGACCGGCGCACGAACCGGGCGACAGGATGGCCAGAATCACCGCGTCCTGTCCGGACTCGTTGAACGTCGCGTGCACGACGCCGGCCGGGATGTGGGCGCTGTCGCCGGGACCGAGCTTGCGGGCGGCCTTTTCCACCCACTGCGTGACCTCGCCTTTGAGCACGTAGATCACCTCTTCGAGCTCAGGGTGGGTGTGGAAACCGTGGCCCTCGTGCGGGGGCAGGGTGGCCTCGCAGACTTGCAGGTCCTTCGCCTCCGTCACTCCGGGACGGCACAGCCAGTAATTGGTACGCCCTTTGAACTCCTCGAGCAGGGCGTCCTTTTTCGTCACGAATCGCAGGGGCGGGCGCATCGCCTGTGAATAAGTGGCGGCTTCATCCGGCGCAAGCGCCTCCTCCTTCCGTTGACACCTCGTCGCGTTTGCCGCGACATTCCGCCACCCCCATGAGAAATCTGCCCCTCCTGCTCCTCGTCGCCGTCGCCTCCGTCTGTTCCGCGCAGAACGCTCCCCAGAAGAAGGAGGGCGCGCCTTCCAAGAAGGCACCCGCCGCCAAGCTCCCCTCCCAGCCCGCCGACGTGGCCGCCCAGAAGTTCGGCGGCGACGGCAAGGTGAACCCCGGTTTCGCGGCCGCTCACGCGTCGTTCGTCGAGATCGCGCGCAAGGGCGAGGCCCAGGTGGTCTTCCTCGGCGACTCCATCACCGCCGGCTGGAAGGGCCAGCCTGCGCTCTTCGAGAAGGAGTTCGGCCAGTACAAGGCCGCCAACTTCGGCATCGGCGGCGACCGCACCCAGCACGTCCTGTGGCGCGTCGAGAACGGAGAGTTCGAGGGCATCAAGCCCAAGGCCGTCGTCCTGATGATCGGCACCAACAACTCCGGCGCCGCGGACAATCCGCCCGAGCAGGTCGCCGCCGGCATCCGTAAGATCGTCCAGGCGATCCGCGCCCGCTCGCCCGACACCAAGGTGCTCCTCCTCGCCATCTTCCCCCGCGGCGCCGGCGAGCAGAACAACCCCGGTCGCGATAAGAACAAGGCCGTCAACGCGATCATCTCCAAGCTGCATGACGGCAAGAAGGTCCATTACTTGGACATCGGCCCCAAGTTCCTCGCCGAGGACGGCACGCTAACCAGGGAGATCATGCACGACCTCCTTCACCTGACCCCCAAGGGCTACCAGATCTGGGCCGACTCCATTCGCGAGAAGCTCGCCGAGCTCGCCCGCTGAAGCTTCGCCGTCTCAGTCGCCGGTGGTCAGGTAGGCCAGCCGGCGACG
>CAIOPO010000104.1 GCA_903860195.1 uncultured Opitutia bacterium | reverse complement strand
TCGACACCAGCCATCAGATCGTGACGCAGATGCTGCTCAAGATCCGTGACGCGAAGGAAACCGACAGCTACACAACCGGCTGGCCCGAGATCAACATGATCGGTAGGCCCGGCTGGCTGCTCGCCGACGACCCCGAAGACCTCTGAACCTCACTGGCAACAAAAGGAGAGACCCATGCCAGATAACGCCGACTTTCTGAAAATCGTCCAGAAGAACGTCAAGCTGGTCTACCCGAAGGTCAACCAGACCTATCGCTTCAACACCGGCAAGCAGCAGTCAGAACCCTGTGCGCGCTCGGCGTCTGGGGCTGCATGGTCGATCGGATGGACCGTGCCCGTCGAAGAGGCTCGCGCACTGTACGGGCAACTCAAGGCCCACTACGAAGCCTGCCGCACCCGCAACCCGAAGCTGCCCGCCTTCACGAAAATCTTCGGCTCGAAGAAGGCCGAGGACGGCAAGACGGTCAACTTCACGGCCAAGCGCAACGGCACCAAGTCCGACGGGACCGAGAACAGCGCGCCGAAGGTCATCGACGGCATGAAGCAGCCGCTGGCCGATCTCGCCTTCTGGTCAGGCTCCGTCGGCTCCGTGCGCGCCTATGCGTACCCGGCCGTAGACCCGGACGGCAACGGCGGCATCAGCCTGATCTTGGACACCGTCCAGGTGATCGAGCCTGTCTACGGCGACGGCGGCATGGATGATTTCGACGAGGTCGCCACCGCGCCGAAAGCGGCGGCCGACCTGGACGACTTTTCGCCGGCACCCGTCGCCCAAAGCTACACGCCGGCCGCCGCTCCTTCTGCCGCTCAGGCCCGCCCGCTCAACGAAGTTCTCGGGGACGATATACCCTTTTGAGCATGAAAAAGCCCCGGTCGCGGAGAGGAACGCGGCCGGGGCAAGTCGGGAAGACGGACAGTCCACAACGCAGATGGGAGAGACCTGCGGTGCACAAGATATCGATGTTTGGTCAACGCTGCAACACCGCATGTGGTGTTGACAGATGACAACCGCATTCCTGCTTGCACATGGCGCGACGAACACGCTCATCCGTCATCCCGGTGTGGACTACGACGGCATCACGTTCGCCGAGATCATCGCCCGCGTCAAAGAGCCGACCGCCGTCGACAAGACCGAAGCCGACTTCATCATCCCGTCGACCTACAGGCGCCACGACGGCCGCTCCCATGACACCCAGCGCAGGCTCGGCAGCTACCGGCTGCTCTGCCTCGATGTCGACATCGGCAACCCGTCCCGTGAGGATGTCGTCGAGGCGGTCCACAACACGATCGGCCGATGCTCGCTCCTAGTCTACTCGTCGGCCAGCAGCACAGCGGACCATCGCAAATGGCGCGTGCTCATCCCGCTCAAACAGCCGATCTCCGGGGCCGAATACGAGGACGCACAGTCGGCCCTCTTCGACCTCCTGCTCGATCGCGGCATCACCTGTGACGGCGCGCTGGCCCGCTGCGGACAGCCCGTCTTCCTGCCCAACATCCCGCCAGACCGCCGCAAGCCATCCGGCAAGCCCGAGTTCTACGAGAACTTCATCTGCCGCGATCAGACATTTGACTATGAAGGCAGCAGGTTAGAGGCCGAAGTTCACTCACGGCGAGAGCAGGAACGCCTAATCGCCGAAGCGGCCGCCGCAGCACGCCTCGAGCGTGAACGTGAGCG
>CAIOPO010000103.1 GCA_903860195.1 uncultured Opitutia bacterium | reverse complement strand
GAAGGACTTCGGCTTCTCGCCCGACTTCGAGAAGGGCAAGGAGTTCCTCGAGGAGAACGACGGCGCAGGCAACACCTTCAAGGCCACCGCCAAGCCCGTGCTCATCGGCACCGCCGTCGTCGGCGCCACCACGATGATCTTCGCGCTCATCGTCGGCCTCACCCAGGGCCTCACCGTCAACATCGAGAAGCTCAGCATCATGCACTGGCCCTTCCTCCTGGGCCTGGTCTCCGGCGGCGCGGTCATCTACTGGTTCACCGGCGCCTCCACGCAGGCCGTCTCCACCGGCGCCTACCGCGCCGTCGAGTTCATCAAGGCCAACATCAAGCTCGATGGCGCCACCAAGGCCAGCGTCGAGGACAGCAAGAAGGTCGTCGACATCTGCACCCGCTACGCGCAGGCGGGCATGTTCAACATCTTCCTGGGCGTCTTCTTCGCGACCCTTGCCTTCGCCTTCTACGAGTCCTTCTTCTTCATCGGGTTCCTCGTCTCCACCGCCCTCTTCGGACTCTACCAGGCCATCTTCATGGCCAACGCCGGCGGCGCCTGGGACAACGCCAAGAAGATCGTCGAGGTCGACCTCAAGGCCAAGGGCACCCCGCTGCACGCCGCGACGGTGGTGGGCGACACGGTCGGCGACCCGTTCAAGGACACCTCCTCGGTCTCGCTCAACCCGGTCATCAAGTTCACCACGCTCTTCGGCCTGCTGGCCGTCGAGATCGCGGTCGGCATGCCTGCCGGCCTGAAGCTGGGCCTCGGCTCGGCGGTGCTGGCGGTGGGACTGTTCTACGTCTACCGCAGCTTCTACGGGATGCGCATCCCGGTCGACGCGAAGTCCTGAGCTCCGGCGGCCGCGCGGCGGCGGATCAGTGGTCCTCGTGCCGCTGCATCCGCTCGCTGTAGGCGAACAGGATCATCGAGGCGAGGAACACGCCGTGGATGATCGCCTGCCAGAAGACGACCTTCTCCTGGTTGGACGACATCGGGGCCTGGCCGTTGGTCAGCTCGGTGATGGCGATGAAGCTCTTGAGAAGGTGGATGGCGGAGATGCTCGCGAGGCTGCCGGCCAGCTTCACCTTGAGGGTGTTGGCGTTGATGTGGTCGAGCCAGTCGGGCCGGTCGGTGTTGTCCTCAAAGTCGATCCGGCTGACGAAGGTGACGTAGCCGCCGACCACGACCATGTTCACGAGGTTCGCCACCATGGAGATGTCCACCAGCGACAGGATGCCCAGCATGATGGTGCTCTCGGGCACGCCGTTGAAGTCGTGCATGAGGTGCAGGAGCTCCTGCACGCTCTTCCAGGCGTAGGCGACGGCGGCCAGGATGAGCGCGACGTAGATCGGCGCCTGGACCCAGCGGCTGGCGAAGATGAAGGACTCGAGGGCGGACTCGGCCTTCTTGGCGAGGCCGCGGGCGGGAGACTCCTTGGACATGCCCGCAGGGTTGCGGACGGACGGGGACGGTCAAGCCGTCAGAGGCCGGCCGAGGCGGCGGCCTCGCCGATCGGGCCGGCGTCAGGGTCGCGCAGATAGGCGTCGGCCTTGGCCGAAACGATGACGCCGTAGTTGATGGTGCCCAGCCAGCCGGACATGATGATGCCGACGCTGCCGGCGTGATAGAAGCCGCCGACCTGCTCGGGCAGGCCCATGGAGACCTTCAGCCCCTCGAACTTCGTCCCGAAGGAGGTGCCGCCGACGTGCCGGACGTACCGGTTGACGGTGCGGGGCGTGGCGGCCTCGGCATGGTCGACCTTCGAACGGATGTCCGGGATGAACTTCTCGAGGCCGCGGAAGGACTCCTCGATCACGCGCGCCTTGTGCTTCGCGTAGTCGGCCGCCGACAGGCCCGCCCAGTCGTCCCACTTCTGGTTGACGGAGGTGACGACGGCGTAGCGCGGGGTCTTGGTGTGCGGACGGGTGTCCGGATAGTAGACCGAGTAGGTGCGGGAAGTGGTGTGGAAATCGACGAGCTCGTGGCTCGAGAACGGCCTGGCCTCGGAGGTGAAGACGAGGTCGCCGATGTGCGGGATGGTCTCGCCCTCGCGCACGCCCATGTAGACCTGGCAGGACGAGGTGTTCACGCGCACCCTGCGGGCCTCCTCCACGAACGCAGGGTCGAAGGACTCCTCGCCGCCGATCCGCAGGACGGTGTCCTTGATGTTGGCGTTGGAAATGACGGCGGAGCAGGCGACCTCGGCCTCCTCGCCGAGCCGCGTGCCGCGCAGCTTCACGCCGACGACGCGACGCCGGCCGGAGGCGTCCTTCCCGACGTGGACCTTCTCGACGAGGACGTTGCGGCGGACGTCGACGCCGTTGGCCTTCATCTCCGCGGTCATCAGGCCGATCATGAGGTCGGTGCCGCCCTGGAAGATGAACACGCCCTTCGACATGAAGTTCGAGAACACGATGCCGAAGGTGATGGCGGGGTCGTCGAGGGTGGAGCCGTTGGCGTAGGCGATGGGCTCGAGCAGCAGGCGCTGCACGTCCGGACGGCCGGGGAAGAACTGCTCGAAGAGCTCGCGGGTGGTGCGCGGGTCGTTGTCGTAGTAGTTCATCGCGCGGAGGTGCGCGAAGAAGGCCTCGACGGTCTCGGCGGGCAGGCGGAACTTCTCGATCAGGATGCGGGTGAAGTCCTCGCGGTCGAAGGTCGTGCGGACGTCGAAGTCGGGGTTGATGAAGCGGACGTCCTTGAGCTGGTGGATGCGGTCGGAGATGTCCTTGGTCCAGTAGCGGCGGGTGGACTTGATCATCCCGTGGGGGAAGCCGTGCAGGGAGATGTCGAAGACGTGGCCGCCGGCGCGCTTGAAGAAGGTGGCCAGGCCGCCGAGCTGGTAATGATGCTCCAGCAGGAGGACCTTGCGGCCGAACTTGGCCAGGTTGTTCGCCGCGGTCATCCCGCCCAGGCCGGCGCCGATGACGACGGCGTCGTAGCGGGGGAGAAGTCCTTCGAAGGGCGACGGCATGACGGGCGCGGAAGAGGCAGGGGTGCGGAAAACCGCCCCGGGGTCAAGGCAGGCGGAGCGTCCGGGCACCGGCCCGACGGGAGAGCCGCACGCGGCGGCCGAACAGCCGCGAGAGCGAGCCGGAGGTCAGCGCGCGAAGCACGGGGCCCGCGGCGAGGGCGCGACCCGACTTCAGGAGCAGGGCGTGCGTGAACGCGGGCACGACTTCCTCGACGTGATGGGTGACGAGGACGAGCGCGGTGCGCGGCCACAGGCGCGGCAGGCGGCCGACGAGACGGAGGAAGTCGGCGCGGGCGACGGGGTCGAGTCCGGCGCAGGGCTCGTCGAGGATGAGCAGCGCGGGGCGCGGCATGAGGGCGCGGGCGATCAGCACGCGCTGACGTTCGCCCTGGGAGAGATGCCCCCAGGGACGGCGCGCGACGGCGCCCGCTCCCGTCCTCCGCAGCACCGCCCGGGCGCGACGGAGCACCGCGGCGGACGGACGACGCCAGAGATTGACGGTGCCGTCGATCCCTCCGGCCACGACGTGCAAGGCGCTCTCGTCAGGCCGGACCATCGAGGCGACGGACGGGCCCGCCAGGCCGACCCGCCGGCGCAGCTCACGCCAGTCGCTCCGGCCGAAGGTCTCGCCGAGCACGGTCATCTCGCCCGCCGTGGGCGCGAAATATCCCGTGAGGGAGGCCAGCAGGGACGACTTGCCCGCGCCGTTCGGACCGAGGAGCGCCCAGTGCTCGCCCGGCCGCACGGTCCAGTCCAACCCGTGCAAGATGACCTTGCCCTCGCGGGCGATGCGGAGACGCCGCACCTGGAGGACTGGCTCTTCTGGATCGGGCACGTCACGTGCTATGTCCGAGACGCCCCTCGCTTCCAAGCCGCAAAGCCCGACGCTTGCCCTTGGGACGGGAGTGACGCATCGTGACCCCATGCGCCCCATGATCCTGGCCGCGGCCGTCGCCCTCACCGGTGCGGCATGGGCGCAGACCGCGATAAGCCCGGAGGATCTCGCCGCGCTCGAAGCGCTGAAGGCCAGGACGGGGGCGACCCCGCCGGCGCTGAGGCCGGACGAGCTGGCGGAGCTGGAGGCCCACCGGGCCCGTCTCGCCGCGGCCGAGGCCGCCGCGCAGCCCAAGCCTTGGAGGCTGCGCATCGTCGTCGCCGACGAAGAAGGGGACGGCTATGAGCTCGCGCTGACGGCGGAGCTCGACCCGCCGCACCTGCTGCTGCTGCCGGCGGCGGGCCGCAAGGCGGGCGACCTCATCGAGGTGGCGGGCCGCATCGAGACGGCCGCGAAGTTCCAAGGGGTGCACCGGCCCGTCCTCACGCCGACGGGAACGCCCGTCGTGCGACGCGACAAGGACGGAGCGTCCGCGCCTGCCAGCGTGGCCGACGCCCTCACCTCCTCCGGACCCGACGCCGCCGGCGGCGTGCAGGTGAGCAACGTGCTCTTCACCTTCTTCGCGGTGGTGGCGCTCGCGGTCGTGCTGCTGCGCATCAAGTCGCGGATCGACGCGCGCAAGGCCAAGGGCCGGCGCCGATGAGATTCGCCGCCCTGCTCTGCCTCTGCACGGCCGCGCTCGAAGCGCAGGGACCGCCCGCGGCCGTGACTCCGCCGGACCTGCCGCTGAAGGAGCAGACGGAGATCCGCATCGCCTGCCAGCACATGTCGGGATTCTCCCGTTACTCCGACCTCTACCACTACCGCCTGTGGCTGCCGCGGGGATTCCTCGCCGCCAAGGACAGGCAGTGGAAATGCCTCTTCATCGCCTCCCCCTCCGGCAACGCGAGGATGGGCGAGATGGAGGCCTGGCTGCGGCGCAAGGGGACCTACGTCGTCGTCATGCTCGACGAGTCCCGCAACGGACCGTGGGACCCCAGCGTGGGCAACTTCCTGGCGGCCGCCGAGGACGTCGAACGGCGCGTGCGCCTGCTGCCGGGCGGCAAGGTCGCGACGGGCTTCTCCGGCGGCGCGCGCGCCAGTTCGGTGTTCGTGGCGCTGGGCGACGGCTTCGGCGGCGTCATCCTGCAGGGCGCGGGCATCGGACGGCTCGACAACGGGATGCCGGGGCTGAAGGGCACCCAGCTCGCCGCGGTCGTGGTGACGATGGGCAAGTCGGACCCGAACCGCGCCGAGCTGCCGATGCTGCGCACGGTCACCGACGGACGCGTCGAGGTGATGGAGTTCGCCGGCGGCCACCAGTGGGCGCCGCGCGACGTGATCGAGAAGGCCCTCGACTTCGTCGACGCACGGCTGCCGAAGTGAACGCACCTCGGCGCTTGCCTGACATCCGCGGCGCGGCAGTCTCGGCGGCATGAAGCACGCCCTCCCCGCCCTGCTCGGCCTCGTCGCGGCCTCCGCCGTCGCCGCGCCGGTGAAGTTCAACGACCCGAAGCCCCAGGCCTACCACCTCTCGGTGCGCGCGAGCGAGGTCGATCCGGCCGCCAAGTCGTACCCCGAGATCGACTTCAACCTGGAGAGCAAGGGCAAGCCCGCCGACCTGCAGCTGGCCGACGTCGACACGCGCGTCGCCCCGCGCGGCGAACTGGTGGTCTGGCTGATGGGCCACAACCCGGTCATCGCCGAGAAGGTCAACGGCTACGGCTACCACCACGTCAGCGTCCACTACGCGCGCGGCTGGTTCAGCAAGCTCAACACCGTGCCCGCCGACACGCAGCACCTCGGCAACATCCGCCTCGAGGCCACCGCCGGCATCGACGCCTCGAAGTCGGTCGAGATCGCGGAAGCCGATTCGGCCAAGGGACGCGCCACGCGCTTCGTGCAGTGGCTCGTGAAGAAGCACCCGCAGGGCCGCTGGGAGCAGTTCCTCGCCGCCGGCGGCAAGGAGCTCGACTGGACCAAGGTCGTCGTCGGCGGCTCCTCGCACGGCGCCACCTCCTCCGCCCGCTTCGCGATGCACCAGAAGGTCGCGCGCGTCATCATGTTCTGCGGCCCGCGTGACAACACCGAGGAATGGCAGTCCGGCCCCTCGGCCACGCCGCTCAACCGCTTCTTCGGCTATACGCACGTCCTCGACGGCGGCTGGACGGACCACCACTACCAGCGCTCCTGGCTCATGCTGCGCCTCAACGAGTACGGACCCGTGGTCAACGCCGACACGGCCAAGGCGCCCTACGGACACTCGCGCCGCCTCATCACCGAGGCCCCGATGAAGGGCGACGCCAAGAAGCAGGCCGCGGCCGCGCACGGTTACGTGACGCCGGGCAAGGGCTCGCCCAAGGACGCCCAGGGCCGGCCCCTGCAGGAGGACGTCTGGAAATACATGTTCACCTCCGACGTGAACACGACGGGCAAGCCGGTCCCGGCCGAGCCGGGCATCCGGATGGACCAGCGCCCGAAGAAGTAACCTTGCCTCGGCGGCCCGTCCCGGGCTTTCTCAACGGTCCGACCCGTGCCCGTCCGCATCGACCTAGTCACGCTGTTCCCGGAGATGGCCGACGGCTTCCTCCGCGAGTCGGTCATCGGCCGGGCCATCGAGCGGGAGCTGATCCGCTTCCAGGCCCACGACCTGCGGGCCTACTCCAAGGACAAGCACCGCAAGGTGGACGACGTCCCTTATGGAGGCGGCCCAGGCATGCTCATGACTTGCCAGCCCCTGTTCGACGCGGTGGACACCCTCGCCACCCCGGGCTGCGAGGTCATCTACCTCTGTCCCGACGGGGAGCAGCTCACCAACCCCCTGGCGCGGGAACTGGCCCAAAAAGAGCACCTTATCCTCATTTCCGGCCATTATGAGGGCATCGACCAACGCTTCCGGGACAGGAAAGTGACCCGGGAAATCTCCATCGGGGACTACGTCCTGACCAATGGCACCCTGCCCGCCTGCGTCCTAGTAGACTGCATCGGCCGCCAGATACCCGGGGTTTTGGGGGAGGAAAACTCCTTGACGGGGGATAGCTACAACGGCAAGTTGCTCGCCTTTCCGCAGTTCACCCGACCCGCCGTCTATGATGGTCTCGAGGTGCCCCCGGTCCTCCTCGGAGGAAATCACGCCGAAATCGAAAGATGGCGCCGGGAAAGGCAGATTGAGAAGACCAGAAAACGCCGACCCGACCTGCTGAAAGACCAAGAAAAACAGCCATGAGCAGCAATCATCCCCTCATCCAGTTCGCCACCCAGTCCCAGATCAAGCAGGGCCGGGGCCACGAGGCCTTCAAGGTCGGCGACGGCGTCCGCGTCTCCACCAAGGTCCGCGAAGGCGACAAGGAGCGCACCCAGGTGTTCTCCGGCATCGTGATCCAGCGCAAGGGCGGCGGCATCCACGAAACCTTCACCGTCCGCCGCGTCTCCTTCGGCGAAGGCGTTGAGCGCACCTTCCCGGTCCACTCCCCCAACATCGAGAAGATCGAGGTGGAGAAGGTCTCCCAGGTCATGCGCTCCCGCCTCTTCTACCTCCGCGACCGCCAAGGCAAGTCCGCCACCAAGGTCAAGGAGCAGCGCTTCGAGGCCGAGGCCTCGGCTCAGTAATCCGGCCCTCCGGGCCGCTTAAAAACCCCGCGAAAGCGGGGTTTTTCATTGCGCACCCAGGCCCAATCCTAGGCGGTCCATTTCACAGGAGCGGAGGGGGTTTTAACCAAACCTCACCTCAAATCGTTCAAAATCAGTTTTTTAAAATGCGTGATTTCAATGATTTGAAGGAGGGTGGTAATAAAAAGAGGGGGTGACGGACTGGGGAAGGCTTGACTCCCCCTCCCCCGAGTGTGTCTTTCCACGTTCCATTTTCTTTCAACACCCATGCTACGCATCCGCCTCCAGCGCTTCGGCACCAAGAACGAGCCGACCTACCGTCTCGTCGTCGCCGAGCAGAGCATCCGCCGCGACGGCCGTTTCGTCGAGGTGCTCGGCAACTACAACCCCCGCGCCAGGGGCAAGACCCCGGGTCTGACGATCGACGTCGCCCGCGTCGACCACTGGATCAAGCTGGGCGCCCAGCCCTCGGACACCGCCAAGTCGCTCGTGAAGCGCGCTCGCGCGGAGGCCGCCCCGGCCAAGGCCTGAATCACGGCGGAAACGCCCCACCCTGACGATGTCTCGCCCCGCCCTTCGGCGGGGCGATTCATTTGCGGGGTCTTCAGTTCGTCTGGGTCCAGCCGCCTTCGCCGTTCTTCTCGAGCTTCTTGAAACCGGCCCGGGCCAGCTTCTCCTCGCTGACGGACTGCTTCATGGCCCCCTCGCCGTAACGGGTCGTGAGCGTGGGCGCCTCGATGACCCGACGGCAGGGTTCGCCGGTGACCGGATGCTTGCTGAAGTCGGGAGCCTCCGGAGGAAGGTCCGCCTCGAACAGCTCCCCTTCGGAGCCGTCCGGCCGGATGACTGCATAACGTCGGATCGGCATGGTCAGCGTCGCGAAGTGCGTGGATCGAAGGCGTCCCGCAGGCCCTCGCCGAGGAAGTTCAGGGCGAGCAGCGTGAGCGCGAAGACGGACGAGGGCGCCAGCAGGAGCCAAGGGCACTCCTCCATGATGTCGGCGCCTTCCTTGATCATCTGGCCCCAGGAG
>CAIOPO010000102.1 GCA_903860195.1 uncultured Opitutia bacterium | reverse complement strand
GTGCGCCCTTTGAGGAAGCTGTCCGGGCAGTCCTCGCCGGACCGTTTTACGAGCTGCGGCTTGTAGTCGAAGATGTCCAGGTTGGGCGGACCGCCGGACATGTGCAGGTAGATGACACGCTTGGCCTTGGCCTTGAGGGGCGGACGCCTGGGGGCGAGTGGGTTGGCGGCCTCGGCGGGCGCAGCGTCGGCCTTCAGGGCGTGCAGGGCGATGGCGCCAAGGCTGAATTGTCCGGCGGAGCTGAGGAACTGGCGCCGAGTGGTCAGTTGAAGCTGGGCTTCGCGAAGGGGATGCATGCTGTTTAAAAGGGCTAGGGACAGGGCTAGGGCTAGGGGCAGTTGGGTCAGCGACGCATGAGGAACTCGTCGAGGTTCATGATGACGCCGGCGGCCACGGTCCAGGCAGCGAGTTTGGCTACGTCGGTGCCGGCTGGGGGAGCGCCAAGCGGTTCGGACGCCATCTTGAGGGCGAGGGCCGGATCCGCGGCGTATTGCTTTTCCGATCTGCTGAGCAGGATCCGCACGGCTTCGATCTCCTTGGCTGAGGGCTGGCGGGCGACGGTCAGGCGATAGGCCAGCCGGATGCGTGAATCGTCATCCGAGGCCTCCTTCATGAGGCGTCGCGCGAAGGCCTGCTGGGCCTCGACGTGCACCGGATCATTCAAAGTCACGAAAGCCTGCAGCGGCGTGTTGGACCGGTCGCGTCGGATGGTGCAGGTCTCGCGGTTGGGCGCGTCGAAGGTCGCGAAGGCAGGGTAGGGGCTGTTGCGCCGGGTCTCGGTGTAGACGCTGCGCCTCCAGCGGTCCTCGCCGGTGCTGGTGACCCAGTCATTGCTGCCGCCGAAGGCGGTGTTGAGGCCGAGGGCGGGACGGGGCGGACGCACGGGCTTGCCGTACATCTTGGCGCTCAGGAGTCCGGAAACCGCGAGGGCCTGGTCACGCAGGAGTTCGCCGGTGGGGCGGAAGCGCGGGCCGCGCGCGAGCAACCGGTTGTCGGGGTCGCGCTCGTTGAGTTTGGGGTCGCTGGCGGACGACTGGCAGTAGGCGCGGCTGGTGCAGAGCAAGGTGAGCATGCGCTTCACGTCCCAGCCGGTGCGCACGAACTCGTCGGCCAGCCAGTCGAGCAGCTCGGGATGGATGGGCAGGTCGCCCTGGCTGCCGAACTCCTCGGAGGTGCGCACGATGCCGACGCCGAAGATGGTCTCCCACATGCGGTTCACGGTCACGCGGGCGGTGAGAGGGTTTTCACGGCTGACGAGCCAGCGTGCGAAGGCGAGGCGGTCCGCCGCTGCGTCCTTGGGCAGCGGCGGGAAGGCGGAGGGAGTCCCCGGGCTGACCTCGTCGCCGAGGTTCTGCCAGTTGCCGCGGAGCTGGACCTTGGTCACGCGTCGCTCCTTTTCGCCGAGCTCCTTCATGATCGGCACGGTGACGGGCTTAAGCGAAGCGAGCATCTCTTGAGCGGTCGCCAGCTGCTTGCGCTCGGTGGCGGAGGCCTTGGAAACCTTGCGGACGTAGTAGGAGGCCAGCGCGGACCTCTGGGCATCAGTGCGTGCGGCGGGCTCGACCGCCGCCGCGGCCAGGACCTCGGCGGGGAGTTCGGCGCCGGTCGCCGCGGCGGGGTCGCCGGAGGTCAGCAGGCGGAACTTCCCGAGCACGTGCTGCTTGTGGACGGATTTCTGAGTGAGGGTGACGCGCAGCAGGGAACCCGGCGTCACGCTGAGCGGAGCGGACGTCGCCAGGGTCAGCCGATGCGGGCGATCGGCCTGCGGGGCCACCGCCCAGCCCTCGACCTTGCCGTTCTTCGCCACCAGAGATTTCGCGGGGAAACCCGATTGCTCATGGTCGGCGAAGGCGGCGGTGAAGGTGACCGGCGAAGGCCCGCCGATCGCGAAGGCGTGGTCCTTGGCCGGGGCGGGGGTCGGGGCGCTGCGCCAGACGACCTTGCGGGCGGCGTCCAGCAGCACCACTTCGAAGCCCTTGAGCCGGTCGCTGACGCCGTCGGCACGGTTCCAGACGGTCACTTTCTCCACGGGGAGCTCGCCCGTGAGTTCGACTTCCCACCAAGGGGAATCCTGTTCGGCGCTGTGCGCGACGGATCCCTTGGCGTAGGCGCCGTCCTTGTTGCCGTCCACGGCGCGTCCCGCGGCCGCGTCGACATACTGGCTGCTCAGCTTGGCCGGACGTCCCTGGGCGACGTTGGCGCCCTTGCTGAACACTTCCACTTCGGCCAGCTGGAGGAAGCGCTTCTTGCCCGGGAGCTCGATGCGGACGAACTTCGCGGCGGGCGCGGCGACCGCCGCGGGCGGAATCAGCTGAGCACGGACTTCGGTGAGGACGAAGTTTCCGCCGGCGGGGAAAGTCTCAAGCCGCAGGGCCGTCAGCCGCTCGGAATCCAGAGGGATGTCGACGGTCTGCACGTCCTGGTCGGGCCTGCCCGCCAGCGACACCGTGCCGTCATCGGCGATGGCCACGCCGCGCTTCGCGGTGGAAGCGACCTTGGCCGGGCGGACGCCCTTCCAGCCGGCGTCGAGGCGGACGGAGGATTCCCATCTGTCCTGCCCGGTGAGCCAGGCGGCGGGAGGGGAGGAGAACAGCTTCTCAAGCTCGGCGATCACGCCTTCGAGTTCCTTGCGGCGCGCTCGCTGCTCGTCGGTGGTGAAGCTGTGCAGGGGCGACTCGTCCTTCTTGTCCGCGTCGGCGGTCTGGTTCAGGAAGGCGTAGGAGCGGAAGTATTCCGTGATCGTGATCGGGTCGTACTTGTGGGTGTGGCACTGCGCGCAGGCCATCGTCGTGCCCATCCAGACGGCGTAGGTCGTGTTCACGCGGTCGATGACCGCCGCGATGCGGAACTCCTCGTCGCTGGTGCCGCCCTCGTTCTGCGTCATCGTGTTCCGGTGGAACGCGGTGGCGATCAGCTGGTCGTCGGTCGGGTTCGGCAGGAGGTCGCCGGCGAGCTGCTCGACGGTGAAGCGGTCGAAGGGCTGGTTGGCGTTGAGGGCGCGGATGACCCAGTCGCGGTAGGCCCAGATTTCACGGCCCGGGTCGCTCGGGTATCCGGCGCTGTCGGCGTAGCGGGCGAGGTCGAGCCACTGCC
>CAIOPO010000101.1 GCA_903860195.1 uncultured Opitutia bacterium | reverse complement strand
TGGTGCGACGTGAAGGCGAAGGGGCCGGTGGTGTCGATGAGACTCGTGACCGAGGAGCCGCCGCGCGACCAGAAGGCCGCGCCGCGCACGGTGCCGTTGTCGAAACGGACGCCGGGGGAGAGCAGCCAGCCGCCGTCGCGCTGCCAGTCATTGGGGTCGCCGGAGGAGCCGGGAGCCGAACCGGGCAGGCCCGCGTGACCGCGGTCGACCGAACCCACGAGGTCGGCGATCAGGCCGGGGGCCAGACGCCAGGCGCCGCTGAGCAGGGCCGTCGTGGCGTCACGCGCGCCGTTGTCACGCCAGCCGTCATCGCGCGTGGTCGTGGCCGTGACGGCAAGCCCGCGCGAGGCATCGCGGCCTTGGGCGGCGTCGTTGGCCGTGATGCCGACCGCCGCGGCCGCGCGGCCGTAAGAACCGCCTTCGACGAGCGCCGATCCGCCGCGGGGCGAGACCAGCGGATCGGGCAGGCGCATGTCCACCACCCCGCCGATGGCGTTCGCGCCGTAGGCGACGGAGGCGGGACCGCGGAGCAGCTCCACCGAGGAGAGGCCATAGACCCGGTAACGGCCGAGCTCATAGCTTCCCGAGAAACCTTGCGGCAGCCGACGGCCGTCCAGCAGCACCGCCGTGTGCGTGGAATTCATCCCGCGGATGAAGAGCGAGGCCTGCGAGCCCTCGCCCGACTGCTCCGTGGCGTAGACCCCGGGAGCCGAAGCCAGCAGTCCTCCCAGCGTGGTGTAGCCCGCCTCGACCGCGCCGGCCCCGTCGATCCGCGAGACCGAAGGCGAGGCGTCGGCGATGTCGGCCGCCTGGCGCGTCTCGATCACCACCGTCTCAGGCAGACGGGCCGGGGCCTGGGCGAGAACGAGCGCCAGCGAGGGCAGAAGCATGCCGAGACCATCGGACAAGAAATCACGCCGTCAATCACCTCTGGCGTCATAAAGGCTGGAAAAGGCCCCCGGTCCGGCCTAAGATTCCCTTCCGTGGCACCCGACACCCGCAGCCAGCCCGACCTCGGCGCCATCCGTCAGTTCTCCATCTTCGTCGAGAACAAGGTGGGGAGACTCAACGAACTGGTGCAGTCCCTGGCGGGCGCGGACGTACACATCGTGGCACTGTGCCTGGTGGACACGACCGATTCCACCATCATCCGCATCGTGGTCGACTACCCCGAGCAGGCGGAGAAAGTCCTGGCCGAGCACAACTTCGCGCACGACGACGTGCCGGTGATGGCCATCGAGCTGCAGTCGGAATCCCAGCTCAAGGACGTCACCGCCGCCCTCCTCGCGGCGGAGATCAACATCCACTACGTCTACCCCTTCCTCTTCCGTCCCGGAGGCCGTCGCGGACTCATCGTCCGCACCGAGGCCCAGGAACTGGCCGCCTCAGTCCTCGCCCGACACGGCGTCACCGTGCTGGGGCGGGATGACATCGCGAGGTGAGGCGCGGCCGCCGGAGGCGGCCGCGAGGGGGCAAGTGGGCACGGTGACACGGGGACAAGGGGAGATGCGTTTGGCATTAGGGCTAGGGCTGGGGAGAGGGCCAGGAATTGATGAATGGCCGACGCTGGGCGGCCGGACGTAGGGTGCGGCTACGCCGCACCCTCCAACAAGGAGTGCAAGGCGAAGCCTTGCCCCTACCGTGGTTCGCCCTGCGGCGAACAGAATGCGACCGCGCGCGGCCCCTCAAGGCGGCCGCACCCGAGATTGCATCTCGGGCTCGGATGGGCAAAGTCCCGGCTCCCTTCGCATGAGCCGGTTCTACTTCGCCTACGCTTCAAATCTGGATCCCGCCCAGATGGAACGGCGCTGTCCGGGCTCGCAGTATCGCGGCAAGGCCTTCCTGCCGAAGCACCGGATGGCCTTCACGCACCCCAGCCAGACCTGGGGCGGCGGCGCGGCCGACATCCTGGACGACCAGGACTCGCCCGGAGTCTGGGGCGGAGTCTACGAGATGACGGCCGACGACTGGAACCGCCTGATGGAGGCGGAAGGCGCTCCTTATCGGCGCGTGAAGCTCACGGTGCTTGAAGGCGGCGTGGAGGACTGCCCGCTGGAATGCTACGCTTTCAAGGTCGTGGACCCCACCGGCCCCCACCTGCCCTCGCGCCTCTACCACGAGAAGATCGTGCGCGGCGCCCTGGCCCGCGGCCTGCCCGCCGGGTGGATCGCCTGGCTCCGCGGCCTTTCGATCAAGGCCTGATGGCGGCGGACCGCCGCAGGTGCGCATGGTGCGGCGACGACCCGCTCTACGTCCGCTACCATGACCGCGAATGGGGCGTGCCGGTGCGGGACGACCGGCTGCTGTTCGAACAGCTCATCCTGGAAGGCGCGCAGGCGGGCCTCTCCTGGATCACCGTGCTGCGCAAGCGCGAGCGCTACCGGAGCGCCTTCGCCGGCTTCGAGCCGGACAAGGTGGCGAAGTTCGGCGCCCGCAAGGTCGACGCCCTGATGCGCGACGCGGGACTGGTCCGTCACCGCGGCAAGCTGGAGTCCGTCGCGATCAACGCCCGCGCGTTCCTCGCCCTGCAGGAGGAGCACGGAAGCTTCTCCGCCTGGCTCTGGAGCCATGTCGACGGAAGGCCCGTCGTCCGGAGATCGCGCACGCCGCGGGCCACCTCGCCGCTGGCGGAGAAGATTTCCAAGGAACTGCGGCGGCGCGGCATGAAGTTCGTCGGCCCGACCATCATCCAGGCCTACCTGCAGGCCGTCGGCGTGCTCGACGAGCACACGCCCGGATGCTGGAGGGCCTGAGTAGGGCTGGGGCGAGGGGCAAGGCTTCGCCTTGCACTCCTCCGCGGAGGGCGCGGCGAAGCCACGCCCCTACCACCGGCCGCCCTGCGGCGGCCTGATGCACACCTGCCACCCTGCGGCGGGCCGATTCTCACCGCCCTGCGGCGGCCCTTACTTGGCGGTGGGCGAGAGGCCGTTGACGGTCACGGCGAGCTTCTCGGAGGACGGCGTGATCGCGCGCTTGTCGACGACCTTGCCGCCGATGACCAACGAAACGCTGCGCGGCTGGGCCGAGGCGGGCACGTTGACGTGGAACTTGTTCATGCACCCGGGATCGAGCCGGCGTCCTTCGAGCCGGAAACGCAGCGTCCCCGTCTTCGTCTCCACGACGAGCTGGCAGTCGGCGGGCTTGAGCCGTGCGGCCTCGTCGGCGTAGCAGAAGCCGAGCGAGCCGTGCAGCGCGGGATAGACGTGGCTGCGCAGCTCCAGCTTCGGGTCATAATATCCGACCAACGTGACCACCGGCACGCCGAAGGCCGCGGGCTTGCGCTCGACCGATCCCTCGGCGCCCGTGCCCTCGTTCCAGCGCTTGCCGTCGGAGACGTAGCTGCGGACGAAGCCGCGGGTCAGGCGCACCGCCTCGCCGTTGACCGTCATCGTGGAGGCGTAGGCGGCGCCGTGGTCGATGACCAGGATGCGCCCCTTGTTCTCCGCCGAGGCGGCCGGCACGCCGAACTCGGCCTTCCAGTTGCCGTCGCCCATGGCCACGGTGACGCGTCCATGTTCGGCGAAGAGCGCGGCGAGGGAGGCCTCGTCCAGTTCCTTGATGCGGGCCGAGACGGCGGAGACGGCCGCCTCGAGACGGTGCGCGTAGGGCTCCAGCTTCGCCGTCTCCTCGTTCCAGCGGCTGAAGCCCGTCGGAGACTGCGGATCGAAGAGGGCCTTCCCCTCCAGGAACTTCTGGATGATCGCCGCGGTGTTGGGCGTGTAGAGCGTGAAACGGTTGAACGAGGAGAACGGGGCGCCGCCGGCCATGGCGTCGAAGCCGAAGGAACGGCCGTCGAAGGGCTCCTGCGTCTGTCCGTCTAGGGTCGAGCCCTTGCCGCTGCGCACGGGCGAGAAGTTGGGCAGGAAACGGTTGCGGTCGGCGTCCCAGCCCCAGGTGGAGTTGACCTCGCCGGCGGGACGGTGCACCGAGCCCTTGAAGCCGTCGACATAATGCCCGAGGCCGTAGTTGTGCCCCACCTCGTGGCTGAACTCGTTGCCGAGCGAGTCGTCGAGCGTGACGATGCCGCCGCCGCCCGAGCCGCCGTGCACCTGCACGCCGTTGGCGTAGACGCCGCGGTTGTTGTGCGCGGTGAGCTGGGCGGCCACGTAGGGATGGCTCTTCTCGCCGACGCCCGCGGTGCTGTGCAGTCCGTAGTTGGCGTTGTCGATGCCGTGCGAGACCAGCTCCTTGCCGATGCGCTGGCGCATGGTGCCCTCATGCCAGCCGCCCTTGCTGGGATCGCGGTCCTTGAGCACCTCGCCGGTCGGCAGCACCACTTCGGTCAGGTGCAACGGGGCGTACTGGCTCACGACGAGCTGCGTCGCCGGCAGGGTCTGGAAGTATTCGCGGTGCGCCTCGGGGTCCTTGGCGAAGGAGAAGGCCGCGCGGGGCTCGGTGAGCATCCCGATGTCGATGGTGTGCAGGAGCAGCTGGGTGGGGGCGCCGACCGCCACGCCCGTCAGCTCGCCGGCGACGGCGCCACGGCGGAAACGGAAGGACACGCCGGGCCGGATCCATTCCGCGGGCAGCGTGGCGCTCCAGGCGTCGGCGGCGTAGCGCAGCCGGTTGTTCTCGAGCTCGCCCTCGCGGAGCCAGTGCCCCGCGACGCACTTGAAAAGGACCGTCTGGCCGCGGGTGACGTTGATCTGACGAGGTCCGTAATGGATGGTCGAGCCGTAACCGGCGCCGGCCTTCACCCGCACGAACTTGCCGTCGAGCCCCTTGGCCGGAGGCAGATGGATGTGGCGCGTCCAGCGACCGTCACCGATCTGGATCTCCACCGCGTCGTGCCGGACGAGCCACTCGCGCAACGTCTTGCCCTGCGCGTCGGACAGCTGCTGGATGTCAGCGGCATCGTTCAGTTCGCCGACGTCGGCGTTCTTGACGGAGAAGTCGACGCCGCCCCGGGGAGCCCCCTCCACGAAGTAGGCCGTGGCGGGCAGCATGTTCGGCGGGCTCAGGTTCAACGAGCCCAGCGTCCGTCCGGCGGCATCAAGCACGGAGACCGAGAGAGGCGCCGCGCCTTCCGCACGGAGCGGCCGCACCAGCAGGAGAGTCTTGCGCAGGCTGACCAGGCGCGGCTGGCGGTCGTCCTCACGCGGACGTGCGGGGATGATCTGGCTCTGGGCGAAAAGGACCTGGGCCTGGAGGTCCCCCTTGAGATCGTTGCCGGGAGCGGTGGCATTGAAGATCAGCTCCGGCTCAGGAACGGCGGCGTCCGCCGAGGAAAAGCCGAGGAACAGCAGTGCGGACAACGAGAAGTAACGAAGGTTCATGAGCGGCGGGGCGAAGCTCCAGAAAAGCCCCTATGAAAGGCACCCGCAAGGTAAGAAGCCCCCGTTATTAGGCCGAATACGCTCATCCCCGCCGCCCTCACGCCGTCGTCGAAAAGATGCCGGACGAATTTGAACGGAACCCAATCCGCTCATATCGCTCCAATACATTGGACAGAAGATGAGTGTTTATTCAAATCTGCCCCTCCCGCCCCGCATCTTTCCCCTCAGATGAAAACCCTGACCACCACCCTGCTGCTCGGCCTGACGGCACTCGCCTCCGCGCAGCAGAACCTGCCCAAGCATGAAGCCATGGACTACGGCCGCTTCCTCTCGGCCTCCATCGACAACGCCCAGGGCAAGAACCCCTTCGAACAGAAGGGCGGCGCCGCCAACAAGGCGGTCGTCGTGAACCTCGGTGACCGCGCCGGCGGCTACGCCTTCGACACCGAGACCCTGCGCGCCGCCGGCGGCTGGACGGGCGGATGGCTGCGCTTCAAGGGCGTGACCTTCGACGGCGGACACGGACCCAACCCGGGCCCGGCTCAGAACGCCAAGATCCACTTCGAGACGAACCCCGGCCCCGGCTGGAGCCCCGACGGTTCCTTCAAGGATCCGCGCCCGCTGCCCAAGGGTCCCGAGGGCGTGATGTCCAAGATCCCCCTCGGCCCCCTGCCCCGCGACCACTCGAAGTATCTCGGACTCTTCCTCCATGGCGACCGCGTGACGTTCCATTACAGCGTCGGCGGCGCCGAGCTGCTGGAGAGCGCCGAACTCGAGACCGTCGGCGGCGTGCCCGTCGTGAGCCGCTCCTTCACCGTGACCAAGGGCGAACTGAACGCCTCCGTGCGCCTGCAGGACCTCCCCTACGGCGGCTCCGTCCGTCTCGCCGAAGCCGGCGCGGTCGTGACCATGAAGTTCCCCGTGCCGCCGCCTCCTCCCGCGCCCAAGGGCAAGAAGAAGGCCGCGCCCGCCCCCGCGCCCAAGGCGCCGGATGACGAAGTCACCGCCGTCGTCGGACGCGGCCTACCCGCCGGCTCCGCCCTCAGCCAGGAAGGCGGCTTCCTGAGCCTCAAGGTGAAGGCCTCCGCCGGCACGAGCTTCAAGGTCTCCTTCGCGCACGGCGCCGTCGGCAAGGACGACGCGCTGCTGAAGGCCGCCGCCGGCACCGCCGGCGCCGCCGACCTCACCGCCTTCACCAAGGGCGGACCCGCCCGCTGGACCCAGACCGTCGTGACCGACGTGACCCCCGGCGAAGAAGACCAGGCCAAGCAGGCCGAATCCCTCCGCCAGCAGCTCGCCGGCGAATCCGACCCCGCCGCCAAGCAGGTCCTGGAGGACCGCCTCAAGGAGACGCTCAACGCGCCCTACCTCGTCGACAACCTCAACGTCCCGCTCGACAACCCCTACCGCTCCTGGATCCGCGTCGGCGCGATCGACTTCTTCAAGGACGGACGCATCGCCTTCTCCACCTGGAGCGGCGACGTGTGGATCGGCGGCTTCTCGGACGACAAGCCCTCCAAGATCACCTGGAAGCGCCACGCCACCGGCCTCTTCCACGCCCTCGGCCTGCGCATCGTGGACGACGTCCTGTACGTCCTCGGCCGCGACCAGATCACCCGCCTGCACGATCTCAACGGCGACGGCGAGGCCGACCGGTATGAGAACTTCAACAACGACGTCCAGGTCACCTCGAACTTCCACGAGTTCACCTTCGACCTGCAGACCGACGCGCAGGGCAACTTCTACTTCCTGAAGGGCGGACCGGTGAATCCGGGAGGCCGCGGCTGGGGCCCCCTCAGCGACCACCACGGCGCGATCTTCAAGGTCTCGCCCGACGGGAAGAAGTTCGAGGTGCACGCCACCGGCATCCGCGCCCCGAACGGCATGGGCGTCGGCCCCAACGGCGAAGTCTCCAACGGCGACAACCAGGGCACCTGGGTCCCCGCCGACTACATCCACTTCTCCAAGCCGGGCGAGTTCATCGAGGTCCCCGACCTCGCGCACCGTGAGCAGGCTCCGGCCAAGTACTCCCCGCACCTCTGCTGGATCCCCTACGACGTCGACAACTCCAACGGCGGCCAGACCTGGGTGACCTCCAAGAAGTGGGGGCCCTTCGAAGGCCGCATGCTGTACCTCTCATACGGCAAGTCCTCGCTCTTCGGCGTGCTGCAGGAACGCGTGGGCGACGTGCCCCAGGGCGGCGTCGTGAAGTTCCCGCTCAAGTTCTCGACCGGCATCATGCGCGGACGCTTCCACCCCGTGGACGGACAGCTCTACGTCGCCGGACTCAAGGGCTGGCAGACCAACGGCGTGAAGGACGGCGCCATCCACCGCGTGCGCTACACGGGCAAGTCCGTGACCATGCAGGACCGCCTCCACGTCACCAAGGACGGCATCACCCTCGGCTTCACCGGCGCGCTCGACCGCAAGTCGGCCACCGACCTCCAGAACTGGTCCGTCGAGCAGTACAACTACAAGTACTCCTCCGAATACGGCTCGGCCGACTACAAGGTCAGCAAGCCGGGCGAACAGGGAACCGACCCCGTCGCGGTGAAGTCCGTCAAGCTCTCCGACGACGGCAAGGAGGTCTTCCTCGAGATCCCCGGCCTCCAGCCCGTGATGCAGATGCGCATCAAGATGGCCCTCAAGGCCGTCGACGGCACGCGCGTGCCGGAGGAGGTCAGCAGCACGATCAACGTGGTGCCGGACGCCAAGGGCTCCGATTACCGCAGCTTCGCCAAGTGACCGCGCCGCCAGGCGCGTTCGGAGGCCCGGGAACTTCCCGGGCCTTCTTCTTGTCCGCTTGCCAACCTCCGCCGAAGGGCGACCCTTGGCCCACGCCGCCATGAAGCTCCGCAGCCTCCTGACGATCCTCCTCGCCCCGCTCGCGACGGCCGCCGCCGAGCCGGCCCAGGGCCTGAGCGTGACCTTCGAGTCGGGAGACCGCGCCGACCGGCGCGTCGACCGCCTGCTCGCCCTGCACGTGCCCGCCGGACAGCCCGCGACGCCCTGGATTCCCGCCGGCGCCTTCAAGGCGCGCTGGGAAGGCTCGATCGACGCCCCCGTGCGCGGCGTCTTCTCGCTCTGGGCGGAGACCTCGGGAAAGTTCCGCCTCAGCGTCAACGGACAGCCCGCGCTCGAAGGCGCCGGCACGAAGTCGGTGCAGCTGAACAAGGGCCCCAACGCCGTCGTCGCGGAGTTCGAGTCCGACGGCAAAGCCGACGCCTTCGTGCGCGCCGGCTGGGCCTCGAAGGACTTTCCACGCGAGGCCTTCCCGCCGACCGCGCTCAGCCACACGGGCGACGAAGCGCTCGCCAAGGCGCTGCGCCTGCGCGAGGGACGCGCGCTCTTCGCCAATCTCAACTGCGCCGCCTGCCACCAGGACGCCAAGCTGCCCGCCAAGGGGACGGGCATGCCCGAATACGGCCAGAACGCGCCGCTGTTCGCGGAACTGGGCGCGAAGTTCGACCGCGCGTGGCTGACCCGCTGGATCCTCGATCCGGCCTCCTTCCGCCCGCACTCGCTCATGCCCGCGGTGCTGAACGGCCCTGACGCGGAACAGCAGGCCGCGGACCTCGCGGCGATGCTCACGCAGGGCGCCGCCCCGAACGCCACTCCGGCCGCGGACCCCGCGCTCGCCCCCGCCGGCGCGGCGCTCTTCGCCAATCTCGGCTGCGTCGGCTGCCACCGCCAGCCCGACGCCAAGGGCGACGACGCCCTCGGGCGTCTCCCGCTCGCCCACGTGCGCGTCAAGTGGCGTGACGGCGCGCTCAAGGACTACCTGCTCGACCCCGCCAAGAACTGGCCGGCCGCGCGCATGCCGCACTTCCGCCTGACCGAGGAGGAGGCCTCCCAGCTCGCCGCCTACCTGCTCACCAAGGCGCCCGCCGCCAAGCTCACGGCCAAGGAAGGAGACGCCGCGCGCGGAGCCGGGCTCATCGCCGCCGCCGGCTGCCTGAACTGCCACGCCGGCATGCCGGCCACCACCCAGCCGCCGCTGGCGAAAGTCGCGGCCGCCGGCGCGAAGGGCTGCCTCTCCGACGGCGCGGCCGGGCGCGGCCGGGCGCCCGCCTACGACCTTTCCGGCGCCGAGCGCGCGGCGCTGCTCGAATTCATGAAGTCGGACGTCGCCGCCGGCCTCGCCGCCGACGTGCCCGCCGAATTCGCGACCCGCAATCTGCGCGCGCTCAACTGCGCGGGCTGCCACAATCTGGACGGCCGCGTCAGCTCCTGGAAGAAACTCGACGAGGAATGCCGGCAGCTGCGCTCCCTCCTCCCCCCCAAGGAACACGTCGAAGGCGAGCCGGTGCCCGACGCGCCCGTGCCCGCCCTGACCTGGCAGGGCGAGAAGCTGCGCACCGCCTGGATGACCGAATTCATCGCCGGCCGTGTCGAGGACAAGCCGCGCTGGTGGCTCATCGGCGTCATGCCGGGCTTCACGCATCACGCTCCGACGCTGGCGCTCGGACTTGGTCAGCAGCACGGCTTCGGACCCAAGGATCCCGAGGACCCCAAGCCCGACCCCGCACGGATCGCGGTCGGCGAGAAGCTACTCGGCATGGACGGAGGCTTCAACTGCATCACCTGCCACGACGTCGGCGAAAAGGAGGCCACCGCCGTCTTCGAAGCCCCGGGCATCAACCTCGCCCTCTCCGCGGAACGCCTGCGCAAGGGCCACTTCCACCGCTGGCTGCTCAATCCCAACCGACTGGACCCGGAGACCAAGATGCCGAAATATGCGGACGGCGACGGCATGACCCAGCTCACCGAGCACTTCAACGGCAAGGCCGAGGATCAGTTCGAAGCCATCCGCGAATACCTGAACACCCTGAAGAAGTGACGGTTCAGGGGGCAAGGGGATGCAGAGATAGGGACAGGGACAGGGACAGGGACAGGGTTAGGGATGGATGCGATGAATGGCCGCCGCAAGGCGGCCGGAG
>CAIOPO010000100.1 GCA_903860195.1 uncultured Opitutia bacterium | reverse complement strand
CTCACGGAAAGTCAGTCCTTCCAACCCGCGTCGGACGACCGCCTGATCGACGGAGGAAAGCTGGGTGAGCAGTTCGGCGTCGGTCCTGACCGGGGCCGGCGCAAAGGGCCGGTGCGCCTTGGCGACGGCCGCGTGCGCGGCTTTCCCTTCTCCGGTCCGGCGCACGCGGTAGATCGCGCCGGGCACGTTTTCCACTCCCTTCAGGCTGGACGGACAGTGCGAATACCAGGTGCCGGTGTCGACGACGAGCAGCGAGCCGTCCGGAGCCTCGATCACGTCGGAAAGGTGCGAACCCTTGCGGTCCACGGTGAAGAATTCGTGCTCGGCGGCCTGATAAGTCGAGCCGTCGGGCTTGAGCTCGAAGCGGACGATCTTCTGGGAGTTGTAGAAGGCGACGAGGAGATGGAGGCTGTCGGGGCCGGAGGAAAGGGGGTGGTCGGCGGGCGCCACGCGGTCGGCGTTCTTCCAGAAGGAGCAACCGCTGGGGACGACGTGTCCGAGCTCGCGGAGGATGGGCATGCGCTCGTGCGTGCGCGGCAGGTCGGCGATGATGCGCAGGAAGTCGGGGCGCTCGTAGACGCCGCCGAGCTGCCACTGCATGAGGGTGTCGACGCGCGGGCTGCCGAAATAGAGGTCGACGGTGCCCACGATCTCGCCGGTCGGGGTGAAGTCGATGCTGGCCGGATTGTCGGCGCAGCCCAGCGCATGCCAGCGGATGTCAGTGCCGTCGGTCTTCATCGACCAGACGCCGCTGTTGAGGCCCGCGTGCACGAGCGTGCCGTCCTTCTGCTTCACGGTGTGCCCCTTGCGGCCGTGGGTCCAGTAGAGCCGGCCGTCGGGGTGCAGGCGCGGGCCGTGGCAGTCGGCGCCGTTGGCCGTCCATTCGAAGCCGCCCACCACCAGTTCGCGCTTCTCGGCCACGCCGTCATCGTCCGCGTCGGTGAACTTCCAGATGCCCGGCGGCGAGGCCACGAACAGGCTGCCGTCGGCCCAGCAGCCGCCCTTGGGGACGGTCAGCCTGTCCGCGAAGACGACGCTCCGGTCGAACACGCCGTCTCCGTCGCGGTCCTCCAGCATCACGACGCGTCCGGGCGTCTCGCGCTCGAACTTCTTCGTGCTCCAATTGACGCCGATGGAGTCGCCCACGAACAGGCGGCCCCGGTCGTCGACGCATCCCATCGTGGGATTGGCCACCATCGGAGAGGCGGCGGCGACGACCATCTCAAAACCCACGGGAAGCTTGTGAGGCAGGGCGGCGTTCTTCGCCTGGTCCTTCTCGAAATCGATCCTGGCCGGGCGCATGGCGTAGCCCGGGATCTCCTGGGCGTCGCCGTGCTTGGCCGCGAAGGCGGCCTGCGCCTTCACGTCGTCCGAAGCCGGGTGGGAGCCGGCGGCCGCGGCCTTGGCCGGCGCCCACTTCTCGGTGAATCCGCCCAACGGATGCAGCTCGTAACGGCGCACGTGCATTTCGGCGGCCTCGGTCTGCAGCTGCAGCCGTCCCTGGCTGGGCTTCACGTCGAAGGCCTCGTTCACCTTCACGCCGTTGACGAGATAGACGAGCGTGTCGCCCTTGGCGATCACCTCGAAACGGGTCCACTGGCCGAAGGGCGACTCGACGTCGTCCTTGCCGCGGAAACCGACGACGTCCTTCCAATCCGGGTCGCGCTTGGACCAGTTGAGCCGGCCGCCCTTCATGGTCTCGCGCGGCGCGCCCGGGGTCCAGACCTTCTCCTTGTCGCGGTCGCGGCCGACCTCGGCGCTGAGCGAGGTCTCGAGGACGGTGCCGTCCGCGAGCTTGGGGGCGAGGACGAGGATGTCGCCCACGCCGCCCTCGATGATCTGCGCCTCGATGCTCGCCATCCAGTTGCCGCCAACGGTGCCCTGCGGGCCGAAGCAGTGGACGAGGATCCCGCTGTCGCGCGAGCGGGACTCGCGCTTACCCCAGGTCTTCTGACCCCACTTGAACTCGATCACGAGATGGTAGTCCCGGTAGGCGCCGAGGGTGGTGATGGCGCCGTAGCCTTCGCCGCTGACGACGAAGTTGCCGTCCGATCCGAACTTGAACACGGACTTAGGATCGCCGGCGATGTCCGCCTTGGGATTGACGAACAGCTCGGCCTCGCCCTTGCGGAAGAGTTCGAGCAGGTCGATTTTCTGGGTGACGGTCTGCGCCGGGGGTTCAGGCGGCAGAACGATCTTGGGGACCGCCGGCTTGGACTGCGCGAGACCGGAGACGGCCAGCAGCAGCGCGAGGGCGGTGATTGCGGGGTGCTTCATGGGGTGAAGTGTGAGGAATGGAGACTGACGGTGGCGCAAGATGTTCCAATACCGAATCGAATCCGAACGGCCCGGCGGTTCAGCCATCAAGTAATGAACGAACACGCTCACTTGGTGTCCGTTTTGAGCGTTTGCAGGGGCCGGTTCAGCGAGGGGCGTCCTTGATCAAGGGGGACCACAGGACCTCCTTCACCTCGGGCGTCTTGCCGTCCGCCGGGAAGGTGGTCTTCACGGCCTCCTTCAGCTGGGTCGAAAGGGCCGCCACCGTGCGGGCATGCTCCGACTTGTCGGCAAGATTGATGAGTTCGCCCGGATCCGACTCATGATCATACAGCTCGCGCCCTTCCCTGCCCTCGTCCCACTCGGTGTAGCGCCAGCGGTCGGTGCGCAGGCTGTAGCCGAAGAAGGACTTGGGCGCGTTCTTCTTCTTCGACGCGGTGACCTGGCTCGCGGCGGTGGAGGCGGCCACGCGGCCGACGCCGCCACGGATCACCTGGGTCACGGCCCAGCCCCGTCCCACGGCGGAAGGGTCCTTGAGGATCGGAACCAAACTCTGGCCCTGGACATTGGCAGGAGGGGTGATGCCGGCCAGTTCGGTGAGGGTGCGGAACAGGTCGACATGGCTGACGGGCGTGCGCACTACGGTGCCGGCGCCGGCGACGCCCGGAGCGACGACGAGCAGCGGCACGCGGGCGGCGTTCTCGAAGAGACTCATCTTCTGGTAGAGCCCGTGCTCACCCATGTGATAGCCGTGGTCGCTCGTGAAGACCACCACGGTGCTTTCGGCGAGACCGAGACGGTCGAGCGCCGAAATCACGCGTCCGACCTGGGCGTCCATGAAGCTGATGCTGGCATAGTAGGCCTGCACGGCCTTCCGGCGGACGTCATCGGGGAGATCCTCCTGGTCCTTCTTGGAGCCCAGGAAGGCCGCCTTGGGTACGCCGGCGGGCTGCTCGCCCACCTTGGGGAAGAGCGGCATCTGGTCGGGGTCGTACTGCCCCCAATACGGGGCCTTGGGCGAGATGTAAGGCGTGTGCGGACGGAAGAACCCCACGGCGAGGAAGAACGGCCGCGAGCGGTCGCGGGCGCAGCGCTCGAGCACCCACTCGGCGTCGCGGGCCAGCATGCCGTCGGTATGATGCTCGTCGGACTTTTCGGAAGGATGCCAGCTGAGGGTGCCGCCGAACTGCTTCGGCGTGACGCTGAAGGCGACGTCGAGCTCCTCCATGCGGTCCACGCCGGCGGGGTTCATCTCCAGCTCCCACGAGGCGGGGTCGTCATGTCCGTCGGTGCCGACGGAGTTAGGCACGTTGTAATGGTAGAGCTTGCCGAGACGGGCGGCGAAATAGCCCTGCAGACGGAACGCCTGCGGCAGGCTGAGCTGCGCGGGGATGCTCTGCCGGAAGATCAGGGCGTTCTGGTGGATGCCGGTGCTGTTGGGATAGAGGCCGGTCAGGAGGGAGTTGCGGCTGGGACCGCACAGGGGGTAGGCGCAGTAGGCGCGGTCGAAACGCACGCCGCGTCCGGCGAGGCGGTCGAGATTGGGGGTGCGTGCCCGCGGATCCCCGTAGCAGCCGAGGTAGTTGTTGAGGTCGTCGGAGATGATGAAGAGGACGTTGCGCCGTCCTTCCGCTGCGGAAAGAGGGAGACAGACGGCAAGCAGGGCGAGCAGGAGCAGGGAGCGCATGGGGGGAAGTGACTCTCCACGATCCAAGGCGGGCGGCAAGCCTCGGTGCGCAGGCCGGCTTCGGTCGGGACGGCTTAATCCCTCGCCTTTTTCGGGCCGGCCGATGAGTATGCGCCCCATGCAGGGACCGGACATGAGGCCGCTGACCGTCGGATTGACCGGGATGCTGCTCTTTTGCGTCTTCGGCCTCGCGGTCCGGGGCTGCGTCACCATGCGCGAGACCGCCGCAGAAAGACAGGAGGCGGCCCTGCGCGCGGCCCAGGAGAACCAGAGACGATACGACGAGGAGCAGGAACGTGCGCGGCTTGCCCGGAGGAAGATCGACGTCGGCGCGCTTTACGACACCCTGCGCAAAAACGCCGAGGCCGGCGACCCCGACGCGCAGTTCCTGATGGGCGTCATCCTGACGAAAGGCATGGAAGACCTGGTGTCGGGTGATGCGGGCGCGATGATGTTCTCGGTGCACTTCCCCGCCCTGATCGGGGAGCCGATGCCCGATCTGCAGACGGTGAACATCGTCAACATTCCCGCCGTTCCCGCCGACCCGCCGGCCAGCGTGAGATGGTATGAACGCGCCGCACGCCAAGGGCATGCGGAGGCCCAGGTGCGGCTGGCCGATGACCTGGCCGACAAGGGCAGGCACCAGGAGGGCCTCACCTGGATCCTGATCGCCGACCGCAACCGAGAGACCGGGACAAAGCCGACGATGTTGGATTATCATACTTACACCGCATGGCGGAACAACCTGCGGGACATCTTCCAGCGGCAGCTTTCGGACAAAGATGAAGCCGAGGCCCGCCGACGCGCGGACGCCTTCAGGCCCGTGCCCGAGCGGCCGGCGCGCTGAGGTTCAGACCTCCTCGAGCATCTTGCGCCCGTCGCCGAAGGTCTTCGGACGGACGTCCACCTTGTCCATCATCGAAAGGAAAAGGCGGCAGAGCTGGCGGTCCGGCTTGCCGGAATAGTCCAGCACGCGTCCGCCGCGGATGCGCCCTCCCCCGCCGCCCACGAGGGCGATCGGGAGCTGGTCGTTGTCGTGGCGGGCTCCGGCCATCATGCTGGAGCAGGAAAGCACCATGGTGTTGTCCAGCAGCGTGCGGGAGCCCTCCTTCACGGAATCCAGACGGCGGCAGAGGTAGGCGATCTGCTCCATGAAGAACTGGTTCACGCGCAGCCAGTCGGCGCCGTCGGAGTGGGACAGCAGATGGTGGATCATGTAGTCGATGCCGTGGCCGGCCTGCTCGACCGAAGGCAGGAGCGGGAAGCGCAGGGCGCTGTGGTCGTTGTTCAGCTTGAGGGAGGCGACGCGGGTGGTGTCGGTCTGGAAGCCGAGCACGATGATGTCGCACATGAGGCGCATGTGCTCGGCCACGTCCTGCGGGATGCCGTCGGCGGGCCGCTTCCTGTCGGGCTTGTCGAGCGTGGGACGCCAGCCCTGCAGCTCGCCGCGCCGTCCGGCGGACTCGATGCGGCGCTCGACGTCGCGCACGGACTCGAGGTATTCGTCGATCTTGCCGCGGTCCGCGGCGCTCACGCGGCGACGCAGGTCGCCGGCATCGCCGAGCACGGCGTCGAGGACGCTGCGGTCGCCCGGCGAGGCCTCGTCCTTGAACAGCCGGTCGAAGGCCAGCGCAGGATAGAGCTCCAGGGGCGTCGGCGTGGTCGGCGAGCTCCACGAGACGTGGGAGCTGTAGAGCATCGAGTAGTTCTTGTGGACGGAGGGATTGGACCGCTCACAGCCCAGGACGAGGCTGGGCACCTTGGTCGATCGCCCGTAGGACTGCGCGATGAGCTGGTCGAAGCTGGTGCCGGAACGGATTTCTCCGCCGGAGGAGATGGGCGCGCCGGAAAGGAGGTTGCCGGTCTGAGAGCTGTGGATGTTACCCTTCCGCGCCTCCTCATGGTAGAGGCCCTTGATGAAGGTGAGCCGGCTGCGGAAATCGGCGAGCGGCAGGAGCACCTTGCCCAGCTCCATGCCGGCGCCCTCCCCTTTCGCCCACCACTCCTTGGAATGGAAGCCGTTGCCGGAGAAGACGACCGCCACCCTGACGGGCGCCTCGCTGGCGGGACGGCTCGCGCGACCGGGCTCGTCACCCCAGACGGCGGCGGACTCGAGCCAAGGAAGCGCCATGGTGACGCCCACCCCCCGCAGGAAGGTGCGGCGGCTGAACTGATGGGGCGAGGGGGTGCTCATCGCTGGGATTCGTGGTCGCGTCCGCGAATCTCGCGGAACTGACGGCTAAGGACAATGGCTTCGACCACGGATCCTACGCGGTCCTCCTCCGCCTTCAACTTCGCAATCATCGCGTCGACCAGGGGGCGGTCGGAAAGCTGCACGGCACGGCCCAGGGCGTAACCGAGCAGTTTGCGGCAGAACTGGCGGCGGAAGTCGTCGGCTCTCGCCGTGGCGAGATGACCGCGCAGCCCGTCCAGTCCGTCGACGGCAACGCCGCCCGGGAGGGTCGTCGCGGTCACGACGGGGAGCCCGGCCGCGTCCCGGTCGCGCCGACGGCCGATGGCGTCGAAGCCCTCCAAGGAAAAGCCGTAAGGGTCGATGCGCTGGTGACAACGGGCGCAGGCGGGATCGGAGCTGTGGCGCTCGATGAGCTGACGCTCGGTCAGGCCCGCCGGAGCCTCTTCCGGCAGGACCGGCACGCCCTTGGGCGGACGCGGCAGCTTCTCGCCCAGGACGACCTCGCTGAGCCAGTTGCCGCGCAGGATCGGACTGGTGCGGGAGGCGCCCGACTGCTTGGCGAGGGTTGCGCCCATGCCCAGCACGCCGCCACGGCCGGCGGCGCGCAGGCCGTCGACGCGCCTCCAGTCTTCGCCTTCGACCTTGAGTCCGTAGAAACGGGCGAGCGGCCCGTTCACGAAGGTGTGGTCGGCGTCGAGCAGGGAGAGCACGGCCCGGTCCCCGGTGAAGAGGTCGGTGAAGAACCGTTCGACCTCCTCCTGCATCGCGCCACGCAGGGAGACGAATTCCGGGAAGTGACGCTCGCTCTTCTCATCGAGCTCCGCGACGTCGCGCACGTGCAGCCACTGGCAGCCGAATTCACGGGAGAGGCGGACGACCTTGGGATCGCGCAGCATGCGCCGCGTCTGGGCGGCAAGCGCCGCTGGATCCCGAAGCCGGCCCGCGGCGGCCAGCGAACGCAGCTCGTCGTCCGGAGCGGACGACCACAGGAAGTAGCTGAGGCGTGAGGCGAGCTCCCAGTCGTCGAGCGGAGCGGGGCCGGCGCCGGGCGGCGCGGTCTCACCGCGGTAGAGGAAGTCGGAGGAGGTCAGCACCCGCACCAGCAGGGAACGCAGCGCACGGTCGTGCGCGAGGCCGTCCTTGCGGAGGCGGTCATACAGGAGGCGGAGGCCGTCGCGGTCGGCGGCGGTCAGCGGACGTCGCCACGCGCGGCCGGCGAAATCGATGACGGCCGACACCTGGGCCGGCTCGGACGCGACCATCTTCGCACGGAATTCGTCGGCCGCCCGGTAGACGCCCTCGCGCAGGGAGACGAAGGTGTCCTTCAGGACCCCCTGGCTGGCGAACTGATGCAGCTGCTCGTAGGCGTCGATCTGCCGGATGGCCGACTGGCTGACGAAATGGAGCTCGTCCCAGAGGCGGTCGAGTTCCGCGGCCTCGGCGTCGTTCAGCATGAGGCGCCGAAGATGATGATCCTCACGATAGAAAAGGGTCAGCGTGACGCCCTCGTCCACGGGGACGATGCGGGTGTAACAGAGGGCCTGAGGAAAGAGGTCGCGGAACTCGGCGAAGGCGGCCTGCCAACGGGCTTCAGCGGCGGATCCGG
This sequence comes from uncultured Opitutia bacterium, assembly GCA_903860195.1. Taxonomy (GTDB): domain Bacteria; phylum Verrucomicrobiota; class Verrucomicrobiia; order Opitutales; family UBA953; genus UBA953. Next base: position 45,158 of record CAIOPO010000100.1, on the reverse strand, counting down.
GCTCGACGACCACGGTCGCGCCGGGCACCGAACCTGCCGGCAGGCGCTCGGCGGCGACGCCTGCGCGCAGCTGCACGGACCCGCCCGAACCGGCGGCAAGCCGGCCGGTGACGAGGAACTCGGCACCGTCAGCAAGGGAGGCAGGCAGCTTGAGTTCGAGGACCGACGGAGCCGAGGTGACGATTTCGCGACGCGGAGTGGCGGGCTTGAAGGACGCCAGGGACGCGGCCAGGAAAGGCCCCGATGCACGCAGCATCTGCTGCCGTAGGGCCTGATCGGAGGGCGCCGCACCGGCGCCGTCCTTCAGCAAAGCGGCCACTTTCAGGGCGAGCGTCTCCCTGGTGTCGGCATCGGTCGCATCACGCCACTGGGCGAGCAGGGATCCCTTCGGGATGCCGGGCACGTCCTCTCCGTCATCGGGCTGACTCAGGAAATGCCAAGGTCCGTTCGGATTGCCGGACAGGATGTCAGGCGACACTTCGGGGGAGAGGTCCCAGGAACGTCCGTTCATGCTGACCTTGAAGTCGACGGCGGTCAGGTCACAGGCGTGATTGCGGTCACGCGGACTGACGACCAGGGCGATCACGTCGCCGGACGAAAGTCTGAACGGGGCCAGCTTGCCGAATGACGAGGGCTGGGCGTGCCGGCTCAAGCCCTTCGCCAGCACGTCGCGGCGCATGCCCCGGCGCGCCTCCAGCTGCCAGGCCACGCCGTTGCCGCAGACAGTGTGAGCATCGGTCACCGACCCGGTCACCACCGCCTCTCCGCCCGCGGGGCTGCGCCAGGCGACCACGACCGAACGGTCCGGCGCGGGATGCACCGCCACGCCGCCGCGCCGTATCAGTCCGGGCGTGAGCGCGTCCTCGTAGCCTGCGTTGGCAAGAACACTGAGAGCGGTGTCGCCCTGCCACCCCCTCACCTTCGGATGGCCCGGGACGGAAAGCACCTTCTTGGTCAGCAGGGGTTCGAGCTTCACACGACCGATGCCGAGGTAGTCGAGCCAGGCGGACAACAGCGCGGGGTCGACCCCGGCATCGACAGCGGCACGTTCGGCAGGGGCGCCGGCCTCGACCGCTGAAGCTGCGCGCAAGACTTGCGGAGTCAGGGCGGCGTGACGGCCGATGCTGGATTCAAGATGGGCCAACAGACCGGCCAAGTCGTCCAGCGGCACCTCCGGACGTCCGGCGACCCTGAGCCGCGGCCGCTCCCACACGACCTGGTCGCCGACCGCGCCGTCGCCGGCGTCTCCGGCGACGAGGCGCACTGTGACGTCGCCGGAGAGTTTCTCGCGGAACTGGACCGACCCGGCGACGCTTTCGACCGGTTCCTGCCAGGCCCTGCCGCCTTCCTTCTTGCCGATCTGGCCTACGGTCGAAAAGCGCCAGAGGGCCGACTGCCAAGGCGCGATGTCCGCCTGATTGAGGACGCCCTCGCGATGCCGGCGCTGCAGAGGAGCCATGAGCGGCGAGGGAGAAGAGGACTCCAAGGCCGACCTGAGCGTGGCCAGATAACGCGGGCTGAGCCCCTCGCGATTGCTCCCGCCGCGCAGGGCGGCCAAGTAAGCGTCAAGCGGCACACGGCCCCCGCCCGTGCCCTTGTCCAGTTTGATGCCGTCCACGGTGGCGGCCGCATCCGAGGTCGCCGCGGTGACCGTGTACCTGGCGTAGAAGTTCCGGATCTTGGCCAAGGCCTCGTCGGTCCAGTCGCGCGACGAGACGCCGGAGGAGAACCGTACGCCGTCGGGAAGCGGGACGAGGTGCTCGCTGACCTCCTTGGCCGCGTCGAGGTACTTGGTGAGAAGCGCGGGCGACATCACCAGGGCCGCGCCGACGTTCGTGAAGCCCTCCCCCGCGGCTCCGTCCACCGGGAACTCCCGTCCCGGATCGAGCGAGGGCACGCCGGTGAGGTCCCGCAGGGTGTGGGCGTATTCGGAGTTCGAGAGACGGCGCACGACCACCGGCCCGGGGTCGCCGGCCGAGGCGAGCGCGGCCGCCTCCAGCTCGCGGCGGGTCCACTCGAGCAGCAAGGCGCGTTCGGCGGACGACAGCTGCCGCTCCTTCTTGGGAGGCATCTCCCCGGTGGAGACTTGCTCGAACACCTGCTCCCAGACGCGGGGATTGCGCCGCACCGCGGCGGCGTCGCCAAATGCCTCGAGATCGAGGTCGCCCTTCTGCTTCTCCGTCGAATGGCAGCCCAGACAGGCCTCCTTCAGCACCGGCAGGACCTTGGTGCGGAACTCATCGGCCCCCTGCGGACTTCCGGCGAAGGCCAGCGCGGCCAACGGCAACAGGAAGCATGTTCGGAGGGGGCGCATCCGTGCCCAGATGTTTCCATCCCCGCCGCAGGCCTCAAGTAAAAGCGGGGCCGCGGGCGGGCATTCACGGGCCCTCGGAGTCTTAAGGTTCGACCCGGGAATGGAGTCCGCCTGAATGGTGGGAAGATGCCCAAAGACCCCATGAAGCCGCTGACGGGAGGCACCATCATCATGGTGCTGCTGCTGGTCGCAGGCCTCCTCGGGCGCCTGATGCTGTCGGCGTGGGAGCGCGAACATGCCGAGGAAGAGCGCCGTCGCGCCGAAATCGCGCAGAGAATCGCCGCCGCGGAACAGAACCGACGCAACCGGGAGGAGGAGATGCGGCGTCCGCGTTACTACCTGGACTCCGTGGCGAACGCCCTGCAGAGGCAGGCCCAGGGGGGCGACTCTTACGCCCAGGCCGCCTTCGCCGTGGTCCTGCGCGACGCCGAGCAGAACCGATACCAGCTGCGGCACGAGTACGAGACGGTCGGACGGCTCCTCATCGGCCCCGACTACGACCGCGTGATGGCCGAATACCACATCGTCGGAAGGGACTGCATGCGGTCGGAGGTGGCGAGCTTTCCGGACTGGTTCCGGCGCTCCGCGCTCCAGGGCAATGCCTACGGCATGTCGGGGCTCGCCCAGGCTTCGTTGTCACCGCCCGGCTCCAGTGGCTCGCTGAAGCCCGACTACCGGGAATACGCCAAATGGACCTTGCTGGCGGAGCTTCACGCCGACGCCGCGGAACAGGCCCTGCCGCCCCGCTTCGCCGCCCTTCGGCGCGTGCCGCGCTCGCCGACGAAAAAGCTCCTGGCCGAACTCGTGGCCAACAGGATGCTCTCCGCGGCGCAGGCGGCGGAAGTCGAACGGGAGGTCCGTGAATTCAAACCCAGCAAACAGAACCGATGAAAGCCGCACTGACCGCCCTGCCCCTCCTGCTCGCCGCGCTGGCGGGCGCCGAGCCCAGGAAGGTGCTGCTCATCGGACAGCAGCCGGATCACCCCTATCGCACGCACACTTACATGGACGACTGCGAGCTGCTCGCCCGATGCCTGCGGCAGACGCCGGGACTGGAGGCCGTCGTCTCGCGCGGCTGGCCCGCCGACGAGTCCGCCCTGAAGGGCGTCTCCGCCGTGGTCGTGCACACGAAGCTGGGCGGAGACCTCCTCTTCTCCCGGGAGCGGCGCGCAGCCATGTCGCGGATGGTCGCCGAAGGGGTGGGACTGACGGCCATCCACTGGGGCACCGGCTCCGCCGATCCCGAGGCTTCCGGACTCTGGCTCAACGCGATGGGCGGATGGTTCAACGCGCAGAAGGGAGGCTTCTCCCGCTACAAGGTCGAGACCGCGAAGGTCCGTGACGTGGCCGAAGGCCATCCCGTGGGCCGAGGCTGGAGCGACTTCAGCTGCCGCGACGAATGGTATTACCGGCTGAGATTCCTGCCCGCGGCGAAAGCGTCCGCCCGCGTCACGGTCGCAGGGGAGGATCACCCCGTGGCCTGGACTTTTGAACGTCCCGACGGCGGACGTTCCTTCGGCTTCGTGGGCGCGCACTTCCATGACAACTTCGCCGAGGAGCCCTTCCGCCGGCTCATCGTCAACGGCATCCTCTGGACGCTGAAGGCCGAAGTCCCGGAGGGCGGCGCCCCCGTGCGGGTGACGTCCGCCGACCTCGAGCTGAGCGGCGAGTTCAGCGAGGTCGGACGGAAGAAGTGAGCGATCTCAGACGACGGCGTTGCGCCGCTCTCCCGCAAGGAAGGCGCGCAGATTGGCCACGGTCTCGTCCATGAGCCTCCGGCGGGCGTCGGGCGAGGCCCACGCCACGTGCGGAGTGATGACGCAGCGCGGCGCTCCGAGCAGAGGACAGTCCGCCCGCATCGGCTCCACGCACACGACGTCCAGCCCGGCGCCCGCGATGCGACCGTCGCGCAACGCCGCGGCCAGCGCGGCCTCGTCCACGAGCGGACCGCGGGCGGTGTTGATCAGGTAAGCGGTCGGCTTCATCCGGCGCAGCATGGCGGCGGAGACGAGGCCGCGCGTGGCGTCCGTCAGGGGGCAGTGCAGGCTGATGACGTCGGCGCGGGCGAACAGCTCCTCGACGCCCACGAACTCCGCCGCCGGATCGGACTTGGGCGTCCGGGCCGCGGCGATGACCTTCATGCCGAAGGCGGCCCCGATGCGACCGACAGCGCGGCCGATCTCGCCCCACCCCACCACGCCCAGGGTGCGCCCTTCGAGGTCGGCGATCGGCCGCCGCAGGAAGCAGAAGTCGCGGGAACGGGTCCATTCGCCCGCGGCGACGGCCGCGCCCTCGAGCGCGGCGTGATTCGTCAGGTCGAGCAGCAGCGCGAAAACGTGCTGGGCGACCGCCGCCGTGCCGTAACCGGGGACATTGGCCACCCGCACGCCCGAAGTCTCGGCGGCCTTGACGTCCACGATGTTGTAGCCCGTGGCCAGCACGCCGACGAACCGCAGGCCGCGGGCCGCGGACAGGGTCTCAGCGGTGAGCGGCGTCTTGTTCGTGAAGACCACGTCGGCGCCGGCGATGCGCGCCGCCACGTCCGCGGGGGCGGTCCATTCGTGAACCTCGAGCGGTCCGAGCTCCGACAGCGGAGTCCAGTCCAGGTCCCCGGGGTTGAGCGTGTATCCGTCCAGGACGACGATGCGGCGGGCTTTCATGCGAAGGGGGCGGAGAGGGAGGGATTCGAACCCCCGGAACCTTGCGGTTCGCCTGATTTCAAGTCAGGTGCAATCGACCACTCTGCCACCTCTCCCTGAGAAGGGACGATGGCGGGCTGGGGGCTTCCCTCAAGTCCATTCCCCTCCATCACCCTTGGGCGATGTCCGGGTTTCCGGCTCCGACCGCAGGCGTTGAAGTTGCGGCATGAGCCGTGACGACGAAGTCGAGGAACTCACGGGGCCTTACGGCCCGTTCACGCTGGCGGAGCGCGCGATCCAGCGCCTGTGGGCCGCGGGCGAAGTGCGCGGTCCCCTCCCCGCCCTCTCGGGCGCGCTCATCGAAGTCGTGCGGCCGGGCGCCTGGAACCGCGGCGCGGGACCCGACTTCCTGGGCGCAGAACTGCGCGTCGACGGCGCACGGACGCGGGGCGACGTCGAGATCCACCTGCGTTGCGGCGACTGGGAGGCCCACGGGCACGGCACGGACCCCGCTTACGAAAGCGTGGTCCTGCACGCGGTGCTGCTGCCGGACCTCAGGCCGGTCAGGACGTCCTCCGGACGCGTCCCCGAAGCCGCGCTCCTGCTCCCGCACCTGCCCCGCGACCTCGAGGACCTCGCCGAAGAGGACGCCCTGCTGGAGCTGCGCGGCCGCGCGCACGCGGTCGCCCGCCGCCTGAGGGAAGACGGCGAGGACGTCGCGGACCGCCTCCGCAAGCAGGCCGCGGCCCGTTTCGTCCGCAAGGCCGCGCACGCCTCCGCCAGACTCAAGGAGCGCGGCTGGGTTGCGGCCTGCCACGCCCTCGTGGTCGAATCGCTGGGCTCCGGCGGCAACCGCGCGCCGATGTCGGAGCTCGCCGCGGACCTGACTCCCGAGTCCATGACGCTCATCGGCCTTGACGCCGTCTACATGCGCAAGTGCGGAAGGTGGCGTCTGCGCGGACTGCGCCCGTCGGGACATCCCTACCGCCGGCTGGCCCAGTATCTCGACCTCAACCGGACCCACCCTGCCTGGCGTGAGTCGCTGCTGCGGTGGGCGGACCGCCCGCATGCGTCCGTCAATGCGGCCCGCCGGGAGCTCCATCAGGAAGTGCTGGCGCACGCGCTGCCGGAAGGCCGCGCCGACACGGTCGCGGTCGACGCCCTGCTGCCGCTCCTGCACGCGACCGGCCGGCCCTTCGAGCGGCCCTGGATGGAATGGCCGCCGGGCAACCGGCCGGACGAAGTGGAGGAGGCGAGGCGCCTGCTCGGACTGCCCGCACGCGCCAGCAACTGGGAAGTGCAGGGGCTGCTCGGACTGATGCGTGAGACCTCGGCCGCCTAGGCGGTCATCTTCCTGACGCGCTCAAGGGAACGCGCCAGGACCTCGACTTCCTCCAGCGTGTTGTAGAAGGCGAAGGAGGCGCGCGCGGTGCCGGCGAGCCCGAAGCTCTTCATCAACGGCATGCAGCAGTGGTGGCCGGTGCGGATGGCGACGCCGTCCGCGTCGAGCAGCGTGCCGACGTCGTGCGGGTGCGCGCCCTCCAGGGTGAAGGAGAGTACGGCGACCTTCTCGGGCGCCTGACCGACGATCGTCAGCCCCTTGACGCCTTTCAGCCGCTCCGTGGCGGCGGCGAGCAACTCCTGCTCATGGGCGTGCGCGGCCGCCTGCAGGGGCATGAAGTAGTCGAGCGCCGCGGCGAGGCCGATGGCGCCGGAGATGTCGGGCGTGCCCGCCTCGAAACGCTCCGGAGCCTCGCGGAAAGTGGTGCCCGCGAAATCGACCTTCCGGATCATGTCGCCTCCGCTCTGGTAGGGCGGCATGGCGTCCAGCAGCTCGGGCCGGCCCCAGAGCACCCCGATGCCGGTGGGCCCGAAGGTCTTGTGGCCCGAGAAGACGTAGAAGTCGCAGCCGAGCGCGGGGACGTCCACCTTGAAGTGCGCGGCCGCCTGGCATCCGTCGATGAGCACGGCGGCGCCGGCGGCCTTGGCCAGGCGCGTCATCTCGGCGGCGGGATTCACCGTGCCGAGCGCGTTGGAGACGTGCGAGAAGGCCGCGATCCGCGTGCGCGGAGAGAGGAGCGACCGGAACGCGGGCAGGTCGACCTCGCCGCGCGGCGTGACCGGCGCGACGACCACCCGGGCGCCGGCGCGCTCCGCGGCGACCTGCCAGGGCACGATGTTGGCATGATGCTCCAGGTGCGTGAGCAGGATCTCATCCCCGGCCCGGAGATGGGCCCGCCCCCAGGACTCGGCGACGAGATTGATGCCCTCGGTCGCGCCCCGGACGAACACGCAGCCGCGCGCGTCCTTCAGTCCGAGGAAGGCCGCGACCGTGCCGCGGGCGGACTCATAGGCCGCGGTGGCCTGCTCGCTGAGCAGGTGGACGCCGCGGTGGACGTTGGCGTTCTCCTGAGCGTAATAGCGCTCCAGCCGGCGGATGACCGCGAGCGGCTTCTGGGAGGTCGCGGCGTTGTCCAGGTAGACGAGCGGACGGCCCCGCACCGAAGTCCCGAGGATCGGGAAATCGCGGCGGACGGCGGCGACGTCAAAGGCGGGCATCGCATCCACCGTAGGAGCACGGGGGACGGGCGCAACCGGGAAGCGGACTCAGGGGCCCGCGGGCAGCCGCACCGCCCTGCGGATGTAGGTGGGCACGTCGATGTCCTGTCCGTCGACGATCGTGAGGGGGGCGCCGCCGAAGAAGCCGCGCCGCACCGCGTCATCGGTGGCGAAGGGGAACACCGTCTGCGACTGGTCGTCCTTGGCCCCCTTGCCCCCCTTGCGCGCCTTGGCCGGCTTCGGTTCGGGCAGCGAGGCTCCGAGCACGGAGACTTCGGCCCGGCCGGCCATCCCGGGATCGGTGCGCGCGCACAGCACCGTGGCCGTGTTGCCGCCGAACTTTTGGCGGACCATGGCCACGGCGTCGAACGCGTCGGTCGAGGTCAGCTCGGGGCCGCCGGAGACGTGCACGAAGATCGAGGCGACCTTGGTCACCGCTCCCGGACCGTGGGCGAGGGGGCATTCGACGGCCGCCCGGGCGGCCGTCATCGCGGCGCGCGGCCCTTCGCCCGCGCCGAAGGCGCAGAGCGTGGGCGACCCGGGAGTCGAGAGGATCGAACGGATGGCCGCCGGATCGGCGGGCACCAGCGCTCCCGGCGCGAAGGCGGCCGCGAGGCCGCGGATGGCGCCTCCGACCCAGGCGTCGGCCGCGGCGAAGGTCGCGGGCAGCGCGGAATCGGCCGGCACCTGCTGCAGGAGCAGGTCGTTGTGCACGGCGACGAATCCATGGCAGCGCGCCGCCAGCGCGGTCGCGGCCTGGTCGGCTTCGCGCTGACGACGCTCCCCTTCGTGCGAGAAGGGCATCGTCGCGAAACACAGGACCGTGGCGCCGGAGTCGGCGGCGAGTCCGGCGACGAAAGGTCCGGCCCCGCTGCCCGTGCCTCCGCCCAGTCCGGTGACGATCACGACGACCGGCGCGCCCGCCAGCGCGCGGCGCAAGGCCACCTCCTCGGACTCCGCGGCGGCCAGGCCGGCCCCCGTCTCACCGCCGGTGCCCATGCCGCGCGTCTGCTGCCGGCCGAGTTGGATCGTCCGCGCGTCCGCCGGCAGCGAACGCTCGTCGGTGTCGAGGAACAGCGCCCCGACCTCCGCCGGCAAGGCGGCCGAGAGGCGCGCCACCATCGAGCAACCGGCGCCGCCCAGTCCGAGAAGGAGGATCGAGGGCGCGCGTTCCATCTTAGAGGCGGAACAGCGCCTTGAGCTGCTCCCAGAGCCCGCGCGGACGACGGGCGGCGGGCGGGGCGTCGGTGATGGCGGCGCGCATGAGCCCCACGACGCCCGCATACTCGGGCTTCCGCAGCGAATCGTTGTCGAAGACGGGCATGCCCACCCGCGCGGTCAGCCCCATCGTCTGCTGCACGGCCTCGCAGGCGTCCGCGAGGTTGGCGGAACCGCCCGTGAGGATGACGCCCGAGGGCAGCATGTGCTGGTCCAGCCGCACGGCATGACCCGGGAAGATCCCCTCGAGCTGACGCAGCGCGTCCTTGCGGACGAGGTCGAGCGTCTCCTGATAGCGCAGGGAGAGCACCCGGGTGATGGTGCCGCGGTTGAACTGCTGGTCCCCGAGCCCGCGGTCGCCGTCCTTCCAGATGGTCTGGTTGACGTCGGCCTCACGGTGCACGGCCGAACCGAACCTGCACTTCAGGTCCTCCGCGGTCTCACGGCTGACCCGCAGGGCCACGCTGAGGTCGTTGGTGAGATGCTCCCCGCCGACGGGCAGCGAGCCGGCGCAGAGGATGTGGTCCTTGAAATAGAGGATCCAGTCGGTCGTGCCGGCGCCCATGTCGACCACCAGCACCCCGCCGTGCTTGTCCGCGTCCTGCGCGACCGCGCAGGCCGCCGCATGGGAGGCGAGGATGAAGTCCCGCACGCGGATGCTCATGCCGTTGACCATGCCGACGCGCAGGCGCACGAGCGCCTCCTCCATCGTGACGCGCCAGAAGCTGACCTCCAGGCGCTTGCCGGTCATGCCCACGGGGCTGGCGACGGGCTTCCCGTCCAGCATGGTGGGCTGGCGCATGTAGAGGATGGTGGTCCGTCCCGCCGGCGGCTCCTGGCGTCGGGCGGAGGCCACGGCGTCCTGGAGGTCCTTCAGCGTGACCCGGCCGTCGCGGGCGGGCACCATGACGAGGCCCTTCACGCGCTCGCCTTCGGCGGCCGGTCCGCCGAGCGAGAGGTAGACCTCGGAGACGCCGCGGCCGGAGCCCCGCTCGACGTCATGCACCACCTCGTGGACGCAGGCGTGCAGCTTCTCGAGGTCGGTGACGACGCCCTTCACCACGCCCTCGGTGCGACGCTCGCTGAAGCTGAGCATGCGCGCCTGGCCGCCGATCATCTGTCCGACGAGGCTCGCGGTCTTCGAGGTGCCGATGTCGATGACGGCGATGAGCGAGGGGAGCGGCTTGGGAGTCATCGGATGACGGAGGCGGTGACGGGCACCAGGCGCGGTTCGGGCACGGGAGGATTGTAAGTGCGGTTGCGGATGGAAAGCTTGAGGACGTAGGACTGCGAGGTGACGCCGGGGCGGCGGAGCAGCGCGTCGACGTCGATCCGGGGCAGCATCGCGAGCTCCTGCCTCCAGTTGGCCGTCGAGAAGACGATGCCCACCAGGGCCGGCCGGTCCGAAGGCTGGGAGGCCGCGCGCACGGTGACGTTGAGGTTGGAACCCGGGGCGTCGTCCTGGGCCCCGAAGCAGTCGCGCAGGGAGACGGAGGCCCACTGGCGGTAATGGCGCTCGTGGTCCTGCCGCGCCGTCAGCAGGAACGGTCCCACGACCTCGAGGCCTTCGACGGACAGACGGTCGCCTTCTCCGGTCATGCGGAAGTCACGGATCTCCGGCAGCGCCCTGACGGTCGCCTCGGGGTAGCCCAGTCCGGCGAAAGTGCGGCCGTCGGGGCTGACGAGCCGGACGACGATCGGGCCGCCCTCGGCGAGCGCGACGCGGGCCACGGCCACGCGCTCCCGGACGGAGACGTCGAGACTGCCGTCCGCGCGCCGACGGACGTCGGCGGACATGACCTGGTTGTCCGACTCGAGGTCGGCCTTGATGGCGCGCACGTCGCGCGCCGCGCCGTCGGGCGAGGAGCCGACGACCTGGCGGAGGAAGGACTCGGGCAGGAATCCGTCGGTCTTGTAACGGAGCGCGACCCTGCCGGTGGGCGTGGAGTCCTCCAGCGCGACCCAGAGAAGATAGCCCATCAGGGCGAACAGCACCGCGCCGAAAACGGCGGGCAGCCGGGACCGGACGGCGCGACGGCGGCCGACCTCGTCGGCCGGCACGCGGTTGACCTCCTGCGGGACGAGGTTGCGCCAGTCACGGTCCGTGGGGCCGAGATAAGAATCACGACGTCGTCCGAAGATCCGGTCGAAGAGGCCCATGTCAGCGCGCGGCCCTCCGGTGGAACCTGCTGAGCGCGGGCGCGACCATGCGCCTGACGAGCCCCGGATAGTCGACGCCCTTGCACGAGGCGCTCTTGGGAAGGAGGCTGGTCTCGGTCATGCCGGGCAGGGTGTTGATCTCAAGGAAGTGGAAACGGCCGTCGGACTCAAGGATGAGGTCGGCGCGGGCGAAATCCCTGCAGCCGCAGGCCCGGAAGAGCCGGGCGGCGGCCTCCGCGGCGGCGGCGCCCACGGCGGGAGGGACCTCGGCGGGATAACGGTACTCCGAAGCCCCCTTGGTGTATTTGGTCGTGAAGTCGTAAACGCCCGAAAGCGGCACGATCTCCACCAGCCCGAGCGGCTCGCCGTCCAGCACGCCGATCGACAGTTCCCGACCGACGAGCCGCGGCTCGGCCATCCATCGGCCGGACTTGAGGGAGGCCAGGGCGGACGCCACCTCCGCCCTGCCCCGGGGCATCAGCAGTCCGACGCTGCTTCCCTGATCGGAGGGCTTGATGACCAGGGACTCCCCCAGGAGGGCGATCAGCCGTTCCGCGGCGGGAGGCGCGGACGCGTCGAAACCGGTCTCGGGCGCCGCGGGCACTCCGGCCTGACGCATGACCGCCTTGGTGCGCACCTTGTCCATGCAGAGAGCGCTCGCCTCCGAGCCGCAGCCGGCGAACTCGATCCCGCGGGACTCGAGCCGGGCCTGCATGCGGCCGTCCTCCCCCCACCCTCCGTGCGTGACCGGCAGCACGACGTGACGGGAGCCGTCCAGCCACCCGGGAAGGTCGTCCCCCGGCAGCTCCACGAGACGCGCTTCCGGCAGCGCCGCCGCCACGGAGCGCCCTGACCTCAGCGAGACTTCGCGCTCGGAGGAGGATCCGCCGGAGAGGACCACGATTTCGGGGACGGCGCTCACAGGAGGTCCCTCCATTCGCGGCCGAGCGCGATGATCTCGGGCTGGAGCTCCACGCCCCGGCTCTCCTTCACCCCCGCCCGGACGCGGCGCATCACCTCGACGAACTGCGCGGCGCTGGCCGTGCCGCGGTTGACGATGAAGTTGGCGTGCAGGGCGGAGACCTCCGCGTCGCCGCACGCCAGCCCCTTGAGACCGGCCTGGTCGACGAGCATCCCCGCCTTGGCGGAATCGGGATTACGGAAAACGCAGCCCGCACTGGATTCGCGCGGCTGCGTCTCGCGACGACGGCGCGCCATGTCCTCCATGCGGGCGCGGATGGCCGCCGGCTCGTCGCGGCCCGCGGCGCGCAGGACCGCCGACAGCACGACGGAGCCGTGAAGCTGCGGACAGTCGCGGTAGAGCGCGTCGAAGGAGTCACGACGGGCGGCGCGCACCCTGCCCTGCGGGGAAAGCCACTCCACCGACTCGACGACGTCGAAGATCCAGCCGCCCATGGCGCCGGCGTTCATGCGCAGGGAGCCGCCGAGCGTCCCGGGGATGCCCTCCAGGAATTCGAATCCGGCAAGTCCCTCGCGGGCCGCGACGCCGCAGAGCTCCTTGAGCCTCGCCCCGCCTCCGACCCGCAGGCGGCCTTCGCCGAGCGGCGTGACTTCGCCCCAGCGGGAGGAATCCAGATGGAGCACCAGTCCGTCGTAACCGTCGTCCGGCACCAGCAGGTTGCTGCCGCGGCCGACGACGAACCAGCGCAGGTCGAGCTCCGCGCAGGCGCGCAGCAGCGTGACGACGTCGTCGACCGTGGCGGGCTCGGCGTACCAGCGCGCGTTGCCGCCGAGGCCGAGGGTGGTGCGACGGGCCAGCGGCTCATTGGCGCGCAGCGCGCACTCGGGGGAAAGCCGGCCCGCGACGAGGTCCGGGAGGTCGGGCGTCACGGCGGCGCCGACGCGGCGCTGACGCTTCGCGTAAGCCTCGGCGTCGCGCTCGATGTCACCCGCGCCCACGAAGGCCACCACGGCCTCCTGGCCCGCGACGAGCGCGTCAAGGGCCTCGGGCAAGGCGCGACGGTCCTCGATGAGCCGGTGCGCCGATCCGGCCACCACCGACTCCGACCCGCCGCCCTCGACCGCGGCCTCCCCGGCGGAGTAGACGGGCATCACCAGCGCGTGATCGGCGGCCGACAGCGCCTGACGGAACTCGGCGGCGTACTGGCGCGTGCGGGTGTGACGGTGGGGCTGGAACACGACGATGACGCGTCCGGAATGCGTCTCGCGCAGCCAGCGCAGCAGCGCCGCAATCTCCGTGGGATGATGCGCGTAATCGGCGAGCACGCGCAGGCCGGGCCGTTCGAAAAGGACGTCCTGACGGCGCCGGATGCCGCGCCAGCGCCCCAGCGGATCGGCCGCCACGGAACCCGTGACGACGTGCGCCGCGGCCAGGGCCATCGCGGCGTTGGCACGATTGAAGGTGCCTGCGACGGGCACCGTCACCTGGGTCGCGGGGAAGGCGCCGCCCAGTTCCAGGACGGAAGTCGCATGGTCGCCGGCGACGGGCCGGACGCGGTAGTCGCCCTCGGCGCCCACGCGCAGCACGGGCACGCGGAGTCCCGCCGTGAGCCGTTCGAGCCGCGCGTTGCCCGCGGGGATGATCACCGCGGTGCGCGTGCGCTCGAAGAGACGCCGGAAGACGGCCTCAAGATCCGCCTCGTCGCGATAGTAGTCGGGATGGTCCCAGTCGAGGTTCACCGCCACGGTGACGTCAGGCGAGAAGGCGCCGATGGTGCCGTCGCTTTCGTCAACTTCGGCCACCACCCAGGGCGAGGAGGCGGAGGCGCGCGCGGGCGGCATCGCGGGGTCACGGAAAAGTCCGCCGAGCACGTAGCCGAAGTCCGCGCCGGCGCCGGTCAGCGCCGCCACGATCATGCCGCAGGTCGTGGTCTTGCCATGGCTGCCGCAGACTGCGACGAAACGCCGGGCCGCGACCCGCTCGGCGAGCAGCTCCCCGCGTCGCAGCACGCGCGCCCCCCTGCTCTCGGCCAAGGCGAGGGCGGGATGACCCGGCTTCACGGCGCTCGAACGGCCGACGAGTCCGGGCGAACGTCCGGCGGCCCAAGGGTCGCGCAGCAGCGGGATCTCGGCGTCGGCCAGCTGCAGCTCCATCGGGCTGCCGGTGGAGTCATCCCAGCCGGAAACCTCCCAGCCCTCGCCGCGCAGGAAGATCGCCAGCGGCCCGACGCCCATGCCGCAGGCACCCAGCATCCAGACGGAACCGGCGCTCATGGGACGGCGACGCCCTCCCCGGCGAAGGCGGTGACGTGACGGGAGAGATCCTCCCAGCGGTTGGCGGCGGCCACCGGTTCCAGTGAGCGGCGCATGCGGTCCAGCCCCGGCGCATCGGAGAGCAACCCGACGACCTCGGCCGTGAGGCGCGCGATCTCGGCCTCGGGCACGAGCAAGCCTCCGCCCGCGGCGGCGAGATGCGCCGCATTGGCCGTCTGATGGTCGTCGGCCGAACCTGGCAGGGGGACGAGGACCGAGGGAGTGCGGCAGGCCGCGAGCTCGGCGAGCGAACCCGCTCCGGCACGGGACACCGCGAGATCGGCCGCCGAATAAGCCTCGGCCATGCGGTCGCAGAAAGGCAGGAACCGCGCGGTCACCGTTCCGTGACGTTCCTCGCCTTCGCGCCCGGCGGGTCCGGTGAGGCAGAGCAGATGCGCGCCGCGGGCGGCGAGCTCGGGAATCGCGGAGCCGGCCCAGCGCGTGAGCGCCGAGGCGCCCTGACTGCCTCCGAGCACCAGGACCATCGGTCCTTCCGCAGGCATGCCCAGCGCGCGACGTGACTCCGCGCGAGGCAGCGCCCTGATCTCCTCCCGCACCGGGAAACCTGAATCGAACTGCTTTTCCGCCGCCACGCCCGGGATGCGCACGCCGGGCGGGAGATGGACCGCACGGGCGAAGCGTGCGATGAGCCGCACGGCCTTGCCGGGCCTGCGATTGGCCTCGTGGACGATGACGGGCACGCCGGAGAGCGCGGCGGCCACGGCCGGACCGAGGCTCATGAACCCGCCGAAGCAGACCACCGCGTCCGCGCGGAAGCTACGCAAGGTGCGCCAGGAGGACCACACCGCTCCCAGGAAAGAGGGGAAGAACAGCGCCTTGCCGAGCAGACCGGGGCCGAAGCCCCTGCCCCTGCCGGGCTCGAAACGGAGCGACGGGTACTTCGCGGTCATCCTGGCGTCGACGGCCTTGCGGCTCACGATGAGCAGGCAGGCGTCGCCCTCCGCCGTCAGCCTCTGCGCCAGCGCGATGCCCGGAGCCAGGTGGCCGCCGGTGCCGCCGCAGGCGAGCAGGATGCGCCTCATGCCCTGGCCTCCCCGGGCACGAACGCCGGCGCCTGCGCGTCCCGCAGGCAGTTGAGCGTCAGGCCGACCATGCAGGCCATGACCACGAGGTTGGTGCCGCCGTAGCTGAGGAACGGCAGGGAAATCCCCTTGGTCGGCAGGAGACCGGTCACGACGCCCATGTTGACGAGCGCCTGCATGACGAGGAAGAGCGTGGCCCCCAGGCAGAGGTTGAAACGGTACAGGTCGGTGGAACGCCGCATCGCCCGGTGGGCGAGCAGGAAGATGACCAGATAGGCCGTGGCCACGGACGCGGTGGCGAACAGCCCGTATTCCTCCCCGATCACGGAGAAGACGAAGTCGGTGTGGGCCTCCGGCAGGAAGGCGCGCCCCTGCAGCCCTTGCGCCGCCCCCTGTCCGGTGAGCCCGCCGACGCCGAAGGCGACCATCCCCTCGAACAGCTGGTAGGCCTCGTCACCGCGTCTTCCCCACGGATCGGTGAAGGAGAGGAAGCGGCGCATGCGGTTCTCCCAGTTCAGGACGACCGCCGCGAAGACCGCGGCTCCGACGAGGAAGGTCGGGATGACGTAGCGCCAGCGGGCTCCCGACATGAGCATCATCGTGCCGCCGACGGCGCAGCACAGCAGGATCGTGCCCAGGTCGGGACCCAGGGCGATTCCGCCGCAGATGAAGACGATGACTCCGGCCGGCCAGAGATATCCCTCGCGGAGGTCATCCCAGCCGGCGGCGGTCATCAGATAAGGACTGCGCGAACTGAACCTGAGGAGCGGGAAGTCGGGCCTCAGCGTGCGTCGCTGGGAGCCGGCCAGGTAGTGCGCGAGCATGACCACCAGCGCCACCTTGCCCAGGTCCGAGGCCTGCAGCCGGATGAAGCCGAGGTCGATCCAGCGCCAGGAGCCGTTGACGGAGACGCCGATGCCGGGGATGCGGGCGGCGACGAGGGCGACCATCGCGACCGAGAAGATCCAGACGCGGTGTCGGCGGACGGCGTCGAGGTCGATCCGGTAGATGAGCCACCCCGCGAGCAGGGCGGCGGGCAGGTACATGAGCTGACGCTCGAACGCCACCAGCCGGTTGCTCGATGACAGCGAGATGCCCGCGCTGTACTGCACCATCAGCCCGAACGCCGCGAGCGCGAGGGCGATGAGGAGGATGCCGACGGAGTACCCAGCCAGGGACTCCGGGGCGTCACTCCTCACCTTGATCACCATCGCGGCGGCGGGACTTCAGGAATCAGTTGGCGGCCTTCGGGGCCGGGGCCGGAGCGGGAGCAGGTTCGGCCGCCGGGGCGGGCTTGGCCGCGGCCGGAGCGCCGAGGGGCCGCAGCTGGAGGGGTTCGAACTGCGGCGTCGGCGCGGCGGGAGCGGCCTTGGGAGCGGCCTTCGGAGCCGACTTGGGTGCGGACTTCGGCGCGGGTGCAGAAGCCGGCTTCACGCCCGACGGGATCTTGATGCGCTGGCCTTCGCGGAGCTGGGCGTTGATCGGCAGTCCGTTGGCGGCGGCGAGCTCCTGCACGGGGATGCCCTGACGGCGCGCGACGGCGAACATGCCTTCGCCCTTGAGGACGGTGATGGTCTCGCCGGGGGCGACCTTGACGTCGCTCACGACCGGGGCGGGCGGAGGCGTCGGGAGGTTCGGCACGGCCGGGGCGGGCGCGGGCGGGACGACGACCGCCGAGGCGGCCGGCGCGGAGCCGGGCTTGGTCGGGAGCGGTGCGCGACGGAGGCCGCCGGAGAAGGCGGCGAGGTCGGCCGGTGACTCGACCTCGTGTCCGGAGGTGCTGCGGCATCCGTTGACGCCGACGAGGACGGCGAGCACGCAGAGGTGCAGGATGACGACGGCGGATACTGTGATCAGGGGTCTCATGGCTGGGTGGTTTTGGCTGGGTTCGGTGGGTGGGTTGGAAAAGTCAGCGGCGGGCGAGCGCGGCGGCGGCCCGCTCGAAGACGACGCCGCGTTCCGCGTAGCCGCGGAACATGTCGAAGCTCGAGAAGCCGGGGCTGAGCAGGATGACCGAGGGCGCGGGCGCGTCCTTGGCGGCGGCCACGACGGCGTCCTGCAACGAAGGGAAGCACCGGCTCTGACGGCCGAGCGCGGCGAACTGTCGGTGCAGTTCGGGGGCGGTCTCGCCGATGAGCCAGGCGGAATCGATGAGCGGCGCGACCTTGCCGGCGAAGCGGCCCAGGTCCCCGCCCTTCCACTTGCCGCCGCCGATCCAGCGCACCGGCACGCTGAACTGGGCCAGCGCGGCGAGCACCGCATGGAAATTGGTGCCCTTGGAGTCGTTCCAGAACTCGACGCCCGCGGCCTCCGCCACCTTGCGCAGACGGTGCGGGGCGAGACGGAAGATGCGCGCGGATTCCTCGAGGACGCGCAGGGGAAGTCCGCGGGCGCGCCAGTAGGCGGCCGCGACCGCCCAGTTCTCCAGCTGGGGCCAGCTGTCGAAGGCCGACCCCTCGGGCACGGTCGGGGCGGCGTCCGCGCGCTTCGCCACGACCGCGGACTCGGGCAGCTCGATCCCGAAGGTCCGCGCGTGCTCGGCGACCGACTCGCCGACGACCAGGATGCCGCCCGGCATCATGCGCTCGATGAGCTTGAACTTGGCCCGGAAGTAGGTCTCGAGGTCGCCGTGCCGGTCGAGATGGTCCTCGTCGAAGTTGGTCCAGAGCACGGCCTCGGGAGTGAAGTGCCGCAGGTCCTCGGACTGGAAGGAGCTCACTTCCACGACGGCGAGGAAGGAGCCGCTCGAGGCGGTGCGATGGAGCGCGGTGAGGGGGAGGCCGACGTTGCCGCAGGCCACGGCGTCGAGCGAGGCGCGCTTGAAAGCGAAGGAGAGGAATTCCGTGAGCGTCGTCTTGCCGTTGGTGCCCGTCACGGCGACGGCCGGCCCGGTCCAGAGCAGGGAGCCGAAATCCAGCTCGCACAGGCAGGGCAGGCCCGCGCGGCGGGCCGCGAGCAGCCAAGGATGGGACTGCGGGAAGCCGGGACTGTAGACGAGGAGGTCATGGCGCGAGGCCTCCTCCGGCCCGAAGTCACGGTTCTCCCCCTTCTCGTCGTAGACCACCGAAGCGAAGCCGCCGGCCGCGAGCGCCTCCACGACCGCGGCGCCGCTGATGCCGGCGCCGAGCACGGCGGCGGGGCGGACGAGGCGGCGGCGGAGGGACTCGGGGAAGTCGGTCATCGCAGCTTCAGGCTGAGCAGGCCGAGCAGGCCGCAGAGGAACGAGAGGATCCAGAAACGCGTGACGACCTTCGTCGCGGGCCACCCCTTCTTCTGGAAGTGGTGATGGATCGGGGTCATGAGGAAGATGCGACGGCCGCCGGTGCGGCGGAAGTAGGCGACCTGGACGATCACCGAAAGGGCTTCGACGAGGAAGACGCCGCCCACGATCGCCAGGAGGAACGGCTGGTGCATCAGGCAGGCGACCGCGCCGAGCGCGCCGCCGATGCCGAGCGCGCCGACGTCGCCCATGTAAAGCTCGGCCGGCGCCGCGTTGTGCCAGAGGAACACGAGGCCGCCGCCGACGAGCGCGGCGCAGAGCACGGCGAGCTCGCCGGCGCCGGGCACGTGCGAGATGCGGAGGTACTCGGCGAGCTCGCGGTGCCCGGCCAGATAGGCCACGCCCCCCAGGACCAGGGTCGCGATGATGACGCAGCCGATGGCCAGCCCGTCGAGTCCGTCGGTCAGATTGACGGCGTTGGAGCAGCCCACGCAGACCAGCACGAAGAAGGAGCCGGCCACGGCGAGGCAGGCCGCCAAGGGCAGGCCGAACGACGACGCCGACCAGACGGGCCCGTTCAGGACCGGAAGCCAGATCTGCGCCGCCGCCTCGCGACGGGAGGGGTCGAGCAGGAGCACGCCGAGGGCGAGCAGGGCGAAGAACGCCTGCCCGGCGAGCTTGGTGCGCGGCGCGATGCCGTCCGAACTGCCGCTGCGCACCTTCAGCCAGTCGTCATAGAATCCGACCGCGCCCATGCCGATGAAGCAGACGAGACAGGACCAGACGAGGACGTTGGGCTTGGTCCAAAGCAGCACGGAAGGGATGACCGCCGCCGCGATGAGCAGACCGCCCATGGTGGGGACCTTGCCCCCCTCCTTGGCGAGGTCGCCCATCAGCGCGGCGGATCGCTCCGGCTGCCGGAGGGCGGCAAGCCGGCGGATGAAGGGCCCCGCGAGCGCCAGTCCGAAGGCGAGCGAGGTGCAGAAGGCGAGGATGGCCCGGACGGTCTGGTAGTCGAAAAGCCGGAAAGGCCCCCAGAGGGATTCGAATTCGCTGAGACGGTGAAGCATGCTCCTAGTGGAAAGGAAGGGTGGAAAGGACGGAGGCGGGGAGGGCCTTCTCCAAGGCGTGGGCCCGGCTGCCCTTGAGGAAGACGAATCCGCGGCGGGCGGCGGCGAATGCGGCGAGCTCCGCGTGCGTGGCGGCGACGGCTCCTTGCGCCGCGGCCGGCAGCGCCGCCAGCGCGGCCGGCGCATCGCCGCCGAAGAGGATGACGGAGTCGCCGGAACGCACGGGCAGCTTGGCGAGGGCTTCGCGGTGGAGCCGCGGGGATTCGGGTCCGAGCTCGGCCATGCCGCCGACGATCCAGAGGCGCGGCTCCGGAGAGCCGCGGCTGAGACGGTCGAAGCAGGCGGCGGAATCGGCCAGGGAGGCCGGACTGCTGTTGTAGCAGTCGACGTACCAGGAACGTCCGCCGTCGGCGTGGAGACTGCCGCGCCCGGCGGGAGGCGTCCAGGCTGCGAGCGCCGCGGCCACCGCGCCGGGTTCGGCGCCCACCAGGTCGGCGGCGACCACGGCCAGTGCGGCGTTCCGGGCGAGTCCGTCGGAGACGGGGCCGAGGACCAGGGTGCGTCCGCCCACGCGAAGGGTGCGGCGACCGGCGCCGTCGTCGCCGAGTTCCGCCTCGACGAGGGCCGCCGGCGGCACGGCGGGAGCGGGCTCGCCGGCGAAACGCACCGCGGTGCAGCGCGAGGCGAGGGCGGCGAAGGGCGGCCACGAAAGGAGCGAGGCCGGCAGCACCGCGCGGCCGCCTTCACGCAGCGCGGCGACCAGCTCGGACTTCTCACGGGCGACGCCGGCAAGGTCCCCCACCCCCTCAAGGTGCACCGCGGCGACGGCCGTGACGACGGCCACGTCAGGACGGAGCACCCGGGCCGAGACCCCCAGCTCGCCCGGCACGCTCATGCCGGCCTCGATGACGGCCCACCGGTGGACGGAAGGATCGGCGCGGAGCAGCATCAACGGGACGCCGAGCAGGTTGTTGAGGTTGGCCTCGGTGACGAAGGCGGCCGGACCGAGCAGCGCGCCGAGCAGGTCCTTGGTGGAGGTCTTGCCGACGCTGCCCGTGACTCCGATCACCGGTCCGGGGAAGAGGTCGCGCCAGGAGGCCGCGAGACGGCGCAGCGCGGCCTGCGTGTCATCGACGACCAGCTGCGGCAGCGCGTCCGCGACGGGCCGCGAAACGACCGCGCAGGAGGCGCCGCGGGCGCGCGCGTCACCGAGGTAGTCATGGCCGTCACGCCGGCCCGTGCGGACCGCGACGAAGGCCTCGCCGCTGGCGAGCGTGCGCGTGTCGGTGCCGAAGCCCGTGATGGGCGACGAAGGTTCGGCGGTCCAGCGGCCGCAGGACCAGGCCGCGAGACGTCCCGGAGCGAAGGTCGGCATCAGGAGGCGCGCCCCCTCCGCAGGGCGATGAGCTCGCGGGCGACCTGACGGTCGTCGAAGGGGACGACCGTGTCGGCGAACTCCTGGGTGGTCTCATGCCCCTTGCCGGCGACGAGCAGGCAGTCTCCGGGGCGCGCTTCGGCCACGGCGAGGGCGATGGCCTCGCGGCGGTCGGGCACGAACTCGACGTTGGCGACGCCGCCGGGCGCCGTCCGCATGTCGGCGAAGATGTCCTCGATCCGTTCGCGGCGGGGATTGTCCGCGGTGGCCCAGGCGCGGTGCGCGAGCTGCGCGACCGCCGCGGTCATCGCGGGGCGCTTGCCACGGTCCCGGTTGCCGCCGCAGCCGAAGACGCAGAGCACGCGTCCGGGCGTGATCGCGCGGAGCATGCCGAGCGCGTTGCGGAGGGCGTCGTCGGTGTGCGCGTAGTCGACGTAGACATGGTAGTCCTGCCCGTTCGCCACCCGCTCCATGCGGCCGGGCACGCCGGGGAAGTCCGCCACGGCGGGCGCCAGCGCCAGCGGGTCGCGCCCGAGCCCCGCGGCCATGGCCAGAGCGCAGAGCACGTTCTCCACGTTGTAGGCGCCGGGCAGCGAACTGACGAAGCGCGCCGTGGCGCCGCGCCAGCGGACGTTGAAAGCCGCCCCGAGGGGATCGAGCGTGACGTCCTCGGCCCGCAGGTCGGCCTCGGCCGCACGGCCGTAGGAGATGACGGCGGCATGCTCGCGGCAGGCCGCGGCGAGGGCGCGCCCGTGCTCGTCATCGACGTTCACCGCGCAGACGCCGGGCGAAGCGCCCGTGCCGCCGTCGAAGAGCTTGCGCTTGGCGGCGAAGTAGGCCTGCAGGTCGCCGTGGTAGTCGATGTGGTCGCGCGTGAGGTTCGTGAACCCGGCGACGGCGAAGCGGAAGCCGTGGACGCGGTCCTGGTCCAGCGCGTGCGAACTCACCTCGAGGCAGGCTCCGGCGCAGCCGGCGTCGGCCATCTGGCGGAAGAAGCCCGCCAGGTCGGCCGACTCGGGGGTGGTCTTGTAGGAGGGCACCGAGCGCCGGCCGAGATGGTAGCGCACCGTGCCGATCAGCCCCCAGGAGGAGCCGTCGGACTGCAGCAGGTGCCGCAGCAGGGTGGAGACGGTCGTCTTGCCGTTGGTCCCCGTCACGCCCGCGAGCAGGAGGGCGCGCTCGGGATGTCCGTGGAACCGGCGGGCCACTTCGGCGAGCACCTTGCGGGGCTCGGCGACCTGGGCGGCGGCGACGGCGGGGATGCCGGCGACCGGAGACCAGGAGACGACGGCGGCGGCGCCGCGTCCGACGGCCTCGTCGACGAAGGCGTGCCCGTCGCTCCGGAGTCCCGGCAGCGCGAAGAACAGGGAGCCCGGCAGCACGCGGCGGCTGTCCGTCGAGAGGCCCGAGACCCGGACCGTCCAGTCCCCGCAACGGCCGAGCACCGGCAGGCCCTCCATGAGCTCCTGGAAGGTCGGCTTTTCCGTCGAGCGGGCGGATGAGGCTCCGGCGGCGTTCATCGGCGTGCTTCGGCCAGGGGGCCGCGGACGGAGGTGACGGGCGGGATGTCGAGCCAGCGGATGCACTTCTCCGCGACCTCGCGGAAGATCGGGGCCGAGACCTTGCCGCCGTAACCGACGCCCTCGCCCTGGGGCTCGTCGATGATGACCGTGACGGCGAGTCGCGGGTCCTGCGCGGGGAAGAAGCCGCTGAAGGAGGCCACGTGGTGCGCGCTCGAGTAACGTCCGCCGACGATCTTCTGCGTCGTGCCGGTCTTGCCCGCGACCTCGTAGCCCGCGATGTCGGCGACCGGCGCGGTCCCTCCCTTGCCGCAGACCTCGCGGAGCATGCCGGCGAGCTGACGGGCGGTGGCGGAGGAGAGCGCGCGGCCGCGGCTGCGGGGCGGATAGCTGAGCACGGGCTCTCGGGTGTCGGGATCCTCCACCCGGAGCACGAGCTGCGGATGCATGAGGAGTCCGTCGGCGGCCACGACCGACATCGCCATGTGCATCTGGATCGCGGTCACGCTGACGGAGTGGCCCATCGGCATGCGCGAGATCGTGAGGCCGTCCCAGGCCTTCGGCGGAATGAGCAGTCCCGGGACTTCGGCGCCCGTGATGAGGCCGCTGGACGCGCCGAAGCCGAAGGACTTCACGAGGCTGAAGAAACGGTCCTCACCGAGACGTTCCGCGTAGAGCATGCCCACCTGGACCGTGCCACGGTTGGAGGATTCGCGGACGATGCGCCTGAGGTCCGCGACGCCCATGGCGTGGGAGTCCGCGGGCATCGAGACCATGCGGCCGCGGTAGGGCACCTGCGCCGCGCCGCAGTCGTACACGGAGTTGGGCGTGACCAGCCCTTCCTGCAGCGCGCCGCCGACCGAGACGATCTTGAAGACCGAGCCGGGCTCATAGACGTCGGAGACCGCGCGGTTGCGCTGGCTGTCCATGGGCGCCTCCTTCTCGTCGAAGAAGCGGTTGAGGTCGAACGTCGGCCAGTTGGCGAGGCCGAGGATGCGGCCGGTCTTCGGCTCGCTCACGATGATGACCCCGCCCTTCGGGCGGTAGCGGGCGGCGGCGGCCTCCAGCGCGTCCTCGCAGGCCTTCTGCACCTGCCCGTGGACCGTCAGCACGACCGTGCTGCCGGGCACCGGATCGACCTCGCGGAGACGGTTGCTCGCGATCTCACGGCGGCGGCCGTCCCGCTCCGACTCGATCCATCCGTTCTGACCGGCGAGGAGCGAGTCCATCACGCGTTCGATGCCCGCGGCCGGCACGCCCTCCTTGTTGACGTAGCCCACGACGTGGGCGGCGAGGCTGCCCTTGGGGTAGCTCCGGCGGTACTTGAGCTCCGCGCGGAGCGCCTTGATGCGCAGCGCCTGCACCTTGCGCATGACCGGCTCGCCGACCTCCTTGAGGAGGACGGTCCAGCGCACCTTGCGCTCGACCCCCTCGGCGTCGGTGCGGGTGCGCGCGGCGAAGGCCTCGCGGACCTTGGCGGCGGAAAGGCCGAGGGCCGCGGCCACCTCGGGGACGCGCGCCTCCTCGCCGGGCCGCAGCGACTCGGGATCGACGCCGATGTCCCACACGTCCTCGGAGACGGCCAGCAGGTTGTCCTGGACGTCCCGGATCTCCCCGCGACGGCAGGGGCGCGTCTCGACGTGGCGCCGGGCCTGGTAGGCCTCGGCGCGCAGCTCGGGCGCGTCCACCCAGTGCAGCTGCACCAGCCGGAGCAGCACGGCCAGGAAGCAGGCGGACACGACCCAGGCCAGCGAACGGAAACGCATTCGCCTGGCGTGGGGAAGGGTCATCGCAGGGCCGTTCCTCCCTGCCCCGTCATCGGACGGAAGGCGACTTCGCGGGCCGTCATGCGCGGGCCCGGCGCGTTGATGGCGCCCGCCGCGGGGGGCGGCGGGGCGTAGGGGATGCGAGGAATCCAGACCACCTGCTCAGGAGGCGGCGGACGGAAATTCTCCCCCACCCGCTCCTGCAGCTGGATGGTGTCGAGGGTCTGGTCGCGGTCGCGCCTCAGCCGCTCGAGCTCCTTCTGGGCCTCGGCGGCGCTGCGTTCGAGCCTCACGATGCGGCTGCCCACCTCGTCGGCGGCGATCCGCAGGCTCATGATGCTGATGGTGCCGGCGAAGAAGACGATGAGGCTGGCGGCGCCGGCCATCCAGGTGAGCGCGCGGACGGGCCTCATCGCGGTTCGGCGAGCCTCCTCACGGCGCGGAGCCGGGCGGACCGGCTGCGGGGGTTGCGGACCTGCTCCTCGTCGGACGGCTTGACGGCTCGGCGCGTGAGCAGTTCGGCGCGCCGCACCCGCTCGTCCTGCGGGGTCGCGTCGTCACGGTCGACCGGCCGTCCGGCCAGGCCGTTCATGTAACGCTTCACCATGCGGTCCTCGAGGGAGTGGAAGGAGATGACGGCGAGCACGCCGCCGTCCAGAAGCTTGCCGAAGGCCGAGGGCAGCGCCTCCTCGAGCGCGCCCAGCTCGTCGTTCACCGCGATGCGCACCCCTTGGAAGGTGCGCGTGGCGGGATGGGCGCCGCGGGGTCCCGGAGGCGGCGGGGCCGCCTCGGCCACCAGTTCGGCGAAGGACGCGGTGCGCGCGAGGCGTCCCGTGCCGCGCGCGGCCAGGATCGCGTCGACGACGCGGCGCCAGCGCGGCTCCTCGCCGTAATCACGGACGGCCCGGACGATCTCATCACGGCCGCCCCGCTCGAGGAATTCGGCGGCGGTCCGACCGCGGGCGGTGTCCATGCGCATGTCGAGCGGGCCGTCATGCCTGAAGGCGAAGCCGCGTTCCGGGACGTCGAGCTGATACGAGGACACCCCAATGTCCATCAGTACGCCATCATACCGTCCCGGAACGCGGTCAAGGTGCCGGAAATCCTCCGGATGGAAGCGGAAGCGGTCCGGATGCCGGACCGAGGTCGCGCGCGCGCGCTCCGCCGCCTCAGGGTCACGGTCCATGGCGTCCACCCTCGCGCCGCGCGCGAGCATCGCCTCCGTGTGGCCGCCGCCGCCGTAGGTGCAGTCCAGGTAGGCGCGCCCCTCCGCGGGGGCGAGGAGCGTCATGCACTCCTCCAGCAGGACTGGCACGTGGCTGGTCATCGGCGGTCTGTGAACAAACTGTGAGCAGTGTAAATAAAAAGTGGATACAAGTCAGAGTCCCAGTTCGCGCAGCGCGCGGAGGATGGTGCGGGCGGACTCCGAGTCGCGGTCGGCGCGCGGCGGCGTCGGCGAGGCGATCTGGAACGTGCTGAACGAGCCGCTGAACACGACGTCGCGCTCGAGCTTCGCCTGGCGGACGACGTGCTCGTTGAGCGTGATGCGACCGGCCTTGTCGCAGACGACCTGCAGGCTGTTCTCGCCGAGCGTGCGGAGCGCGTTCATCTTGTCCGGATCGCTCACCGTGACCTGCGACGAGGCGTCGCGGATCCGCTGCACCATGGAAGGAGGGAACACGACGACGGTGCCGAGCGCCGGGTGGAACATCGCCAGGAAATTGAGGTCGCCGGCGCCGTCCGAACGCCAGGAGGCCGGGATGGTGACGCGGTTCTTCTCATCCAGCTTTCCGTTGTGGATGCCGGTGAAGAGAAGGTTGTTAGCGCCAATGGACATGGAATGGGAGGAAGCCCCCAGTTCGCCCACTTTTCCCCACACTCCCCCACTGGTCAAGGTTTTAGCCCCAAGTTCGCCCATTTTCTTGTTCACAGATCCAGGTATTTCCAATTATATGAGTGTAAACAGTCATTTTAATACTCAAAGTATTGTTTATCAGATATTTGTGACTCCGCTTACCGCCAAGATCAGCAAGCAGCCCCTCCTGGCGGCCGACAGAAGCGCGGATCCGGCGGCGGGGCGGCCGGAGAGTCGGGCCGTATGTAGTTGTTTTTTAACTACAAATGGTCGCGCCCGGGGCCTTCGGCCGGGGGCGAAATCGTTTGCCAATCCTCCCGGCCTGTGCTTTCTCCACCCCATCCTCCACCGACACCATGAAGCACGCCCTCGCCACCGCACTCCTTGCCTCCGCCGTCGCCTTCACCGGCTGCAACACCAACGTCGGCGTCGACAATCCGGACAGCCGTGAGGCCACCGCCAGCCAGATCTCAGGAGTGGTCACCACCCGCTACAACGCGCCGGTGGAAAATGTCTTCAACGCGGTCAACCGCTCCCTCGACCAGACCCCCGGCATGATGCGCACGGGCGAATCCGACATCACCGGATCCGGCGGAGCCCAGGACAAGGTCGGCGTCAAAGTGTTCGCGCGCTCGGTCGGCGACCTCCTCGTCACCGTCGAAATCGTCAAGACCGAGGACAAGGAGAAGAACGAGACCTACACCGCCGTGTCCATCAAGTACGGCGCTTTCGGCAACCTGCCGGAGAGCCAGAAGCTCATCTCCCGCATCTCCTCCAACCTGCGCCGCTGAGCGCCCGGGCGGTACCGCCAGACGGACGCCGCCCGGCCCCAGGCCAGGCGGCGTCATCTTTTTGAACCGAAACCGAAACGCATGGGCAACATCCACGGGCACAGCTTCCGCATCGCGACCTTCGGCGAGAGCCATGGTCCCGCGATCGGCGTGGTGATTGACGGCTGTCCGCCCCGCGTGCCGCTGGACCCCGGCTTCCTGCGCTCCGAGCTCGCCCGCCGCCGGCCGGGGCAGAGCGCCCTCACGACGCAGCGCAAGGAGGGCGACGAGCCCGAGATACTCTCCGGCGTCTCCTCCGACGGCCTCACGCTGGGCACGCCGATCGCGATCGTGATCAGGAACGCCGACCAGCGGTCCTCCGCCTACGCCGAGATGCGCACGGCCTACCGCCCTTCGCACGCCGACTACACCTACGACGCCAAATACGGCGTGCGGGCCGTCGAAGGCGGCGGCAGGTCCTCCGCGCGTGAGACGGCCGCCCGCGTCGCCGCCGGCGCGGTCGCGAAGACGGTCCTCCGCCACGCCTGCGGAGCCCGCATCACCGCCTGGGTCGAGTCGGTGTCGGACGTCCGCATGCCCGACGCGACCCGCACGCCGACGCTGCGTCAGGTCGAGGCCTCGCCGACCCGCTGCCCCCATCCCGCCACGGCCCGCCGCATCGAGGAGCTGATCAAGTCCGCCCGCGCCGACGGAGATTCGGTCGGCGGCGTGATCTGCTGCGCGATCGAGAACCTGCCGGTCGGACTGGGCTCGCCCGTCTTCGACCGTTTCGAGGCCGACCTGGCCAAGGCGATGCTCTCACTGCCGGCCACCAAGGGGTTCGAGATCGGCAGCGGCTTCGCCGGCACGCTCATGCGCGGCTCGGCGCACAACGACGTGTTCGTCAGGCGCGGCGGACGCATCCGCACGGAGACGAACCGTTCCGGCGGCACGCAGGGCGGCATCACCAACGGCGAGACGGTCGTCTTCCGCGTCGCCTTCAAGCCTACCGCCACGGTCCTCCGCGCCCAGCGCACGGTGGGGCCGGACGGCAAGGCGAAGCAGCTCACCGCCCGCGGGCGGCACGACCCCTGCGTGCTGCCCAGGGCCGTGCCCATCGTCGAGGCGATGGCGGCGCTGGTCGCGGCCGACCATTGGATCCGTGACCGGGGACAGAACGCGCCCTTCGGACGCTGCGGCAGGAAGGCATGACGGACGTCGTCATCGTGCTCGGAGCCGTCGGCTCGGGAAGGACCGAGGTCGTCAAGGAGCTGGTCGGAGCCGGCTGGCCCGAAGGCGCCCGCGTGCGGATCCTGCGGGAGTCGCGCGAGGCCGCCGGAGGGGACGCCTGGTCCTTCAAGGAAGGCCGCGCCGCCCTGCCCCCTCCGGAAGGCACGGAGGCCGAGGTGCTGATCACCTGCGGCTCGCTCTCGCAGGTCGACCAGATGGAGGCGCTGCACGCCGCGCTGTCGCGTGAAGGAAGCCGCCGCGTCAAACGCATCGTCACGGTAGTGGACTGTCCGCTGGCGCACCGCCGCCCCGAGGTCGCGGAATGGTACGCGCCCTGCGTCCATTTCTCCGACGTCGTGATCCTCAACCGGCGATGGGACGTGCCCGGACAATGGGTCTCACGCCTCCTCGAACCCTACGAGAAGGAGTTCTTCCCCTGCCTGTTCCTCAACTTCACGAAGGTCGGACGCCTGGCGAATCCGGCGCAGGCGCTGGAAGGCGACCCGCTCCGGATGAGCCACATCTTCGACGACATCGATCCGGTCGACGAGATGGAGTTCGACGAGGACAACCTGCCGGACGAGCCCTTCGACCTGGTGCGTCAGCCCGACAAATATTTCGCGCGCGACGAACTGGGGCGAAGAAGGATCGTCGTCCCCGACATCGCTCAGGCGCTCAAGGCGGAAGGCCGCGCCTGAGCCCGGTCACTGGGGCGGGACGGGCGGCGCAGGAGGCCCGGGAGGGCGGCGCTTGGGGGGCTTGCCGTCCTTCGCTCCGTCCTTGCCGTCGGGCCCGCGATCCTGCGCGAACTCCGGATAGCGTGCGGCGAGGGTCCGGATGTACTCCATGCGCGCCTCGGGACTCATGGCCATGACGCGCTCCCTCTCGGACTTGGCCTGATCGGCGCCGAGCGACCGGAGGTGGTGCTCCAGGACGCGGCCGCCGAATCCGCCCTTCTCCCGCATGTCACGGGACAGGGCGCGGCGCTCGTCGGGAGTGGCTTTCTCAAACTTGGCGAGGCGTTCCGCAAAATCGCGACGGGCTTCGCGGGGCATGCGTTCCATCTTCTCGATCGCCCCGCGGATGCGGGACAGCCGCTCGGGAGGGAGCTCGAGGATGCGGCGCAGCATCTGGATCTCCTCCAGGGAGGGCTCGGCGGAAGGCGGCGGTGCGGACTTCTCGTCGGCGGCGTACAGGACGCCCACGGCGACGAACAGAAGGGCGAAGAGGCGGCTCATGGTCAGGAGCCTCCTCCCGCGAGGTCGTCGACAAGGGCGGGGCGTTCGATCACGGGCTTCAGGAGCGCCAGGTCATCGGCCAGGGAGAGCAGCTCCTGGAACTGGGCGGACTCCTCGGCCGCGACGACCGAGCGGGCCTCGACGATCAGGGATTCCTCCGAAGGGTCACCGAGGACCAGGACCGCCACGAGGCAGGCCGCGGCGGCCGAGAGGCCGGAACCCCAGCGGATGACGGTCCGGCGCAGCCGGTCGGCGCGAACGGCCGACACGGTCCGGTCGGCGAAGCCGGGCACGGACACGCTGCGTCCGCGGACGAGCGCGGCCGAAAGGTCGCGGTCGAAGTGCTCTGCGGGTCGGCGTTCCATGTCAGTTCAAGGAATGTAACACCGCCGGAGGCGGCAAGTTTCGGTTATGTTTCTGGGCCATAAAAGTCGCTCATCAGCTCCTTGAGGCGGCTGCGCGCCCGGTGGATCCATGTCTTCACGGAGGAGACCGGGCAGCCCATGGCGGCGGCGATCTCCTCATAGGGCATCTCCTGCTGCACGAGCAGCAGGATGGCCGTGCGCTGCTCGTCGGGCAGCTGGGCCACGGCCCGGGCGAAGGCCTCCTCCAGTTCGAGCACCCTCCGACCCGACTCCGGGGCGGAGTCGCCGGGTTCAGGCGCGGACTCCAGGGCGGAGGTCGGCTTGCGGCTCCGGCGTCGCCATTCGTTCAGCACCAGATTGCGGGCGATGTGGATCAGATAGGTGCTTAGCTTGGCGTCCGGCCGCCAGCGGCCGGCGGCCCGATGCAGCCGGATGAAGACCTCCATCGCCAGCTCCTCGGCGGTCGCCTGCGAGCCGACTTCGGACCGCAGATAGCCGACCAGCCTGCCATGGTGGCGGTGCACGAGCAGGCGCAGGGCGTCGTCGTCGCCGTCCGCGACCAGCGCCATCAGCCGACGGTCCTCCTCCTCGTCCGCCAAGGGTGTGCTCTCCTCGGACATCCTGAAGTTCAACCCCGGACGGGGCCGGAAGTTGCCAGATGGCGACGGGCGAAGGTCCGCAGCATCTGCAGCATGAACTGCTCAAGCGCGGCGAGAACCTGGTAGTTGAGCTCAAGCCGCACGCGCGCCCCCTCCAGCATCACGACGGAGGCCGCGGTCTGCACGGCGCAATCCGGGCGGGCGCGGCCGAAGACGCGCAGTCTCTCCTCGACCGCGGAGAGGAGGCGGGCCCGTACGGCGCGTCGCAACGACTCCTCATGGGCATCAGCGGCCTCCTCCGGGTCGTCATCCCCGGGCGGGACCGGAAACCGCTCGAGGGCGTCTTCGGTGAGCTTTTCCAGCAAGGACTCGAAGCGGGCGCAAAGCGCGTAAGCCGGAATGAAGGTCTCCGTCAGGCGGACCGGACCGGAAGAGGCGGCCTTGGCGAGGAGGCGGTCGAAGTCCCTCAGCCAGTCGCCCCAGGCCGGATCGTTCTCCTGCGGGGCCTCGCCGGCGATGTGGAACCTGAGGCATCGGCTCAGCACCGTGGGGAGGACGCGGTAATAGTTCGCGGTCTGCAGGACGATCAGGGTTCCGGGCGGCGGCTCCTCGAGCGACTTGAGGAAGGCGTTGGCGGCCTCGGCCTGGAAACGGTCCGGCTCGTTGACGATCACGGCGCGGGACGGTCCGGCGGCGGTCAGACGCAGCGAGGCCACGACGTCCTGGACGGCCTCCATCGAGATGCGCCGGGACTTCTTGGTGGGACGGAGCACGGCGCAGTCGGGATGCGCCACCGGATCCTCGCAGGCCAGATGGACGGAAGCCAGGCGCAAGGCCGCCCGCTCCAGGGTCTCGGGGTCGGGCCCGGTGAGCAGCACGGCGTGAGGCATGCGTCCCTCGGCACGGGCGCGCAGGAGCACCTTCAGCGCGGGAAGTTCCGCGGGGTCAGCTGCAGCGGCGCGAGACTTCATTCCAGATTTCCTCGGAGAGGGATGCGGGGGACCTCGACGCGTCGAGCACGAGGAAGCGGGCGGGCTCGGCCCGGGCGAGCGAGAGGTAGGCGGAGCGGACCCGACGGTGGAACTCGGCGTCGAGGGCTTCAAAACGGTCGGAACGGCCCTGGTCCCTCTCCGCGGCGCGGCCGAGCCCGCGCGAAGGATCGAGATCCAGGAGCACGGTGAGATGGGGACGCAGCTCGCCGCAGGCGAGACGATTGACCGAGTCGACCAACGTGCGGTCAAGGCCGCGGCCGCCCGACTGGTAGGCGACGGTCGAATCGGCGAAGCGGTCGCAGAGGACCACCTGGCCGCGGGCGAGGGCGGGTCCGACCGCCTCCGCGACGAGCTGGGCACGACAGGCGGCGAAAAGGAGCGCCTCGGCGGCGGGAGCGATGGACTCGCCGGGCCGCTTCAGAGCCTCGCGCAGGCGCTCACCCAGAGGGGTGCCTCCGGGTTCACGCAGCTTCAGGACAGAACTCCCGGAAGCGGAAAGTCTGTCCGCCAACAGGCCGATCTGGGTGGACTTGCCGGCGCCCTCTCCGCCCTCGAAGGTGATGAACTTTCCGACGATCGGCATGCGACGGCCAAGATGTCGGCGCGAGGTCGGTTGGCGAGAGGAGAAAGACGCGTTCAAAAAAGAAGCCCGGGGTTCCGGGCTTCTTCTGGCAGGCTGGGCCGCCGTCACATCGTGGGCGTCGGATTCACGGGCGGATCGACCACCTCCTGCTCGACCAGACGCTGCAGGGTCTGGGCGATGCGGTCCGCGATGGCGGCAGTTCCGCCGCCTCCGCCCGAAGAGGTGCTCATGGCGGGAGTGGGAGGAAGGACGTTAGAGGCGAGCGAGGGCTTGGGCGGCGTGTCCTCGATGACGGTCACGGGAGCCTTCTCGCCGGGAGGAGGCGGAGGGGGAGCCAGTGAGGCCTGATCACGGATGGCCTCGACGATGTTGGCCGGGACGCCGGAGGCCTGGAGCACGGAGGCGAGCTCCAAGAGCTGGGCGGAGTTCATGTCACCGAGCTCGATGACGGCGACCGGGGAAGGCGCGGGCGCGGTGGATCCTGAGGATCCGCTGCCGCCGGCAGCGGTTCCGCCGCCGCCGGTGGAGCCGACCACGGCGGTGTTGGCGGCCGCGGAGTCACCGGGGTCCTTGGTGGTCACGTCGAGCTGCTTGCCCGGAGCGACGGTGATGGGTCCGGTGTTGGCGTCATAGACGAGCCCCTCGACGGAGCCGCGGGCGCAGGCGATGCTCATCGAGACGGTGCCGTTGGCATTGCGCGTGAAGCCCACGGTGAACACGGTGCCGCGGATGCGGGCCATGCCGACGGGCGTCTTGATGACGTAAGACGAAAGAGGGCTGAGCTTGCGGACTTCGCCGACGACCTTGCCGCGCTTGACCTCGATTTCCGTGACGGAAGGAGAAGGCTCCTTCTCGAACTTCTGGTAGGAGCCCTCGGCGATGGCGGGCGAAGCGACCTGGCGGAAGGTCTTCACCTCGATGAGGGAGTCGGGGCTGACGATCAGAGTGGAGCCGTTGGAGAGGATGAGCTCGGCGGTGGAAGCGGCGGCGGTCTCGATGTGGTAGCCCTCGGCAGGGGAGAAGAGGAATCCCGAGACGAGCGGCTTGCGCACCTTCTTGGCGTCGATGGAGGAGGCCTTGCCGGTGAGGTTGCCCACGAGGACCTTGCCGTCCTGAAGGGCGGCGGAGGACAGGACCGGCAGGAGCAGGAGTCCGAGAATAAGGGAGACGCGTTGGCGTAGGCTGCTCATGTGCAGATTGGGGTCACTTGAACTTAAGTGCCAAGGGGGCGGAGGCAACCCCTTAAAGCACCCTCACAATACGAAAAAGGCCTCCAGTCCCTGGACCGGAGGCCTTCCTCAGTCAGCCGCTTTTTCAGCCGCGGTTATGCGGCTCCAGACGCCGCTGGACCTTGAAGAGGGAAATCTGGGCGTAGCGCGGAAGTCCCTGTTCGAAAGGCAGTTGCATCTCACCCTGGATGAGAGGCAGGGCGTATTTCACGAAATCAGGGCTGACCGACATGCGGTCCTCGCCGATCCACTCGGGCGGGAAGGCCTTAACCCCGTTGGCGATTTCGGTGAGCGGGGCCAGGCGGGTCTCGACGGCATAGGCCTCCTTGCCGGAGCGCACCATGGTGACCATCTGGCCTGACTCGCCCGCCAACGCGGCACGGACGGCGGCGGCGCCGCAGAGTTCGGCCTCTTCGACGTCGGTCTTGGAGGCGTTATGGGAAGCGGCGCGCTGGGTGATGCCGAGCTTGGAGGCGCGGGCCTTCACGCCGCTGAAACGGTCCTCGACCAGGTTGCGGAGGTATTCGCCGGCTCCGCCGAGCACGGCGTGACCGAAGGCGTCGGTGCTGGAGGTGTCGGCGCCGAGATAGTTGCCGGCGGCGTCCTGGACGCCCTCGGACACCACGACGAAGCAGTGCTTCTCGGCCTTGAGCACTTCCTGGACGCGGGTGATGAAGGCGTCGGGATTGAAGGGGACCTCGGGGAGCAGGACGATGTGCGGCGCCGTGCAGTTGTAGTGCGTGTTGGACTTCACGCGGTCGTCGGTCTTGTCGCGGCGGTGGGCCAGCACCGAGGAGGCGGCCAGCCATCCGGCGTTGCGTCCCATCACCTCGAGGATCGAGACGAAGTCGTTCTGGCCCATGGCGGCGTTGTCGAGGGCCGTCTCGCGGATGGTCACTCCGATGTGCTTGGCGACGGAGCCGAAGCCGGGGCAGTGGTCGGTCAGGGGAAGGTCGTTGTCGATGGTCTTGGGCACGCCGATGACGCGGAGCTCATAGCCGCGCTCCTTGGCGAGCGCGTCGATCTTGGCGGCGGTGTCCTGGGAGTCGTTGCCTCCGATGTAGTGGAAGTAGCGGATGTTGTGGGCCGCGAAGACCTCCAGGATGCGGTCGAAGTCCTCCTGCTTCTTGACCTTGTAGCGGCAGGTGCCGAGGGCGGCGCCGGGGGTGTGACGGAGGGCGCGGAGGGTCTGCTGGGACTGGGCCGCGAGGTCGACGATCTCCTCGTTGAGCACGCCCTGGATGCCGTTGAGTCCGCCGTAGATCTCGGGAATCTCGTCCTCATGCTTCAGGGCCTCGGAGATGACTCCGGCAAGGCTGGCGTTGATGACCGGGGTGGGGCCGCCGCTCTGCGCGACGAGAAGGTTGCCGATGAGTGAGGACATGGGAGGGAACGTTTGAAAGGTGGGTTGTGGGAACGCCCCTGCCCCTTGGCAACACGGAAAACCCCGCCCCCCCGCGAGGTCGCGCGAACCCTTACAAAATGCGGCCGGGACGCACTTCCGACGATTCCGGAACCCGGGCGGTCCACTCGGCGGCCTGCCGTGCGAAAGCGTCCACCTGGTCGCCCGCCGCGCCGGTGAGCTCTCCGGCGCGGGCGACGGCGGAACGCAGCGTCTCCAGCGTGAGGCCCACGCGGCGGTCGGCGGCCAGACGCTCGACCAGGTCGTTGCGCTCGCTGCGGCCGGAGCGCAGGTCGCGGGCCACGGCCACGGCGTGCTCCTTGATCGCCTCGTGCGCGGCCTCACGACCGGCTCCGGCCTTGACGGCCTCCATCAGGAAGGTGGTCGTCAGCAGGAACGGCAGGTAATGCGCCGACTCGCGGTCCACGACGGGACGGTTGACCTCCATCTGCGCGAGCACGGTGAGGAACGCCTCGAAGAGTCCGTCCAGGGCCATGAAGGCGTCCGGAAGCAGGACGCGTCGGACGACCGAACAGGAGACGTCGCCCTCGTTCCACTGGTCGCCGGCGAGGGAGGCCGCCATGGCGAGATGGCCGCGCAGGATGACGTGGAAGCCGTTGATGCGCTCGCAGGTGCGGGCGTTCATCTTGTGCGGCATCGCGGAAGATCCGACCTGGCCGGGCAGGAAGCCCTCGCTGGCCAGCTCATGGCCCGCCATGAGCCGCAGGGTGCGGGCGAAGGACGAGGGCCCGGAGGCGGCGGAAAGCAGGGCGGACACGACCTCGAGGTCCATCGAGCGCGGGTAGACCTGGCCGACGGCCCCGAGGGAACGCGGGATGCCGAGGTGCGCGAGCACGCGCTCCTCGAGACGCGCGACCTTGGCGGCGTCACCGCCGAAGAGCGTCAGCTGGTCGAGCTGGGTGCCGACGGCGCCCTTGAGTCCGCGGGCGGCGAAGGCGGAGAGGGCGGCGTCCAGCTGGGCCGCCCCGCGCAGGCATTCCTCGCCGAACATGGCCCAGCGCTTGCCGACGGTGGTCGGCTGGGCCGCGACATTGTGCGTGCGCGCGGCGATGAGGACGTCGCGGTCGGTCCGGGCCCGGCGGGCGAGGGCGGCGAGCGCGGCGACGGACTTGGCGCGGACGATCCGGAGGGAGCGGAAGACCTGCAGCTGCTCGACGGACTCGGTGAGGTCGCGGCTGGTCAGCCCCTTGTGCACGTGCTGATGGCCGGCGAGGGCGCAGAACTCGTCGATGCGCGCCTTGACGTCGTGGCGGGTCTCCTCCTCGCGACGACGGATGGACTCGAAGTCGACCTGGTCCTTGACGCGCTCATAGGAGGCCAGGGCCTCGGCGGGCACGTCCAGGCCGAGGTCCCGCTGGGCCTTCATCACGGCGATCCAATACTCCCGCTCGAGCACCACGCGCCCGCGGGTGGACCACACCGCCTTCATCGCCGGAGAGGCGTAACGGTCGGCGAGGACGTTGGGGACGTGGTCTTGGGACATCTTGGAACTGAGGGGATGTTTCTATCAGGGTTGGCGACGCACGGCAAGCGCACGCAGGAAGAGGGCGCGCAGGGCCTGCTCGTCATCGCCCCCCCGGTTGGAGGCGTCGAAGCATTCTCCGCAGGCCAGCTGGACGTCGACGAGTTCAGCGAGGGTGTACCGGGCCGCGGCGGGCGCGACCTTGGTCGAGACATACCAGGGATTCTGGGAGAAGACGTTGGCGCTGGACTTGGCCGCCGAACCGAAGGTCGGGCCGTGACGGGCGGAGGCGGTCTCGAAGGCGCCCTTGGGGAGGCCGGACTCGGTCAGGCGCACGTCGCCCGAATCGGCGAGGGCGCGGATCTGGATGAGCAGGCGGATCCGGTTCTGGAGGGCCGTGAGCAGCGGACGCGCGGAAGATTCGTTGAAGAAGTAACGGTCGAGCGCCGCGAGCGCCCAAGGCAGGTCACGCGCGGCGAAGGCCTCGATGGGCTCGAAGAAATCGCCGTCGCCGAAGACGGGCACCAGGAGGTGCACGTCGGATTCCCTGAGGGAACCGCCCTTGCCGGCGTAGGTGACCAGCTTGTCGCATTCGCCGAGGACGAGCCGCGTGGACTGCCCGACGCGGCCGACGATGGCCTCGGGAACGCCGCGTTCGAACTTCACGCCGTGCGACTTCAGATGGGCCGCCGCCATCTCGGCCTGCTGCTCCGCCGCGGGGTCGGGCCCGAACGGCGCGCCCTTCCCCGCCGAATGCACGACGAACTCATCGGCGGCGTCCTTGAGCGCGACGAGGTCCTTGCGTCGTCCGTCGTAAGGAGTCGCGGAGATGACCAGATGGACGTCGTCCGGCGCGGACGGCACGGCCGCAATCATCGCCGTGAGACGCTCCTTCACCTCCTCGGACTTCCCCTGCTGGGAGTCGGTCACCCAGTTGAGGTTCCGCAGCCAGAGCACGCGCGCCCCGCCGAACATCGACATCGTACGGAGGGACTCGATGAAGCGCGTCTCGATCCCGCGGGCGTCCTCCACGCGGATCAGCGCGCCGTCGACGATCTCGGCGTCGGCCCCCTGCCCCGCCTTCTTCTTGGCGGCTTCGAAGAACGCGCGGGCGTCCCGGTCGACGAGAAACTCGTCCTTCCCCGCGACGATGGCTAGATAGGCCGGCACAGGGCTAATCTTCCCCGCGGACCCCCGGTGGCAATCCTTAGTGCGAACGAGCCGAGCCGCGTGCGGCGGAAGGGACGGGGCGCCCCCCGGCGGACTCCGGCCGGCTTCAGGCTCCGTGGATGAGATCCTCGACCCGGTACCGGTTGAGCTTGCGCCGCATCCAGTCGAGCGCGGTGTTCACCGCCCGGCGTCGCACCTGGGCCCGGTCGCCGACGACCGAGAGCCGCATGGACCAGACGCCCGTGGGCGAAGAGTAGCCGAGGTAGACGGTCCCGACCGGATCGGCGTCAGTGCCGCCCTCAGGGCCCGCGAATCCGGTCACGGAAAGCGCGTAATCCGAGCCGAACTTGTCCGCGGCGCCGGAAGCCATCGCGGCGGCGGCCTCCGCGGACACGGCTCCATGCTGGGCGATGAGCGCCTCGGGCACGCCGAGCAGGTTCATCTTGGCGTCGTTGGAATAGCAGACGGCGGAGCCGGCGAAGACACGCGAGGCGCCGGGCACGCTGGCGAAGGCGTCGGCCAGCAGGCCGCCGGTGCACGACTCCGCCAGGGCGACGCTCTTCTCGAGCGAACGCAGCTGCTCGATGACGATGGAGGCGAGGCAGGCGTGACCGGTGCAGATGAAGTCCTCGCCGACGGCGTCCCGCACGCGACGGGCGACATCGCAGAGGTCGTCGGCGGAGGCGCCGCTGCGGCCCGAGGAGATGCGCGCGTCCACGATGCCGGTGTGGGTGCCGAAGGTCAGGGTCAGGCTGGCGGGGACGAGCGGACGGATGAGCCGTTCGAGCGGAGCGGCGCCGATGCCGTAGGTGCGAACCTGCACGTAGGCCTCGCCCCGGCAGGCGCAGCCGAGGTCGCGCAGGCGCGGCACCACCTCCTCGTCGAACATCGGACGGAGCTCAAGACCGGGTCCGGGCAGCATGACGAGCGCGCGTCCCTCACGGCTGAACCAGACGCCGGGAGCGGTGCCCCGGGGATTGGGCAGCTCGCAGCCGCCCTCGGGCACGCGGCACTGACGGAGATCGGCGTCGGAGACCTTGCGGCCGATGCGGGTGAAACGGTCGCGCAAGGCCGCCTCGGCGGCCGGAGCGTGGGCGAGCCCCACTCCCAGGGCGGCGGACACGGCCTCGCGGGTGCGGTCGTCGGAAGTCGGACCGATGCCGCCGGTGGTGACGATGACGTCGTAAGCGCCCCAGGCGGAACCGACCTCCCGGGCGATGGCGTCCGAATCGTCTCGCACCGTCACCGCGCGGGTCACGGGCAGGCCGCGCCGGGCGAGCTGCTCGCCGAGCCAGACCAGATGGGTGTTGCCGCGCAGGCCGTCCAGCAGCTCGTCCCCCACGTTGATGACGAGGACTTCGCGGGGGCGGTCGGAACGGCAGGAATCCATTTGCGGGACTGGCTGACCCCCGCACGTTTGGGGAAGACCTCCAAAATGCAAACCGGCCGGGAAGAACTTTCGCCCAAGGCGAGGGCGCGGAGGGCGCCCCGGGCTCCCGGGGTCTACCTGATGCGGGACGCGGCCGGACTGGTGGTCTACGTGGGCAAGGCGAAGGACCTGAAACGGAGGCTGGCCAGCTATTTCGCCCCCCGGACGAGGCTCACCCCCAAGGTGGCGGCCATGATGGACACCGTCCGGGACCTGGAGTGGCACGAAGTGCGCTCGGAGACCGAATCCCTGCTCCTCGAGGGACGGCTGATCAAGCGCTGGCGGCCCCGCTGGAACATCCTCTTCCGGGACGACAAGCAGTTCCCGCAGATCAGGGTGGACCTGCAGGACCCCATCCCCCGGTTCCGCATCGTCCGGCAACGCACCTCGGAGACGGCGCGTCACTACGGCCCCTTCCCCCACCAGCGGGCCGTCCGGCGGGCGCTCAACGAGATGCGCTCCAAGTTCGGCGTCCTGCTGGGTGACGCGGCGCCGGAACGGATGCCGGACGGACGTTGGCGCCTCTATTCCGGCGCAAGGGCCCAGATCCAACGTCACGAGAACGAGGTGACGGAGCAGGATTACCGCCGCCGCGTGGAGGAGGCCTGCGCCTTCCTCGACGGCAAGGCGGCCGAATGGGCGGAGGAGGTCGAAAGGGAGATGCGCGCGGCGGCCGCGGCGAAGGACTACGAGAAGGCCGCGGACATGCGCGACCTGCTCGAGGCGCTGCGACGGACGACGGAGAAGTCGCGCCGCTTCCTGCGGGAGAACCCCCTGCCCCGTCGCGATGAGTCGGCGGGATCCGCGCGGCTCGCGGAGGCGCTGGGCCTCGCCCGGCCGCCGGAAACGATGGAGTGCTTCGACATCTCGCACATCTCGGGCACGCTGGCGGTCGCCTCGATGGTGCGCGTCGCCGGAGGCCG
Source organism: uncultured Opitutia bacterium (assembly GCA_903860195.1). Lineage (GTDB taxonomy): Bacteria > Verrucomicrobiota > Verrucomicrobiia > Opitutales > UBA953 > UBA953. The sequence continues at coordinate 5,772 of CAIOPO010000100.1, read as the reverse complement.
GCCCGACAAGTCGGGCTACCGCCGCTTCCGCGTGAAATCCTTCGAGGGCAACGACGACTTCCGGGCGATGCGCGAGGTGGTGGGACGCCGCTACCTGCGCCTCAGCCGCGAGGGGCGCGCGTTCCCGGACCTGGTGGTGATCGACGGAGGCCTCGGACAGGTGGGCGCCGCGCTCGACGCGTTCAAGGACCAGGGACTGCCGCCGCCGCCGCTCATCGGCCTCGCCAAGCGCGAGGAGACGGTCGTCTTCCCCGACGGACGGGAACTCAGGCTGCCGCGGCACGACGCCGGCCTCGCGCTGCTCATGCGCCTGCGTGACGAGGCACACCGCTTCGCCAACGACTTCAACGCCGAACTGCGCAGCCGCAGGCTGCGCGAGTCGGTGCTCGACGAGATGCCGGGCCTGGGGCCCGCCCGTCGGAAGGCGCTGCTCGCGGCCTTCGGCAGCATCCAGGCGCTGCGCAAGGCGGGCGAGGCGGAGATCGCCGCGGTGCCCGGATTCGGGACCGCGACGGCGGGCAGGCTCCGGCGTTTCCTCGATTCGCGCACGCGCGGCGCCGGCGAGGAACCGGCGGACGCGCCTTAGGCGCCGACGCCCGCCGCGACCAGCTCCCTGACGACCAGGTCGGCCACCCGGGCCGCCCCGCCCGCGTCGCCCAGCCGCTCCACCGCCGACTTCCAGCCGCGCCAGACGCGCCAGTCGTCCGCGAAGGCCGCCGCCACCGCGTCACGCGCCCGGACGGGGTCGAGGCCTAGCGCGCCGGCACCGTGGGCGGTGATCAGCCGCGCGTTGCCCGCCTCCTGGCCGGGGATGACCTGCGTGATGACCATCGGCACGCCGGCCGCCACGCATTCGTGCGTCGTCGCCCCGCCGGCCTTGCTCACCACCAGGTGGCTCGAGAGCATCAGTTCCGGAATGCGGTCGGTCCAGCCGAGCACCTCGGCCCGGCCGCCGACCGCGCGCTCCACCGCCTCCTTGAAGCCGGCGTCACGGCCGACCGTGACCGTGAGGGCGATGTCGAGCGAGGCGAGGGCGGCGGCCATCGCGACGGCGTCACGCCGTCCGGGATTGAGCATGAGAAGGACCCGCGGGCGGCCGCCCGGCGTGGCGGTCGAACGCCCGGCGAGACGCGCGGGCACCGGGAAACCGTACGGAAGCACTTTTTCCGCGGGCACGCCTTGGCGCACCATCACGTCGGCGGTGGCGCGGTTCGGGGTGACGTACCAGTCCGAATGGGCGCGATGCCAGGCACGGTTCACCGAGATCGAGTCCGTCACGACCGTGATCAGCCTCGGCCGGGCGGGGTCGTCGACGCGCCACCGGCGGGCCATCATGTAATTGTAAAGCGGATAGGCCGAGACCACGACCCGGGGCGAGGCCTCGTCCAGCAGCGCGTTGAGCCGGCGCTCCACCGGCCGGACGAAGGGCAGCGAGGCGCGCACGAGCGGCATCCGGTCGAGGCCGGCGTAGAGGCATCCCCACAGCCGGGGGAAACGGTTGGCGACCCGGATGTAGCCGTCGCGCTGCCGCCGCGCGCGGTCGGGTCCGTAGGCCTCGATGAACAGGTCGTGCACTTCGGCGACGACCGACCCCGCGGGATGCGCGCCCAGGGCTTCGGCCACGGCGCGCGCGGCGGCGTTGTGCCCTTCGCCGAAGCCGGCGGAGAGCACCGGGACCCGGCTCATCGGGCCGGCGCCGTCTCCGCGGCGCGGACCGGGGCGGCTTCGGCGGCCGCGGCCAGCGCCCGCCGCTCGGCGATGCGCGCGCGCAGCTCGTCACGTCCGACGACGCGGAGGCGGCCATCCGTCTCCTCCACCACCGCGGTGAGGGACTCGACCCAGTCGCCGGAGTTCAGGTAGCGGACTCCGCCGATCATGCGGTCCTCCGCCTTGTGGATGTGGCCGCACATCACGCCCTCGCAGCCGCGCCGCGCCGCCAGGGTCTGGATGTGCTCCTCGAAGCGGGAGATGAAGCTGACGGCCTCCTTGACCCGCCCCTTGATGGCCTGGGACAGCGAGAAGTACTCCTTGCCCCGCCAGGCGCGCCAGCGGTTGTAGAAGCGGTTGATGTCCAGCAGGAGCTGGTAGCTGACGTCGCCGAGGACCGCCAGCCAGCGCATCTTGGCGGTCACCGCGTCGAACGCGTCCCCGTGGATGCACAGGTAGCGGCGGCCGTCCGCGCCCACGTGCACGTGCTCTTCGGCCAGCTCGATGCGGTCGAGGGCGATGGGGATGAGACGCCGGAGGAAGTCGTCGTGATTGCCGCGGAGGTACACCACCTTGGTGCCGTCCTTCTCCGCCATCTTCATGATGCGGCGGACGACGGCCGTATGGGCCGGGTTCCAATGGTTCTTCCGGCGCAACGACCAGAGGTCGATGATGTCGCCGTTGAGGATCAGCTTCTCGCAGCGCACGCCGCGGAGCACCTCGAGGAGCTCACGCGCCTGCGAGTCTTTCGTGCCGAGGTGGAGGTCCGACAGCACCAGGGTGCGGAACAGGACCTTGTGAGGAGGGACCGGCCGTTCTGTGTTCACCATGGAAAAAGATTATCCCCGCCACCCGCTTCCTTTCCGTGTCAGGACGGGAGCAGTAGGGTTAAACGAGGCCCGGTCGGGTAACACGATTGTAACAATCGTAACCTTATGATGTGTCGTTTGTTACGGGGGTGTTACGATGCGGTATTGCGCCCCCCTTCCGACACGCCGTTCAAAACATCCGCCAATCGCACCCCATACCATGAAAGACTTCCTGAAAAAGGCCCTGGGCAAAGATGAGAAGTTCTACGAGCTGCTGGAGGCCAGCGCCGACGAGGCGGCCAAGAGCGCCAAGGCGGTTTCGCGCCTCTGCTCGCAGCTCGGCAAGCCGGACTTCGACCGCAGCTTCACCGAACTGGTCGTCGCGCGACGCAACGACAAGCGCATCGGCCTCAGCATCACCCAGGAGCTCTGCCGGACCTTCGTGACCCCGCTGGAACGCGAGGACATCGAGGCCCTCGCCAACGCGCTCTACAAGATCCCCAAGACCTGCGAGAAGGTCGGTGAACGCCTGGCGATCTGCCCTTCGCAGTTCTCCACCGACATCGTGGACAAGCAGGTGCGCATGCTCGAGCAGGCCACCGAAGTCACGGCCGCCCTCGTCCGCAAGCTCCGCAAGCTCTCCAACGTCGAGGAGATCCAGGACCATTACGAGACGCTCCAGACCATCGAGGGCGACGCGGACCGGCTGATGGTCGGGCTGCTGCGCGACCTCTACCAAGGCAACGTGGACGCCAAGGAGGTCGTGGTGCTCAAGGACATCTACGAGCTGCTGGAGCGCGCCATCGACCACTGCCGCGACGCGGGCAAGGTCGTGTTCCAGATCGCCCTCAAGTACGCCTGATCACGACGAAGCGGACCCATGGACCCCTTCGTCCTGATGCTGGCGGTCATCGTGGTCGCCCTGGTGTTCGAATACATCAACGGCTTCCACGACGCCGCCAACGCCATCGCCACGGTGGTCTCCACGCGGGTGCTCACCCCGCGGCAGGCGATCCTCCTCGCGGCGCTGACCAACCTCGTCGGGGCCTTCTGGGGCACCGCGGTCGCCAAGACCATCTACTCCGGCTACATCGACGTCTCGGGCGGCTTCCAGGTCCAGCAGCTGGCCATCGCCTGCGGACTCCTCGGCGGGATCGTCTGGAACCTCGTCACCTGGTGGTTCGGCATCCCGTCCAGCTCCTCCCACGCGCTGATCGGCGGACTCTGCGGCGGCGTGCTCGGGCAGACGCACCTCGAATGGGGCAGGCTGCTCTGGTCCGCCTCGGAAGGCGGCAAGACCGCCGGACTCTGGCCCAAGCTCATCAAGCCGATGTTCATCTCGCCGTTCGTCGGCTTCGCGCTGGGGGTGGTCTTCATGGCGCTGCTGACGGCCCTCATCGTGCGTCTGATGGCCCGGCCGAGCGTGGTCCAGCGCCGCTTCGGACGGCTGCAGCTGGTCTCCGCCGGCATGATGGGCTTCTCCCACGGCTCCAATGACGCGCAGAAGACGGTGGGCATCATCACCTTCGCGCTGATCGTCGGGACGACGTCGGGCGCCTTCGAGGGCCACCCCGAATGGGCGGGCTTCATGAAGCCCGAACTCAACGCCAAGGGCGTGGTCGACCACGCGCCCTACTGGGTGATCGTCATTTGCGCGATCACGATGGCGCTGGGCACGGCCGCCGGCGGCTGGAAGATCATCCGCACGATGGGCCACAAGATGGTGAAGCTGCAGCCGGTGCACGGCTTCGCGGCGGAGACGGCCGCGGCCATCACGATCCACGGCGCTTCGGAGATGGGCATCCCGCTCTCCACGACCCACGTCATCTCCACCTCGATCCTCGGCGTGGGCGCGACCAAGCGTTTCGACGCGGTGAAATGGGGCCTGGTCGGAAGGATCGTCTGGGCCTGGGTGCTGACGATTCCGATCACTCTGACGCTCGGCTACCTCTTCTACCGCGGCGCGGTGCTCGCCGGCTGGGCCAAGTAGATCGGGGCCAGGGCTGGGGCTGGTGCCGGGGACTTAACGGGCTTTGACGTCGACGCCCACGCGGCCGGCCCAGTCGTCCCAGGCGTCCGTCAGCTCCCTGAGCTTAGCCGGATGCCGGTCGGCGAGGTCGACGGTTTCGCCGGGATCCTTGGAGAGGTCGTAGAGCTCCCAGCGCACGGGGTCGTTCTGCCGCTTGCCCCAGACGGCCTTCCAGTCTCCGAGCCGCAGGCCCCGGGCGCCCTGGTGGGCGGTCGGGATGGGACGCGGCGGCAGCTCCCGTCCCTTCATCGCCGGCAGGAGCGAGACGCCCGAAGGCGGCGGCACTTTGACGCCGGCGCGCTCCCGGAGGAGCGGCGCGCCGCAGGCCTCCGCCAACGTGGGGAGCAGGTCCATCACGTGCGCGGGAGAGCGCACCCATCCTTCACGGGCGGCGAAGCCCGCGGGCCAGCTGACGACGAGCGGGACGCTCACGCCGCCCTCGTGGCAGAAGTGCTTGTACATCGCGAGGGGCGTGTTGCCGAGCATCGCCCAGCCCGAGCCGTAGGAACTGTGCGTGCCCGCCTGCCCCATGCGCGCGAGCTCCTCACCCCGGTGCAGGTCGTTGCGTCCGCGGCGCGAGACGCCGTCGAATCCGAAAGGACCCCACTCGTAGCAGGCGCCGTTGTCGCTGGTGAAGACGATGATCGTGCGCTCAAGTTCGCCGGCGCGCTCCAGGTCGGACAGGATCCGGCCGACGCCGCGGTCGACGTGCTCGACCATGGCGGCGAAGACGGCCATGCGGCGGGCGAGGTCCTCCCTCCGCTCCGCCGGCAACGACTCCCAGGCGGGGTTGGCCCGGCCGGAAAATCCGTTCGCGATGTCATCGCGGTCGACAGGCACCTCGGAGCGGGGCGGCAAAGCCATGTCCGGCGGCAGCAGGCCGAGACGCTTCATCCGGGCGAACCTTTCCTCGCGGAGGACGTCCCAGCCGCGACGGTAGGTCGCCAGATGGCGCTCGACCGACTCCTTGGGCGCCTGGATCGGGAAATGCGGCGAGGAATGCGCGAGGTAAACGAACCACGGCGCGCCCTTCGTCCGGGCCTGCCGCATGAACTCCAGCGCATAGTCGGTGAAGACGTCGGTGGCGTAGAACCGGCCGGCCTCGGCGGGCAGCTCGGGCTTAACGCCTTCAGGCAGCCGGGCGTAGAGGGACGGGTCCCACTGGTCCTCGGAATGCGAATCCATCTTCCGGAAACCGAAATAATGGGCGAAGCCGCGCTCAATCGG
>CAIOPO010000099.1 GCA_903860195.1 uncultured Opitutia bacterium | reverse complement strand
GAGGCCTCCCAGGAAGGCGAACGAACCGGCCCATCCGATGTCCGGATCGTCGGCCGCGAATCCGCCCAGGCTTCCCAGCATGACGCCGGCATAGATGCCCACCTGGTGCAGCCCGACCGCCCGGGAGCGCGTGCCGCCCGCGTGGTGGTCGGCGATGAGGGCCAGCGCGGCCGGGATGTAGAAGGCCTCGCTCAGGCCCATGACCGCCCTGGTCACGACAAGTTGGTCGTAGGTCGTCACCAGCGAAGTGGCCCAGGTGTCGGCCGACCAGATGAAGAGGCTGGCGCAGATCACCCAGCGCCGGCTGACGCGGTCGGCGACCAGTCCCGCGAGCGGACTGGCGAGGGCGTAGGTCCATTTGAACCACGCGAGCATGTGCCCCCACTTCTCCATGCGGTCCGGGCCGTCGAAGCCCGACACACCCGCCATGATCGACTTCTGCATCGTGGCGATGAGCTGGCGGTCGAGGTAGTTGAGGAGCGCCACCGGAATGAGGAGCGCCACCGCGAGCCATGCGGTCCTGCCGGCTGAAGCGCTCATCGCCATGCTTCAGGTATCGTCCAGCGGCTCACCTTGGCGGTCCGATGGCCGGGCCGGTCTTCACCCCCGACGGTCACGAGGGAATCGCCGAGGCGCAGCAACGGCGCGGTGACCAGAGGTTCCGGCCAGCGTCCGATGACGCTAAGGCTGAGGCCGTCGAAGGCGAAGATGTCCCGAGAAAGACCGGGATGGTCCTTGGGCGGCTTGGGATAGTGGCTTCCGTCGTCGCCGCCGACGAAGATCAGGCGGCGGCCGACGGGCACTCCGGGGCCCGCCGCGGCCACGACGGGTCGTCGCAGTTCGGAAACGGAGCGCTTACTGCCGTCCATGAGCAGCAAGGCGGATCCGTAGACCCTGAAGGGCTTCCCGTCCTGCGGTTTTAAGAGGCAGCCCGAGCCGATCAGAATTCCTGAGTCGGACCGCCCCGCGAAGGGGAGCATGCCCCACGTCCCGAGGTCGTGACGGATTTTCCAACCGGCTTCGCCCGAGGTCAGGTCGAGCTCGACGCAGGGCAGGGACGTCTCGGTGGCGTCGGGATGCCCCGTGCCTCCGGCCACGATGAGCGAGCCGCCTTCGGTGAGGTGGCCGGCGTAGGCGCGCGGGCCGGGCAGGGACGCCAGCTGACGCACCTTGCCGTCGGTCCCGATCAGCAAGGTCGAGGCATGGTGCTCCTTCTCGTCACATCCGCCCGCGATCACCATCGACTTGCGGTCAGGCGAGGCCGTGAAGGCGGCGTAGGCCACGGCCCGGGGAAGCTCGCCGACCTTCTTCCAGGTCCATGCGCCGTCTTTCCGGCTGAGCAGCAGCACGTCGCGATAGTAGCGTTTGACGCCCCCGTCCCAAGGCGGGCCGTCCGGGAAGTTGCACCCGCCCGCGGCCAGCACGGCCTCTTCGCCGTCGCCGTCCAGGACCGTCACCGCGGCCATGCCTCCCCGGCCGTGCGGATCGGGGAGGTCCGGCAGGTTCTCCGCCTGCGGACGCGCCGTCCCGGCCAGCACGAACAGGACGGCGAGCAGCGGACGCGGCCATGCGCGGATACGGGGCATCGGGGCGTCCTCTTGTTAGACGCCTGCGACCTCTGAGCCAACCACCAACCTCACTCCTCCCTGAGCAGCCAGCCCTCGGGGGATCTCACGAACGGACGCGCCTCTCCGTTGGTCACCGCGAAGCCTCCGCCCCACGGGGCGCATCCCGTCGAGAGCAGTCCGCAGGAACCGTCGCCCTCCTCGCTCCAGGCGTCCGCCATCCGTGAGTAGGCCAGCATCCCTTTGCGGTAGCCGGGGTGCTTGGCGGCTTCGACCTTGCCGGCAAGCCCGCCGTCGTCTCCGCCGATCAGCAGCACCTTGTCTCCCAGCACCGGGCAGGGGGACGGCGCTCCGGCGCAGGGCCTCGGCATCGGCGCCAGGCGCCGCCATTCCTTGCCGAGGGTGAAGGCGTGGCAGTCGGACAGGTGCTGACGTTCCGTGCCCTTGGCTCCGGGCGAGAGGGAGATGCCTCCGAAAAGATAGAAGGTGTCCTTGGTGCCCGCCGCCTGCGCGAGCATCCGTCCGCCGCCCGTGCAGAGCGGAAGCTCCTTCCAGCCCGCGTTGAGGTTCGCGAGGTCGAGCGCGTAGGCCGCGGACGAGGCGCCGGCGGCGTCCGGCCTTTCGGTCCCGCCCGCCACGATGACCTTGCTGCCGACAAGCGCGCCGGCGGCGTAGGCGAGCGGACGGGGAAGGAACGGGAAGGGGCGCACTTTCAGTTCCTCGTCCTCCATCGAAAGCACGTAGCAGTCAGGGTGGTGGCGGTGCGAGTCGGCGCCGCCGACGATCAGCACGCCCTGCCGCACGGTGACCGCGACGCCGTAGCCCATCGGACGAGGGAGCCGGCCCACGCACGTCCACTTCCTCGAGCGCGGCGTCGCCAGGGCCCAGACCTCGTCATGCCATTTCCTGAGGCCGCCCTCCCATCCCGGCTTGTCGGGATAGTTCGAGCCTCCCGCGCACAGCAGGACCTCCCCTGCGGCGCCCACGAACGGACCGCCGGTGCCGGGCGCGTTCGGTGTCTCGGGAAGTCGGGTCCAGCGCATGAAGAGAAGGGCGAAGTGTGAGGAAAACCCCGTGATGGTGGGTGTCCAGAGGTATCGCCCGCGGGCGCGGTTTTGTGGTTTGACAGGCGCGCCCGACCCTTGCCTTTATTCACCTTCCTCCGCATTGCCTGGTAGCTCAGCGGTAGAGCAGGTGACTGTTAATCACTTGGTCGCAGGTTCGATCCCTGCCCAGGCAGCCAGGAGGAAAGCCAACCGAAAGACGATAATACCTTGATAAACAAAGGGTCAGATTAGTTTTCGGCCGTTCAGTCGCCTGACGGAGGTTCGTTTCTGAATATAGGCAAATCTACCCCAAGCTTGTCCAAGACCTGGCCTTACCCCCGTTCAAGTTGCGGGGTTGGCGTAGGCAGTATGCCTGATGTCAGGGGGACGTCTGAAATTTCAATAACTCACAAAGCAGTAAATCTGGCTGGTCGTCATCCCAGGACTCCGATTGCGCATCGAGTTTTTTGAGTAGAGATTTTACCGCCGCCTTGTTTGGGATCTTGGGGAGACGTGCTGCCAAAGAAAAAAGCTTTTCCTTTAGGACGCTTTCTACGTCGTGGCGCGTTGAACATCATGCGCAAAAAAGATTTTAGATCTGATCGGACACGCTTTGGTCGCATGCAGAAGCTGGATTCCAGTTCAGGCGCAGGGCTGGAAGCGCCAGTCGAGAAAAAGCCGCCCCAGGAGCCACCTCCACATCGCGATACGCTGGAGGAGGATGAAAGGGAAATTCCGCAGCCCATGCTACAGGCTCCGGGTGGAACCGGAAAAGATGGCACTGCGGGCGGATGCTGTGCAGCGTTTCTCCTCCTCTTGCTCGTCGGTGTATTGGCCGGCATCTACTTCCTGCTGCGTTAAGCAGGTCGCCGGCTTATGAAGACGACGCTTTGTATGGGCTCCCCGTCCTAGCTAAGTTAAGGAATCTTTTAGATGGGGGTGTTTGCTGCGTGGCACGACACCCCAGAGGTTTTTTAGAAATCGTAGGGCTAAATTGTCACTATTGGGCAAACTCCTCGGATCTACGGCTCTAAGCCGTCCTGGGGCAAGCCAGGGGGTCTAATGGCGCGTCCTGCGCCGTACCTCATGTACTTTGGGCGAAACGCGATCAACCTTGTTCGGCTCGGGGTTGGACGCGACTAAGCCTCGCGTGCCTTGTCATTTTTGGATCGAAGGGAGTTTCTCATAGTAATAAATATTCTTTTATGTTCACACGAAAAACAAAAATCGCCCGTTTATTCCTCTAAGATTATGAGACCTCCTTTCATGCTGTCCTCCGTTTTCCTCGCCTTGGGACTTTGCGCTCAGGATGCCGAGCCCTCGAAGCCAAAGATTCAGCCCGTCAATGTCCGAGACGAACTGATCGTACTGATTCACAATCTTAAAAGAACGAGCGAAAAACAAGTTACACTATCAAGCGGGAGCGATTACGGCATCACTCTATACACAAACCAACTCAAAGAGAGGGTGGAAGCCCAGCGACTTCTGCTCGATGCGCTCGTTTTCCTTGCCAAAGAGACTGAAAAAGAGCGTCCGTCTGTAGTGTGGCATAGCTCAAACCCTAAGCCTCTTGAGCATGTCAATATCGGTGAAGTTATTAATTTAGACGACGAGCCCTACGACCTTAGTCGAACGCCTTCGGAGCACAAAAAAGATGGATCTACTAAGTAGTATCTTCCTGGCGGCGCACCCTGAGGCGCTTGCCCTTCTAGGGGAACGCGATTTCCTTCGCTGGGTCGAGACAGCACCTCGGATTGCTTATCTTTAGAAAAACAAAGTCTCCTGGCAATTGAGATTAACATCCTTAGTCAGTATTTTTGAATCGCGACATTAACTTTATTAAACACTAACTTCAGTATGAGAACGTTGTTGCACGAACTCAAGTGGATGAAAACTTCAACCAAGTTAGCTTACGTTGTATCGGCCATTTTGCTTTCGCCCGTATGTTTCACAGGCGCTCGCTACACGCGGGGCGCTGAGCTTGCCTTCGAGTCTGACTTCCCCTGCAAAAAGCTAGCGAACAAGACTTACTACATTTTTCGTCTAGAAGATTCTTCCCGAATCCGGCGTTTAGCTGCTGGAGTGCGTTACCGAACAAATGATAGGAAAAGAAATATGACGGCTGATGCCCCTTGCGGATTGGTTTCTGGGGATTGCGAATCAAATAACTTTCATAAGGCATTGGTTGCCGAACTCAGTATCTACAGAAGCGGATTCGAGGGCCTGTTCTATAACCGCTAAGCCTTAATGCGCCTTGCGGCGCTTATCCTTCGGGCGGAATGCGATCGCCTTGGCCGCCTTCATGGTAGAGATGGGCGCTTTTCTTCCCTGAGTGGCGCGGAACTGCTCCAGGGTCTACCGTATGCTTTTGATGTGACCGAAGGATGGGCTCTTTCAGCGCTTGGACTCTTCGCAGGCGCTAGACGCCTACGCGACCGTCTGCAGGGGGAGTCAGTCCCAGCTCCCGCCCCCCCGTCAATCCGCGAGACATGTCCAAGACCTGTCCAGACCCATAAATCATTGGGCTTTTATGCCATAAAAAGGGACTGTTAATCACTTGGTCGCAGGTTCGATCCCTGCCCAGGCAGCCAGGAGGGACGACCCCCAACCTTCGCCTTGACCCACGTGTCCCGCGGGGGAGGATTGCCCCATGGGACAACAGTACAACAAGGTCATCAAGCGCCGCCGCCGTCGCGCCTACCTCGAACGCCGCAAGGATCGCATCAAGGCCGCCCGCGCCGCCGCCGGCAAGAAGAAGGCCAAGAAGTGAGCCGTCCGGGCGGACGCTTCCTGCCGACGGCCGCCCTGCTGGCGCTGCTGTGCTCGGGTTGCGACCGTCAGCCCGAGCTCGGCATCGAGTCTCCCGGCATCGTGCTGCTGACGGAGAAGCGGCGGACCGCCGCCGACGCCGCCCGCATCGGCGACACTTTCGGCAGGCCTGAAGAGGACGGCGTGCACGTCTCCCTGCGTTCGGATCCCGCCGCCCGGGCCGGACATTACTATTTCGTACGGCTGGACATCGAACCGCCGCCCGGGTCCGCCCTGGTGCTCCAGGTGGTCCGCAAGGAGGGCGCTCCGTCCGAAAGGCACGTGTTCCCCCTCGTCCGCCGCACCACGCCGCCCTTCGGCGAGTATGCGGTGGGACTCACCGGCGCGCATGCCGGGCCTGATGGCTGGCGGCCGGTGGCGTGGAGGCTCTCGCTGGTCGACGCATCGGGCAAGACGCTGGCGGCGAGGCACAGCTTCCTCTGGGGCACGCCCGACGACGGACGCTGACGGATGCCGCCCGCCGGTTGGACTCCTTGGCGCCGGCTGGACCTGGCCTGCGGACTGTCGTCCGGGGCGTTGGCCGAGCAGATGGACGGCGGTCAGGCTTTCCGGTGGAGTCAGCAGAGTCCCGGCGAGTGGACCGGAGTCTTCGGCCGTCATGTCGCCCGGGTCAGGTCGGCGGGTGAAAAGGTGGAATGGAGCGGGCTGAGCGGAGATTCCGCGGCCGAGTCCGCCTTGCTGATTTATCTCGATGTCGCCGGCGAGCAGGCCCGCCTCGCCGAAGCCCTGCCTTGGCGGTCGGACGCCGTCCTGCGTGCCGCGATGTCGGCCCATCCCGGCCTGCGCATACTCAGGCAGGATCCGTCGGACGCGCTGCTCGGGTTCCTCTGCAGCTCCAACAAGCGCATCTCCCAGATACGCGTGATGGTCGCCTCGCTCGCCCGCGAACTCGGCCCTCCGGTCGGCGCGGGACATCATGCCCTCCCCGGATGGGGCGAGCTGGCCCGTGCCGACGACAGGACGCTGCGCGCGTGCGCGCTCGGCTATCGTGCCGACTATGTCCGTGGCACGGCGCGACTGCTGGCCCGGCGGCCTGACTGGGCGGCCGAGTGGTCAAGACTGGAGACGCCCGCCCTGCTGGAACGGCTGCGCTCCCTGCCGGGAGTCGGCCCCAAGGTGGCGGCCTGCGTGGCCCTCTTCGGCTTCGGCAGACTGGAGTGCTTCCCGGTGGACACTTGGATCGTCCAGGCTCTTTCCGCCGCCTACGGGCTGAAGGGATGGAACGCCGTCCGGTTGGAGGAGTTCGGGCGTGTCCATTTCGGCGCGGCCGCCGGACTGGCGCAGCAGCACCTCTTCGCGGCGGCGCGCGCAGGACTTCTCCCCGGGCTTCCGGTCAGGAAGGCGCGAGCTCCACGCCCCAAGTCGCGCGGATGACCTCCGCGTTGAGGGCCTGCTCCGGCGGGCCGTGCGCGACGAGCCGTCCTTCCGCGAGCACCGCGACCTTGGACGCCGCCCGCGCGAGTCCGAAGTCATGAGTGGCGGCCACGACGGCCGCGCCTGAGGCGCTGAGCTGCCTGATCGCCTCGATCACCAGCAGCCGTCGTGCGGCGTCCAGGTCGGCGGTGGGCTCATCCAGGAGGATCAGCGCGCCGTAAGGCTCCGCAGGAATCGAAAGCGCGAGCGCAAGATGGGCCATCCGCCGCTCTCCTCCCGAAAGCGAACCGAGCCTGCGTTCGACCAGTCCTCCTGCGCCGAGACGCGTGCACCAGGCCAGCGCTTCGGAGGGTCGAGGAGAAATCGAGCAGAGCTCTTCGAGGGAGAAGTTCCATGCGCAGCCTGGATTCTGCGGACAGTAGCCGGTGCTTCCTGGAGGGGGCAGGGTGAGATCGCCGTCGGCAACCCTGGTTAGGCCGGCCAACGTCCGGAGCAAGGTGGTCTTGCCCGCGCCGTTCGGGCCCACCAACGCGGTGAAGGAGGCCGGAGGAACGTCAAGGGTGACCCCGTCCAGCACGCGGACGGCGCCGAACGTCACGCCAAGGGCCTCGGTTCTCGCGATCGCGTCAGTCATCCCGCCTCCTCGCTATCCAGAGGAATGCCGGCGCTCCGAAAGCGGCCATCACTGCGGCGGCCGGAAGCGATCCCGTCGGCAGGGCCGAGCGGCCCGCCATGTCGGCCAGGACCAGGAGCGCGGCGCCGGCGAGGCCTGACATCGGAAGCAGAAGCCGATGGGTCGAGCCGGCCAGCGCGCGTGCCAGATGCGGCGCGACCAAGCCGAGGAACGCCACCTGGCCCACCAGGCAGGTGGCCGCTCCGGCGGCGGCGGCGGTGAGCAGCGCGGCACGGCGTCGCAGCGCCCGCGGATCGCCGCCCAGCGTCATCGCCACGTCGTCCCCAAGGGACAGGCGGTCAAGTCCCGGCGCGAGCGAGCACGCGGCCGTCGCGCTCAGCGCGCAGATGAGCCCGGGCAGCCAGACCGTCTCCGGGGAGGCCGTTCCCAGCCAGTCGCCATAAGCGCCGTTGGTGATCGTCTCCCGCGCGCCCGGCCTGACGGCCGCGACGATCAAGGTCGCCGCGGCGGTGAACGCGTTGACGCCCAGTCCGGCGAGCAGCAGACGCGAAGACCCGCCGCCGGAACCGAAAGCCGTGAGCGCGAGGGTGGCTGCGACGGCTCCGGCGAAGCCCGCGGCGGGCAGATGCCAGGCCCTCTCCCACGCGGCTTCAGGAGCGAACCCCAGCAGCAGCGCGGCGCCCAGCAGCGCGCCGCCGAAGACGCCCGTCAGGCCGGGGTCGGCCAGGGGATTCCGGAAGACTCCCTGCTGCAGCGCGCCGCCGACGCCGAGCGCCATGCCGGCTGCGGCCGCCGCGAGCACGCGCGGCAGCCGCAGCATCGCGAGCGCGCCGCCTTCGCCCCAGCCCGTGCCGGTCGAGCCGACGGACACCGCCGTCATGAGCGCGACCGCCAGCAGCGCGGCGCCCAGCAGGATGGCGGCCGCCCCCCGCGTCATCGTCCCAGCTCCCTGAGCAGGTCGCCCAGCGGGTTGGGCTTCGTGGTCGGCGCGGCGTTCCTGCCCGGCGCGGCCTGCGGAGCGCCTTGCGCCGGGGCGCCGGTCCGCGTGCGGTTGACCGCGGCTTGGATGCGCTCCGAGAGGTCGTTCCTGATGTCATTGAGCGAACCGCTCACCTTGACGGCCGGACCGAGCGTGAGCCCGTCGGGCGAAGGGACGGCTTCCGCGAACCCGAGGACCTGGAAGTAGTCGGCGAATTCGCCGCGGCCGCGCAGCTGGGCGTCGACGAGCAAGGGGCGGTCGGCGAGGGCCAGCGTCGGATTCATGCTGATGCCGCCGCTGGCGGTGAGCGACAGCTCCTCGTTGCGCGCCTCCAGCTTAGTGAGCTTCAGCGTTCCGCTGGCGAGCCGTTCCGCCCTCACCTCGACCAGGTCGTAGCGGAAATCCGACACGGACTTCTGCAGCTTGGCGGCGGCGGACAGCGCGGCCCCGATCTTGAGGGCCTTCTCGTTCTTGCCGATGGCCCCTCCCAGGATGGTCAGGGCGCCCAGGAGCTCGGCGGTCTCGCCGATTCCGCCGGCGATTTCCGCCGCCGATCCTTTGCCGTCCCCGAAGGCGCGCAGCCGGCCCCCTTTGGAAGTCGCCTCGGCCTCGATGACCGCGCGTGAGGCCAGTTCCCCGGCGGTGCCTGCGGTAGCCGTGACGCGCACCTTGGCGTCGCCTTTGCCCTCGATCACGTCCTTGGCCGCGGGGAAGGCCTTCAGCAGCGCCCCCAGGTCGATCTGACCGGCGACGGCGTCGGCGCCCAGGACGTAAGGTCCGCCGGAGGTCTGCGGCCGGAAGGAAAGCGACCCTTTGCCGTTGATGGTCCCGCCGGAAACTTTTCCGGACACCCGCGACAGGTTCACCGCGGCGGCGTCGGCCGAGAGGGAGGCCTCGATCGACTCCGCCTCGACGCCCATCGCGGTGACCTTGCCGACCTTGATTTCGGCCGAGCCGGAATGGCCCGACCAGAACGGCGCCCGGTCCGGTTTCGGCGCGGAGGGGGTTGCCACGGCTTCATCCTGCGACTTCGGCACGAGCGCCATGAAGTCATCGACGATCACCGAAGGTATCTCGACCAGGGCTTGCCAGTCCGTCAGCTCACCGGACTTCCTCTGACGCAGGGTGAACTTGCCTTCGCTTCTTCCCAAGGCCACCAGTCGGAAGCGTCCTTCGGCGTCGAAGCCCCGTGGCCCCGGAGCGTAAGCGGCTTCGAAGGCGGCGGAGGAAACCCGTACCGGACTCTCCCGCAGCACGACGTCCGAGAGCTCGAGCGTCGCAGACATCTTGCCCGCGGAATCGCGCGAAGCCCGCGCCCGGTAGGTCCCGCCGGTCGCGACGGCCAGAGGCGAGGCGAAGGGCTGTTCGGCGAGCGCGCCGAGCGCGCCGCTCAGGTTGAGCGTCGTGGGCGCTTCGCCGAGTCCGATGACGATTTCGCCCGCGGTCAGCGTGCGCCCCCGGTTCCTGAGTTCCCCCTTGCTGAGTCCGATGGTGGAGGCCGCCTCGCCGAGGAGGATGTCCAGCGTGGCGGTCAGGTCGCAGCGATCGGCCCATTTCTTGCCCTGCCAGCTGACGGAGGTCCCGCTGAGCGACAGCGGCGCGCCTTCCGTCCGGATGAAAAGTCCCTCGTTCCTGAAGCCCACGGCGAGGTCGGCCTTGTGCATGTCGCCTTCAAGGCCCAGTCCAGGCACCAGCGCCGAGAGCGACTCCAAGGGGAGCGCGTGCGCCGAAACCTCGAGCAGCGTGCCGGCGGGCCTGGGTCCGCCGAGGGCGAGCGGCTGTCGCAGTCTCAGGGAGAGCAGGGCGGAGCCGTCTCTCGTGATTCCCGCCTGAAGGCGCGAGACCGTCGGAAGTCCTCCGGTTTCCTGGGCCGCATCGGCCTTCACCGAAGCCCGCAGGCCCTTCATCTTGGATGCGGGAAGATTTTCCCAGCCGGGCATGGTGGTCAGGGCGGCGAGATCGAGTTCAGCGTCGGCCGTGGCCCTCCAGGCGCCGTCGGCGCCCGGCGTGAACGTGAGCGAGCCGCCGGCGATGCGTCCTCCTGAGAATCCGGCTTCAAAGGGAGAGAGCGTGATGGTGCCGCCTTCGGTCCGGAGCGGGAACGCGGCGTTGAGTCCCTTCACGAGCGGCTTGCCGTCCATGGTCAGGTCGACTCCTTCGAACGTGTGCGTCCGCCCGCCGGTGACTTCCGGCCTGCCCTTGATGAAGGAGACGGCGGCTTCTCCGCTCCATCTTCCGGAGGTGATCACGGCGCCGGTCCCGGACAGGAAGGGGTTGAGCGCCACCAGATCCGCGTCGGCGGCGGACACCTTGAGCGCGGCCCCGGAAGAGTCCTCGGGCAGAGGCCCGCCCTTCCAGGTCAGCGGGGCCGGAGCCGAGACGATGATGCCGTGGCCTTTTGCCTCCATGCTTTCGAGCACGAACCCGCCGTCGCCCGCCCGCGCGACCGCCTTGATCGCCCACTCTGACTTCGTTCCCGGCGGAAGCAGCGCCGACACTTTGGAAAGATCCGCCCAAGACGCCTTCACGTCGGCGTCCACCGACCAGTCCTTCTCGCTTTGGGAGGCCTGGGCCCTGCCTTTGAGACGGCAGGAGGGAAGGTTTGCGCTGAGGATGCCGAACTTCGACGGGTCCACGTCCAGCTCGCTCCTGACATTGAGTCTGCCTGACCGGGACATCCCGCCTGAGAACCTTGCGGCCTCCCTCGAAGCGGCGTCCTTGATTGCGCCGGCGAACGAGACTCCTTCCGGCGCGGGCTTCGCCTCGAGGCTGAGCTCCATCGAGCCCGCGGCCACCGGGCTGGCGTCCTTGGCGAGCGCACGCAGGCTGATCTGTTCCACGTCCTTGGTGAGTTCGGCCGGAGAGAGCCCGTGGGCGCCCAGCGGGCGAGCGAAGGCGCCCTTGACGACCAGCTCTCCTCGCGGTTCCGTCCTGCGGTTGCCGACCGCGAAGCCCGGCCAGGCCAGTCCCGCCCTCAAGTCCACGGCTCCCGCCGAGTCGAAGCCGTCCCCCTGCACGCTGAAACGCATGACCGAGCCGTCCGCGAGCGTCACCCGGCCGGAAGCGGAGTAAGGCCCGAGGGCGAAGGCAGGGAGCGAGAGCGTCTTTTCCGAAGTGGGCGCCGCAGGGCTTTCCGCGGCTGTCTTCCGTCCGCTGAGTTCGATTTCCAGCCCCTTGGCCTCAAGCGACTCGAGGGCGTATTTGCCGACGATGCTGCTCAGCACCCCGATGTCGCCCTTGAGCGAGGCGGCCTTGATCTTTGTTCCGTCGGACAAAGTGAGGTCGATCCCGGTCATTTTGAAACTGCCGTCGACCGAGCCTTCCGCGCCCGCGATAGCGCCCTTGATGCCTGCCGACTCCAGGGCGCCCGGAATTCGTCGGGCGAGCGCTTCCGGCCTGAGCTCGGATTCTATCCAGAGCAGGGTCCCGCCGGCCAGGAGTGCGACCACTGCCAAGGACCAGAGGGCGATGCGTACGAATCTGCGCATGGGGACGCCGTCATCATGCCCGCACGGCGGGAACGGGCAACAAAAAGCCCGACGGAATGGATTTCCGTCGGGCTGGTCCAGGCGCAGGGCCCTGAATCAGGGCTGGCCTTGGTTACGCGGGCGCCGGGAAGCCCGGCCGTCGGCCAGCTTCTTCTTCAAGTGGATCGGCATGGCGTCCTCCTTCGCCGAGCAGAATTTCGCCGACAGGTTGGCGGCGTCCACAGAGCGGAGCTTGCGGGTCATGGAAGCCCGGCCGTAGCGCATCTCCTTGAGGGCCAGGATGCGGTCCTCGTCGAACTGCTGCAGCAGGAACTCCAGCTTGCGCCGGGCGAAATCGGAGAGCCCGGGCGTCGTGAGCAGGACGTTCAGGGCCTCACGGGCCTCCTTGAATCGGCCGTCACGGGCGATGGCTTCGATGGCCTCGATGCGTTCCGCGACCTGCGCCTCGCTGACGGCGGCCCGGACGTCCGCGGACTCAGGGAGCCGCGAGAAGGCGGCGAGGTCGACCTCGGGCAGGGACACGATCACCGGCCCGAACGCGACCCTTTCTCCGTCCTTGTTCCTGGCTTCGACATTGATGGCGGCAAGCGCGTCGGCCTTGGCGCCTTGTCCCGGGCGAAGCTCAATCACGGCGATCAGCGAGGATTCCCAGGCGAGAGTGCCCAGGTTGCGACGGCTGCCGGCGTCCGCCGTGAGCTTCTCCCCCACGAGGCGGGCCGAGACGTCGCTTCCGCCGGTGACGGAGATGCGCACCTGCCGCAGGAACGTGTTGGAGAGGATTGAGAACTGCTCCTCGAAGGCCTCATCGAGGTCGTCGGCCGTCTGGCCGTAATTGGCCGCGCCTTCGCCCGCCTGGGCCATGCCGCTGAGCAGGGATTCGTTGAAGCCATGTCCGAGGCCGACCGTCGAGGTGGTGACCCCTTCGCCCGCCGCCTTGGTGACATGCTTGAAGATTTCCTGCTCGTCCGTGAGCCCGTGGTTGGCCTGACCGTCGCTCAGCAGGATGATGCGCGAGATCCTTCCCTTGTCGACGTGCGGGAGCAGGCGGTTGAGCCCTTCGCGCCATCCGTCGAAGAGGGCGGTGGAGCCGCCGCTGCCGATCTGGCGGAGCTTGGCGATGAGTTCCTGACGGTTCTCCAGGCCTCCGAGCGGACTGACTACGTCGATGTGATCGTCAAAGGTGACCACCGAGACGCGGTCTCCGGTCTTCAGTCCGTTGATGATGCGGACTGAGGCCTCGATGGCGGCTTCAAGCGGGTGACCGCTCATCGAGCCCGAGCGGTCGATGACCAGCGCGAGGTCCAGAGGCGGACGGGAGGGCTGGGAGAGTTCGGTCGGAGCCGACGGCGCGACGACTCGGACCAGGGCGAAGGTCGGCTCGGAGGCCGCACGCAGGAACCCCTGCTTCAGGGGGAGGATTTCGATGTTGGGAGTGCTCATGGGATGATCAGGAAGGTCATCATCCCAAGCGACCCCTATGCTGTCAACATCGGCACAGTAACTATTATAAAGAAAACACTGTCATAAACTCACAGTATCAATGCATGTAACTGCTTTCCAATGCTTTACGGAAATTACTGACAATTAATTCCACCTCTTCCTGTTCGGGCCTTTGCTTTTCATCGATGCGTAGAAGCACTTCGCACCAGGGGGCCATGCGTATCTTGCTCCATCGTTCTCGTTTGGGCGGCTCGCCCGGATCTGAAGGGTGGAAGGCGAGCAGCTGCCGGTAAAGCGCCCGGGACTCATCGCTGAGATCATCACGGTCGAGTTCCATCATCACCATCTTTCGGAACATGAGACCGGGACTTCCCGAATCCGAGATTTTGCGGAGTTTGCTCCCGAAGGCCGCGTTGCGCATCGGCGTCACGCTGAACAGGGGGGAGTAACTGGGTGAGAAGCGGGCGCCTTCATCGTCCGAGTCCGCCATCTTTCGCTTATTTCGCGGGGGCGAGCCGTAGGTCCTTTCTTCGGTGACTTCTGGGAATCCCGGTTCGGGCTGGTTGGAGTCGCGTCCCTCCAGCGAGCCCACCGTTGCGATGCCGTCGATCAGGCTTTCGAGCCCGTCCTTCTGGGCGGCGGCCGTCTTCAGTTCCCGCCGGATGGAATCGAGGTCCGATCCGCGTTCGGAAAGTATCCTGGCGGCCAGCAGCCGCTTGGCTTGCCGCCCGTCGAACAGCTTGCGCCGCCGGTCCCCTTCGTTGCTCGGGGTCGGGCGGTCGAGGAGATCCTCCCATGCGTAATATCTGACCAGGCGTTCATTGGCGTAAAATCTCTGGGAGAACCCCATTTTGTAGAGTTCCATCGAGACATAGGCGGCCAGTTCGGCGGCAGTGCCTAGGAAGTCCGGGTCGAGGGAGGCGGATGGTCTTAACATGTCAGTATGCGTACACTCTGCTGTAATCATCCTGAACTGCAATCCTTTTGGCAAAAGAGAGGGGCCGCTTCCCGGAGGAAGCGGCCCCTGGTGTTCAACTACCCTTCTGTCAGGAGTTGTGGTTGTAGCCCTCTTCCCCGTGATCCGTGATGTCGAGTCCCTTGGCTTCGTCCTCCTCGGTGGGACGGAGGCCGATGACCGCCTTCACCACATAGGCCAGAACCGCGGTGGCTACCAGGGAGAGTACGAGGGTGATGCCGATGGCCTTGAACTGCTCGGTCAGGAGCGTCTTGCCCACGATGTCCTTGAGGTTGGTGTTCAGGTTGCCGTTGACGTCGGCCGTGGCCAGGACGCCGGTGAGGATGGCGCCCAAGGTTCCGCCGACCGCGTGGACGCCGAAGGTGTCGAGGGCGTCGTCATACTTGAGCCAGGCCTTGAGGTAGACCACCGCGAAGAAGGGCACCACGCCCGCCAGCACGCCGATGAGCACCGCAGAGCTCGCGGTCACGAAGCCCGCGGCGGGGGTGACCACGACCAGTCCGGCCACGGCTCCCGAGCACAGGCCCAGGATGCTCGCATGCTTGCGCAGGATCCACTCGAGGCCGGCCCAGGTGAAGGCGGCCACGGCGGCGGCAAGGGTGGTGGTCATGAAGGCCTGGGCTCCGACGCCGTCAGCGGAGAGGGCCGAGCCGGCGTTGAAGCCGTACCATCCCACCCAGAGCATGCCGGTGCCGATGGCGCAAAGCACCATGCTGTGCGGGGTCATGGCTCGCTTGCCGAAGCCGAGTCGGGGTCCGAGGATGATGCAGAGGAGCAGCGCGGACCAGCCGGAGGTCATGTGGACCACCGTGCCGCCGGCGAAGTCGATCGCCTTGATCGAGGCCTTGGCGTTCCAGACGCCGTTCATCTCGCCGGTGATGCCCCAGATGTGGTGGGCCATCGGGAAGTAGACCAGGAACATCCAGCCGGTCATGAACAGCATCACCGCGGAGAACTTCATGCGTTCGGCGATGGCGCCCACGATGAGCGCGGGGGTGATGATCGCGAACATCAGCTGGAACATCGCGAAGACGTTCTGGGAGATCCAGTAGGCGTAATCTCCGTTGGGTCCGGCGCCGACTCCGTTGAGGAAGAAGAATTCGCTTCCGCCGAAGACCTTGCCCAGGGCCGTTCCGTCAAAGCTCTTGCCGAAGACCAAGGAGTAGCCGACGGCCCACCAGAGGATGGCCACCAGGCCCGCCAGTCCGAAGCACTGGGCTACGACGGAGAGCACGTTCTTCGAGCGCACCAGGCCGCCGTAGAAGAGGAAGAGGCCGGGGAGCGTCATGAACAGCACCAGGGCGGCACACACCATGATGAAGGCGTTGTGACCGGGGCCGGCGGAGGCGGCGATGGGGCCGGCCGCCACCTTGTCGTCTCCGGCCTTGGGCCCGACATTGTTCACGTAGGCTTCAAGATCGCCCACCCTCTGTTCGATAGAGGCAGCAGCGGGAGCGGGTTTGGCGGGTTCCGCCGGTGCCGCGGCGGCTGCGGCCTGAGCCCAGGTCAGGCAGGGGACTGCCGCCAGGGCGAGGATGGTGAGTGTGCGGAGCAGGGATTTCATGGCATTCCCCCTATCGCACCCCCCGTGCCAATCCTTCGGCACCTTCTGGGGGGCTTTAAACTGAACAAAAAGCGTCCATCCAGCCGCCCCTCCTGCTCGAAAACGTGCAGGACGGGGCCTGTGGGCGGGCGATTATGAGTTGTTGTAGCCTTCTTCCCCGTGGTCCGCGATGTCCAGTCCTTGGGATTCCGCCTCCTCAGTCGGACGAAGTCCGACGGTAGCGGCGACGAATTTGGCCAGCAACCAGGTGACTGCCAGGGAAAGCAGGATGGTCGCGATCATGGCGGTCAGCTGTCCGCTGATCAGTCCGGAGGAAGCGAGTTTGCCGCCCGCCTCATTGATCGATCCGTCCATCAGCAAGGCCGTCGCGAGGGCGCCGATGGTGCCCCCCACGCCGTGCACTCCGAAGGTGTCGAGCGCATCGTCATAGCCGAGCATCGGCTTGAGCACCGAGCAGGCCCAATAGGACAGCGCGCCCGCCAGCACTCCGATCAGCACGGCCGACCCGCCCGAGACGAAGCCCGCCGCGTTGGTCACGGTCGCCAGTCCCGCAATCGCTCCCGAACAGAGTCCGAGCACGGACACTTTGCCGCGGTGCATGCGTTCCACCGCCGCCCAGGTGAGGGTCGCGGTGGCCGCTCCGAGGGTGGTGGTCAGGAAGGCCTGGAGGGCGACGCCGTCGGCGGCCAGCGCCGATCCGGCGTTGAAGCCGTACCAGCCGGCCCAGAGCAGGCCCGTGCCAAGCACGCAAAGCACCATGCTGTGGGGCGGCATGGCCCGCTTGCCGAAGCCGATTCGGGGTCCCACCACGATGCAAAGCACCAGCGCCGACCAGCCCGAAGTCATGTGCACGACGATGCCGCCGGCGAAGTCCGCGGCCTTGAAGGCCGACGCGGCGTTGGCAAGGCCGGCGAAATCCCCGGTGGCGCCCCAGACCGCGTGGGCCACGGGATAGTAGACGAAGACCGTCCAGAGGGCGGAGAACAGCATCACGGCGGAGAACTTCATCCGCTCCGCCACGGCTCCGACGATCAGCGCGGGCGTGATGGCGGCGAACATCGCCTGAAAGACCGCGAAGGTGCCGGCGTAGATCCGGCCGTCGTAGGGGCTGGCCTCGACGCCGATGCCCGCGAAGCGGAAGTGCTCCGAGCCGCCGAAGACGTGGCCGAGCGCGGAGCCTCCGAAATTCTTGCCGAAGACGAGCGAGTAGCCGACGGCCCACCAAAGCAGCAGCCCCAAAGCCGTGAGCGCCAAGCACTGGGCGGCGACGGAGAGGACGTTCTTCGACCTCACCAGCCCCCCGTAGAAGAGGAACAGTCCTGGGATGCACATCATGAGCACGAGCGCGGAGCTCACCAATACCCAGGCATTGTCTCCCGCCGCCGGCGGGGTCGCAGAAATAAGCAGCATGACTAAAGGTAAGCATCCTCTGTGCCAATTATCGGTCACGGCAGGCAACCTGCTTGATTCATTGGGCTTTCCGCTGCATACAAAGCGCATGATTCCGAGAAGCGTGAACAAAGTTATGCAACTTGCCTTTCTTTGCTCATCCGCGGTGGCTGCTGAGAAGCAGGTCAAGCCCTGGGTGGTGATGGCCGACTGGCATCGCCGCGGCGAGGATGCCGTGACGGGCAATGCCTTGGCCGGCTCTTTCGGTCGCTCGCGGTCCGGAGTCGAGGCCGTCTACCGCGACGACCACGCCGCGTTCGATCTGGAGTGGTATGCGTATTCCAACCGCTTCGCCGGAGCGATTGCCGGCACGGACAGCGCCTACGCTGACACCACTGACCTGATCATCACCGGCTTCAGGCAGTGGGGCTCTTTCCAGCTCATCTACGGTCTGGAGTCCGCCGCCGAAGAAGGCGTCTCCTTCGGAGACGGTTTCCGCTGGGGGCTGGGCGGAGCCTGGCGTTGGTCGCCTGACTCCGAGACGGACGTCGCCCTCGGTCTGATCTTTCAGGACAGGTTTGAACAAAGCGTCCTGCCCGTCCCTTATCTCAAAGCGGTCTGGCGTCCGTGCTCCTTCGGTGAAGTCGAACTGCGGGCCACGGGCCTCCAGAACGGCGTCATCTTCCGCGGCTATACGGAGGACCGCGGCACCACCGTCGATTTCTCGGTGGCCTATGAGACGCTCATGTTCCGTCTTTCGGACGGCGCTTACGGCGGGCGTGACGTCAGCGTGGGCGAAGTGCCGATCCGGCTCGGAGTGACCCAGTTCCTCGACCGCTCGGGCACGTGGTTCGTCCGCGCTCAGGCCGAATACGTGCCCTTCGCCCGGCACAGCTTCCACCATGCGGGGGAGACGATGGCGTCCTTCGAGGTCAGCCCCATCTGGGGCGCGGGAGCGCGCGTGGGCGCCCGATTTTGAAGGCCGTCAGTCGCGGCTCAGCAGCGCATCCCGGCGGCGCACGGCCTCCTCACGGTCCCGGGTGCCGAGCGAACGGCGCACGCGCCGCTTGGTGAAGTCGGGCAGGTGCTCGGTGTAGTGCACCCACCACGTGCCGTTGTTGTTCCAGAGGTGGTGCAGGGGGTTGGCCTCGTCGATCCTGAGGGAGCGGCGGGCTTCGGCGTTTTCGGTGGCGTTGATCATGGTCGTGTGAGAGAGGGGGATCGCTCCGCATCACGACCGGACTCGCCGGTTTTGAATGTTTGGCCCTGAGGCCCTCATCCCGTCGCCTTGCGGCTTCGGTGACCACCGTGTCCCTTGCGGGCTCGGTTGGTGCGACGTCATCGTTGGGACGCGTCGCTCGTGATGTTTTGCGAATGAACTGCCCCCTGTTGTGGCCTGCTTCCCGCGAAAGGCAAGCCGGCGTTGTCGGGGGTCCGTGTCATAGGCTTTCCGCGGAGGCTCCCAAGGAGCGCTGGATTTGTGAGGACGAACGGGCAAGATGTCCGCCATGGGCTTCAGGTTCCGACGCACGATCCCGCTGGGGAGACTCTTCCGCATCAACGTCTCCAAGACCGGCGTCTCGGTTTCCGCCGGCCGGCCCGGCGCGACGGTGAACGTCGGCAAGGACGGCACGCACGTGACCGTGGGCGCGCCCGGCACGGGCATGTCCTGGCGTGAGAAGGTCACGTCGCGCGGCTGCGCTCCGGTGCTGCTCGTGACGCTGCTGGTGATCGCCTTCGCTTCTCTCTGAGGAGCGCGGTGCCCGGGAAAGGACTCGAACCTTCATGTCCGCGAGGACGGCTGATTTTGAGTCAGCTGCGGCTGCCATTTCGCCACCCGGGCCGCGCGCATCGATTAACCCGAACGCGCGGTGCAGCGGCAAGCCTAACCTCCGTGCGGGCGCCCGACCTGACAAACGAAGAGGGCGTCCCCGTGGGGACGCCCTCGTTGCGGACTCGGAGTCGGATTACTTGGCGCCGAGGATCGCGTCCTTCGCGGCCTTGGCCACGCGGAACTTCACGACCTTCTTGGCCTTGATCTGGATGGTCTCGCCGGTGGCAGGGTTGCGACCGAGGCGGGCCTTGCGGTGGACGAGGACGAGCTTGCCGAGGCCGGGGAGCGTGAAGGAGTTCTTCGCGTTCTTGTAGGCGAGCTGGGCGATGATCTCGAGGATCGCAGCGGCCTGCTTCTTGGAGATTTCGGCCTTCTCGGCGATGGCTCCGGCGATCTGGGACTTGGTGAGGGCTTTGGACATGTTGGTGTTGGGTTGTGCAGTGATGCGTCCTCGGTTGTATGGATGCCCAAGCGTTAAACCAGCGAAAAATAAGGGTCGGCGTAAGTTCCTCCGGAAGGGCGTCGGGCTTGCAAAAAAAGTTTTCCCGGACACTACTGGCCGGGCAGGCATCCCCGCCGCCCCGACATCATGCGCCATCTCGTCCTCTCCCTGCTCGCCACCGTCTCCGGCCTCCCGCTCCTCGGTGAGGTCGCCCTCGAACCCGCCTTCGGCAAGATGACCTTCAATCAGCCGGTCGCCATCAGTCCGGTGCCTGGGGCGAGTGACCGGTTGCTGGTGGTGGAGAAGAACGGCACCCTCCAGTTGGTGGAGGGCATCGGCAGCCAAAATCTTTTCAAGCGGCAGATCTTCGACATCACCCAGCCGAGGGACGGAAAACTCGAGACTCAGGGGGAGTCCGGCTTCCTCGGAGTGGCGCTTCACCCCAAGTTTAAGCAAACTTCACAAATCTTTGTCTATTACAGTCTTAAGGTCGATGGTAAGCTTCACCAACGGGTGTCCAGCTTCCGTCTTTCCGATGTTTCCGCACTCAACGTGGACCAAGCCAGCGAGCAGGTGCTGATCAGCCAGTTGGACCCTGCTGGCAACCACAACGGAGGAGACATCCACTTCGGGCCCGACGGCTGCCTCTACATCTCTGCCGGAGACGGCGGGGGAGGGGGTGACCCCTTCGATTCCGGCCGCCAGATCGCCGACCGATTCCTGGCCGCCGTCTTCCGGATCGACGTGGACCGCAAGGCCGGGAGCCTGGCCCCCAACCCCCACGATTCGGTTGGCAAGCTGCCTTCCGGCGAGGCTGCTTACAAGGTGCCTGCCGACAACCCCTTCGTGGGCGCCAAATCCCACCGCGGCCAGCCGGTCGACCCGACCAAGGTCAGGACGGAAATCTGGGCCACCGGCCTGCGCAACGCCTGGCGGTTCTCCTTCGACCCCAAGACCGGTTCCTGCTTCACCGGGGACGTTGGTCAGAATCTTTACGAAGAAATCAACATCCTGGTTCCCGGCGGCGACTACGGCTGGTCCGTGCTGGAAGGCGACCACTCGTTCAACAAGAAGGACCCCTCCGGCAAGAAGGGCATGCCCGGCAAGGGCGACCATGCGGCTTCCAAGTTCCAGGCCCCCATCCACGAGTATGACCGCAAACTGGGCAACTCCGTGACCGGCGGGGTCGTCTGTCGCGGGCAGCGGGTCCCGGGGCTTGAAGGCGCCTACGTCTTCGGCGATTTCGCCTCCGGGCGCATCTTCGCCCTCCGCCAGAAAGGCGCCGCCTGGGAGTCGGAGCAGATCGCCAAGGACATCACGGTGGCCGGCTTCGGTCACGATCCCTCCAACGGGGACGTGCTTGTCGCCAGTCTCGCCGGCCAGGTGAAGCGCATCGTGCGCAAGTGAGCCGATGCTGACCCGCCGCGCCCTTCTCCGGAACGCCGCAGGTCTGTTGGGGGGCGCGGCGGTCTCGCCGCTGCTCGCCGCCGGCCAGCCTGCCGGAGCCGTCGAGTTCAGCGTCTTCACCAAGCACCTCGTCGGCCTGCCTTTCGGCAGGATCTCCGACATCGTCGCGGACCTCGGTTTTGCGGGCATCGAGGCGCCCGTGCGCAAGGGCGGGCATGTCGAGCCGGAAGCAGTCGAGGAGGGCTTGCCGCGTCTGGCGGAGGCGCTGAGGTCGCGCGGGCTCCGCATCACGATGCTCACCACTGACATCAACGCCGTGGACAAGGCCGCCCGCACCGAGCAGGTCCTGCGCACGGCCCGCGCCCTCGGCATCCCCCGTTTTCGGATGAAGTGGTACGCCTACGAGCCGGACCGGTCTCCCTGGGCGCAATTGGATGAGATCCGGCCGAAGCTTGCCGAACTCGTCGCGCTGGCGCGGGAGATCGGCATCCAGCCCTGCTATCAGAACCACTCCGGCGCCAGATACGTCGGAGCCGGCGTCTGGGACATGGCCTCCCTCATGCGCGATCATCGGCCCGCCGACCTCGCCTGGGCCTTCGACCTGTTCCACGCCACGGTGGAGGGCGGCCTTTCCTGGCCCAATGAGCTCAGGCTGGCCTCCGAGCGCATCGGCATGGCCTATTTCAAGGATTTCAACTGGAAGGGGAGGGTCGCCCATGGATGCCCGCTCGGCGCCGGCCAGGTCGCTCCGGAGTCGGTCGCCCGTCTGCGGGCCGCCGGCTTCGGCGGCCCGGTCTGCCTGCATGTGGAATACCTCCAGGGCTCGGTCTCGGACGAGTCCCACGTCAAGGAGGCCGTCGAGGCGACGCGTCGGGATTTCAGCGTGCTGCGCCGCTGGTGGGCCTGAGGTCGCCGAGGCAAACTTAGGCTGGAACTTGCGGGGTTACGGGGTGTACTAACTTTCTCCCGACCATGCCCCGCGTCACCGTCCTGTTCCTCGCCGCCGCGCTGTCCGCCGCGCCCGAACCTTACAAGCCCTCCGAGGGAGGATCGCTTCCGGCCAATCTCTTCAAGGTGCCCGACGGCCTCGAGGTGACCCTCTGGGCCCGGTCCCCGATGCTGGCGAATCCGACCAACATCGACTTCGACGCCCAGGGCAGGCTCTGGGTCAACGAGGGCGTGAACTACCGCGTCTACAACAAGGGAGGCAAGCGTCGCCCCGAGGGCGACCGCGTCATCATCCTCAGTGACACCAAGGGGGCCGGCGTCGCCGACTCCGTGCAGACCTTCGTGCAGGACCCTGCCTGGACTTCCCCTCTGGGCATCGCCGTCATCGACAACGTCATCTACGTCTCGCACGCCCCGACCATCCACAAGTTCACCGACGTGAACCGTGACGGCAAGTTCGACCCCGCGGTCGACCGTCGTGAGGAGTTCCTGACGGGCTTCGGCGGACAGGACCACGATCATTCGCTCCACGCCCTCGTCACCGGTCCGGACGGCAAGTTCTATCTCAACTCCGGCAATTGCGGCGCCGTCTTCAAGGACAAGTCCGGACGCACCTTCCGCGTCGCCAGCGGCTACAACGACCAGCGTGGCGGCGCCTGGCCCTTCGATCCCAAGTCTGAGGCCGGCAAGGCCAGTGACGACGGCTTCGTCTGGTCCTCCGGCTTCTCGGCCCGCATGAATCTGGACGGTTCCGGCGTCGAGGTCATCGGCAACGGGTACCGCAACAGCTACGAGCACTTCCCCTCCTCCTTCGGCGACCTCTTCCAGGGCGACAACGACGACTCCCGCAGCTGCCGCACCTCCTTCGTGATGGAGCGCGGCACCGCCGGCTACACGACCTACTCCGCCCAGGGCTACGGCTCCGTCCGTCGGCTCGGCCAGCCCACTCCGCGCGCCCATTGGCGGCAGGACGACCCCGACACGATGGACGTCGGCGACGTCTACGGTTCCGGCTCCCCCACCGGCATCACGGTCTATGAGAACGGGGCCCTCGGTGACGCCTGGATCGGCACGCTCCTCAACTGCGAGCCTTCCCGCAACACCGTGTTCGCCTACAAGCTGAAGCCTGAGAAGGGATCCTTCGCGCTCAGCGAACGGACCCGCGGCGACTTCATCACCTCGAACCCCGCGCGCGAGTTCCAGGGCACCGACTTCCATAAGATCAAGCCCGGTGACGCTCCCGCGCAGCACATCCTCTTCCGTCCGTCCGACGTGGCCGTCGGTCCCGACGGCGCGGTCTACGTCGCCGACTGGTACGACTCCCGCGTGGGCGGCCACCAGACGCTCGACGACACCTGCACCGGCGCGATCTACCGCATCGCGCCGAAGGGCTTCAAGTCCGTCGTGCCCCGGCTCGACCTTGCCACGCCCGCCGGCGCCGTCGCCGCGCTGCGCAATCCCGCCGTCCACGTGCGGCATCTCGGCTTCAACGCCCTGAAGGGTTTCGGAGCCAAGGCCCTGCCGGAGGTGCTCGAGGTGCTGCGCGACGCCAATCCTTACGTCGCTGCCCGCGCCGTCTGGCTCCTGCCGCACCTCGGCGAGGAGGGCGTGGCCCGCGTCCGTGAACGGCTGAAGGACGCGGATCCGGTGCAGCGTCAGCTCGCCTTCCGTTCCCTGCGCGCCGCCGGACAGGACCCTCTCCCCGTCGCCGCCGGCCTCGCCACCGACGCCGACGTGGCCGTCCGCCGCGACGTGGCGACCTCGTTGCTCGGCGCGCCCGCCGACAAGGCGCTGCCCGTGATCGTCGAACTCGCCCGTCGTCTGGAAGTCACCGACAAGAACTCCGTCGCCGCCTTCGGCATCGCCGCCCGCGGCAAGGAGGACGCCGTCTGGACCGCCGTGCGCAAGGCGCTCGCCCCCGCTTCCGCCGAGGAATGGACTCCGCAGCTTGAGCGCATCGCCTGGATCCTCCATCCGGCCGACGCCCTGGCCGACCTGCGGGCCCGCGCCGCCTCCGCTCGTCTGAGCGCCGCCCAGCGCTCTCTGGCCCTCGAGACCATCTCCTTCATCGAGAGCCGTGAGGCCGCTCTCGCGACCATCGCGCTCTCCGCCGAAGGTTCGCCCGTCAAGGACGAGGCCGCCCGCTGGGCCCTCATGCGCATGACCGGCAGCTGGTCGGCTTTCGACGTCCGTTCCGAACTCAAGAAGGCGGGCGTGTATGATCCGGCCAAGATCGTCGTCAGCCCGGTCGTCGTGCCCGAGCCCCCGGCCACGCAGACGTTCTCCGTCAAGGACGTGCTGGCCAAGCAGGGCGACGCGTCCCGCGGAGCGCAGCTCGTGCAGAGGTGCACCATGTGCCACCAGGTCGGAGGCAACGGCCCCGGCTCGTACGCTCCTGAGCTCAAGGGCTTCGTCGCCCGGCAGGGCAGGGAGGCCGCCGTCCGTTCGATCGTCGAGCCTTCCGACTCCATCGCGCTGGGTTACGAAGGCGTGTCCGTCCGGCTCAAGAAGAACGCGGGCCAGATCGACGGCCGCCTGCTCTCCGGCAACGACCCCATGGTCATCATCTCCACCGGAGGCGCCACCCAGATGGTGCCGCGGGACCGCGTCGCCGGGCAGTCCCGCATGACCCGTTCGCTCATGCTGACCGCCGACCAGCTCGGGCTCACCGCCCAGGATGTCGCCGACATCGTCGAGTGGATGGACAATTACCGCTGATAATCCCCTGCCAGATGGCGGAAAGGGGCCTTCGGGCCCCTTTTCTTTTTGCCCTTGCCAAGGGGCTTCCCGGTCCCAAGTTCAACCATCCTTTCCCTGGGACAGGGGCGGCCGCTGACAGCGGGCCCGCAACTGACCGGGCACCAAAAGTCCCTTTCAACCATATGAAGCAGCTCAGTCTCACCGTCTCCAGCCGCGCCGGCCAGGGCCGCGGCCCTTCCCGTCGCCTCCGTCAGGAAGGATCCATCCCGGCCATCATCTACGGCAAGTCCGGCAACCGCAGCGTTTCGGTCGCCCAGGAGGCTTTCCGCGACCTGATGCGCGCCAAGGGCAACGCCGCCGCCCTGATCGAACTCAACGTGGACGGCGCCAAGATGCTCTCCCTCATCAAGGAGTTCCAGCGTCACCCCATCACCCAGAAGTTCCTCCACATCGACATCATGGAGATCGACCGTGAGTCGCCCATGACCGCCGCGATCCCGGTTCACATCGTCGGCGAGGCCTACGGCGTGAAGACCGAGGGCGGCACGCTCTCCGTCGTCTCCCAGACCGTCAAGGTCCGCTGTCTGCCGAAGGATCTGCCCGAGTTCATCACCGTGGACGTCACCGAACTCAAGGTGAACGGCTCCATTCACGTCGGCGAGCTCAAGGCTCCCGCCGGCATCTCCTTCCCCGGCGACCCGAAGCGAGTCGTCGTGGTCTGCTCCGAAATGGCTGAAGCAGAGGCCGCTCCCGAGCCGACCGCCGCCGCGCCCGCCGCCGACGCCGCCGCCGGAGCCGCCGCACCCGCCGCCGGAG
>CAIOPO010000098.1 GCA_903860195.1 uncultured Opitutia bacterium | reverse complement strand
CCGCCGAGAATGACCGCGTCGGCGAGCGTGAGCGCCTTCACCATGTCGCCGCTCTTGGTGATGCCGCCGTCGGCGAGGATGCGCACGCCCTTGCGGGCGGCGGCGCGAGAGGCGACGTAGAGCGCGGTGAGCTGCGGGATGCCGACTCCGGCGACGATGCGCGTGGTGCAGATGGAGCCGGGCCCCTGGCCGATCTTCACGGCGTCGGCGCCGGCCCCGGCGAGGAATTCGACGCCTTCCGCGCTGGTCACGTTGCCGGCGACGAGGGTGAGTCCGCGGTGGGCCTTGCGCAGGATCCGCACGGCGTCGCCCACGCCCTTGGTGTGGCCGTGCGCGGTGGAGACCGCCACGGCGTCGACGCCTTCGGCGACGAGCGCGGCGACGTGGCGGAGCAGGCGGTCGCGGTCGATCTCGCCGTCGGAACCGCGGGGCACGGAGACGGCCGCGCCGACCCTCAGGCGGAAGTCGGCGTCCCGGGTGGGACGCACATGGGCGCGCGATTCCTCGGAGATGCGCTCGATGTCGCTCAGGGTGAAGAGTCCGCGGAGGCGGTTGCGGGCGTCGACCACGAGCAGCTTGTTCTGTCCGACGTTGTCGGAAAAGAGCCGGTCGGCGGTCGCGATGGGGTCCTTGCCGAGGTCCTTCTCGACCACGGAGAAGACGCGGTCGCGGGGAATCATCACGGCCGCCACCTTGCGCTCGCGATGGCGCTCCTTGACCGCGCTGCCCGGCAGGAGGCCGGCGAGCTGGCCGTCCGGAGTGGTGACGGGGAAGGTGCTGAAGGCGAGTCCGTCGCGCTCGATGCGCGCGAGCACGTCGCCGATGCGGTCCTCAGGCGAGACGACCGCGGGCTCCGCGATCATGCCGTGGATGTGGTTCTTGACCCGGCGGACCTCGGCGACCTGGTCGGGCTCGGACATGTTGTAATGGAGCAGGCCGAGGCCGCCGTTGAGCGCCATGGCGATCGCCATGCGGTGCTCGGTGACGGTGTCCATGTCGGAGGACACGACGGGCAGGGACAGCGGCAGGGCCTCGGACAGGGATGAGTCGAGGCGGGTCATCCGGGGCAGCACTTCGGAGTAGCGGGTGGCCAGGGAGACGTCGTCGTAGGTCAGGCCGAGCCCGGCATTGGCCGAGAAGAACGCGTCGGCGGGCAGGTAAAAGCGTTCGTCGAGGGAAACGCGGCCCTTGGTTTTAGCGGAGGCCATGGAAGGTCGGTTTCCCCGAAGGGTGTTAGGGAGCCCCCTTTGAGGAGGCAATTTGTTTTTGCGGAAAAGGGCTTGTTGCGTGACTTTGGACGGGATGCGCGGGGGAAACTATGAGTTCCGGAGGATTCGTCGGCGGTTCCGCCGGCCCGTGGTGACGGGCGGCGGGACGGTCGACGCGGTCGACCGCATCGTGATCCGCGCGCACCGCGACGGCGAAACGGGGTACGGCGAGGTCGCGACTTGGCCGGGATTCCCGACGGAGACGGTCGAGGCGGCGACGGAGGCCCTCCGCTCCGCCCAGGGAGACCTCTCCCTCCTCGAATCCAAGGCGGCGGCGCGCGACCTGCCCGCCCTGGCCGCGGCGCTCTCATCCTGCCGGCATTGGAGCGAGATCGCGAAGTACGGCGGCGCGCTGGATTGCGCGGGGCTCGTGACCGGCGGCGAAGACGCGCGCGCGAAGGCGGCGCTCGGGCACCGGACGCTCAAGCTCAAGATCGGTCCGGCGGACGGACCGGAAGCGGCGCGGGCGGTCCTCGACGTCTTTACGGGGACGCTGCGCCTCGACGCCAACGGGTCGCTCGACCTCGCGGCGGCGCGCACCTGGACGGAATTCGTCCGATCGGAACCGCGGGTGGAATTCATCGAGCAGCCGTTGCCACCGGGGCATGCGGGCTACGCGTCGCTGGGCCCGGAGAAGGTCGCCCTCGATGAGTCGTTCTCGGCCCCGGGCGGCGCGGAATGGCCGGGACCGGTGGTGGTGAAGCCTTCCTTGGCCGGCGACTGGGATGCGCTGCGCGCCTGGCGGGCGGCGCGTCAGGAGCCCGTCATCTACTCTTCCTGCTTTGAAACCGCCGTCGGTAGACAGGGCGCGCTCTGGCTGGCCTCGCTCGACCCGGGGACGCCCGCCATCGGCTTCGACACGCTCGGCCGCTTCGAGCTCGACGGACGCGACCGGCATGAGTCCGGCCCGCTCGCGCGCGGACTCGCAGGATACGACTGGGAGAGGTTCTGGGAGGAGCTCGCATGAAGGCGGTCGCGGTCTTCCACCGGGATCACGCGGGTCACCTGGAGGAGACGTTGCGGGCCCATGACGCCGGCCTGCCCGTTTTCCTCGGCAATCCTCTGTGGACCGCCGCGCAGCGGGAGGAGGCCTCCCGGCAGATTCCGCTGGGGACCGTCGTGCTGGGATCGGACTTGGAGCCGCGGGGCGCGGGACTCTGCGACTGGCCCGCGAACTGGCGGGGACGGATGATGATTCCGACGGGCGGCACGGGCGGAAAGGTGAAGTTCGTCATTCATTCGCCGGAAACCCTCCGGGCGGCGGCGTTCGGACTGCGCGACGCGCTCGCGGCCCGCGGACTCCGGCCCGTCCTCCATGGCGCCTCCTGCACTCCGCCCTGGCATGTCAGCGGACTCATGCCGGCGATCCGCGCCCGCGCGACCGGCGGCCGGCACCGCACGCTCGACGGACGTTTCGCCGCGGACTCCTCCTTGCCGGAGGCGGACCTGCCGACGGACGGCACTCGCACCGTCTCACTGGTGCCCGCGCAGCTGTCGCGTCTGCTGGCCCGGGACGACGGCGAGGCATGGCTGCGCGGCTTCGACGTCATCCTCCTCGGCGGCTCGGGCGTCGCGCCGGCGATCCTCACGGAGATCCGTGCGCGCCGTCTGCCGGTCTTCCTCACTTACGGCGCCACCGAGACCGCCGCGGCCTGCGCCCTCTGTCCTCCCGAAACGCTCTGGTCCGGCGCGACGCCGCGCGGCCTTCCGCTGGCCGGAGCGAAGTTCTCCGCCGGTCCCGACGGCGTCATCGCCGTCTCGACCCCCGCGCTCGGCTTCGGAATCTGGCCCGACGCGCCGCTGTCCGGCATCTGGACGAGCGGAGACCGGGGCGACGTCGCCGCGGACGGCAGCGTGCGCATCTCCGGCCGCGCGGACCGCGTCATCATCACTGGCGGCGAAAAGGTCGACCCCTCGCGCGTGGAACAGGTCCTGCTGGCGACGGGCCTTGTCCGGGAAGCGCTTGTCATGGGCGTCCTCGATCCGGCCTGGGGGCAGGTCGTCGCCGCCTGCGTCGTCGGCCCTTCCTCCGCCGAACCCGCGCTCCGGGCCGCGGCCGAAGCCCTCGAGCCGTGGGCGCGTCCCCGCCGCTTCGTGTTCGTCGAGGCCATGCCGACCGACCCCAGCGGCAAGCCGGACCGCGCCGCGCTCGCCAAGCTGACCGCCTAGGCGCGGGCCGCCTTCCAGATCCTCAGGCAGGATTCGACGAGCGCGGGGAACTCGGCGAGAGGCACCTGG
Organism: uncultured Opitutia bacterium; assembly: GCA_903860195.1. Taxonomy (GTDB): domain Bacteria; phylum Verrucomicrobiota; class Verrucomicrobiia; order Opitutales; family UBA953; genus UBA953. Next base: position 10,622 of record CAIOPO010000098.1, on the reverse strand, counting down.
CTCGGCCCGTCGGAAACCGCCCGGGCGGGATCAGGATGCGTCTCCATGAAGAGCCCGTCGGCGCCGGCGGCGAGGGCGGCCTTGGCGAGCACGGGCACGAATTCCCGCTGCCCTCCCGAGGATCCGCCGGCGGCGCCCGGCAGCTGCACGGCGTGCGTCGCGTCCATGACCGTCGGATGACCGAAGGCCGCCATGATGCTGAAGGAGCGCATGTCGACGACCAGGTTCTGGTAGCCGAAGGTCGTCCCGCGGTCCGTCTGCCAGATCTCGGCGGCGCCGGCGCCCTCGAGCTTGTCGACCACGAAGCGCATCTCCTGCGGGGAGAGGAACTGCCCCTTCTTCACGTTGACGATGCGCCCCGTGCGCGCGGCCGCGACCAGCAGGTCCGTCTGGCGGCACATGAAGGCGGGGATCTGCAGGGCGTCGACCACCTTGCCGACGGGCGCGCACTGCTCGGGCCCGTGGACGTCGGTGAGCGTCGGGAAGCGGTAGTCCTTCTTGACCATCGCGAGCAGCTCAAGGCCCGCCTCGAGGCCCGGTCCGCGCACGCCGCCGAGCGAGGTGCGGTTGGCCTTGTCGTAAGAACCCTTGAACACCACGTTGAGCTCAGGCAGGCGGTCGGCGAGGGCGCGGAGCTCCTTCGCGACCGTCCGGCAGTTGGACTCGGACTCGAGCGAGCAGGGGCCGGCGATGAGCAGCAGGCGGCGCTTGTCGTGCAGCATGCCGCCAGACTGCGGGGCGGGAGGCGGGAGTGCGAGCCGGAAGCGGGTCAGCGCCCCAGCCAGTCGAGCACCCCGGCGAGCGGCCGCGTGTTGAGGACCTGTCCGGCGGTGAGCCAGCCCTTGCGGGCGACCCGCACTCCGTGCTCGGTGAAGCCGAGCTGCTCCACGTCATGGGCGTCCGGGTTGATCGAGCAGAGCACGCCCTTCTCGGCGGCGTGGCGCCACCAGCGCCAGTCCATGTCGAGCCTCCAGGGGTTGGCGTTGAGCTCGATGCAGGTCCCGTTGGCGGCGCAGGCGTCGATCACCTTCGGGATGTCGACCTCATAGGGCTCGCGGCGGTTGATGAGCCGGCCGGTGAGGTGGCCGAGCATGTCGACGTGCTCGTTCTCGACGGCGCGGATGATGCGGGCCGTCTGGGCCTCGCGGTCGAGCGTGAAGAGGTTGTGCACCGAGGCCACGACGAAGTCCAGGCCGGCCAGGACGTCGTCCGCGAAGTCGAGCGTGCCGTCGCGCAGGATGTCCACCTCGCTGCCGGCGAGGACGCGCACGCGGAAGCGGCCGGAGGCGTTGAGCCGGGCGACCGCGGCGACCTGGGCCGCCAGCCGCGCCTCGTCGAGTCCGCGGGCCTGGAAGCTGGACTTGGAGTGATCGGAGACGCCCAGATACTCCCAGCCCCGGCCTTCGGCGGCGGCCGCCATCTGCTCCAGGGTGGCGTCGCCGTCGGACTCGGTGGTGTGGTTGTGGAACACGCCCCGGATCTGCTCGTGCCGGACGAGGTCGGGCAGCGCTCCGGCCTCGGCGGCCTCGATCTCGCCGTTCCCCTCGCGGAGCTCGGGCGGGATCCAGGGCAGGCCGAGCGCGCGGAAGACCTCCTCCTCGCTCGCCGCGCCGGGGGCGACGGTCCCGCCGTCGACCGGCTTGAAGCCCCATTCGCTCATGCTGAGGCCGCGGCCGAGCGCGCGGTGCCGCATGGCGACATTGTGCTCCTTCGAGCCGGTGAAATGATGCAGGGCGAAGAAGAACTGCGCGGCGGGCACCACGCGGAGGTCCGCCTGCAGGCCGTTCTCGAAACGCACGCTGGACTTGGTCTCCCCGTGGGCGGTGACCTCCTTCACGCCGGGCCGCGCGACGAACCAGTCCATCACCGGCGCGGGATCGGAGGAGGCGACGAGGAAGTCGAGGTCGCCGACCGTCTCGCGGTTGCGCCGGAGGGAGCCGGCCGACTCGGCGTGCACGACCTGCGGCAGCGCGCGGAGTCCGGCGAGGATGGGCTCGGCGACCGCCGCGGCCTGATACCAGCGGTGCCGCTTGCCGTAGGCGACGCGGTTCTTGATGCCCTCGAGGATCTTCGTCTGGGTCTTGGCGCCGAAGCCCTTGAGCTCCGCGACGGCGCCCGCCTCGCAGACCTCCTTGAGCTTGGCGAGGTCCTCGACGCCGAGCTCCTTCCAGAGCGCCCGGACCTTCTTCGGTCCGAGGCCGGGGATCTGCAGCACTTCGAGCAGGCCCGCGGGGACGGAGGCCCTGAGCTTCTGGTGGAAGGGCAGCGCGCCGTCACGGCGGAGCACGGTGATCTTCTCGACGAGGGCCTCGCCCAGGCCCGGCACGTCGGCGAGACGGCCTTCGGCGATGAGGACGTCGAGGTCCTCGGCGAGGCCTTCCAGGACGCGCGCGCCGGAGGAGTAGGCGCGGATCTTGAAGGGGTTTTCGCCGGTCAGCTCGAGCAGCGTGGCGATCTCGTCCAGCACCGCCGCGATGTCGTTCCTCTCCATCACGGCCGCCGCGCCTTCTCGGCGAGGTAGATGGCGTCGAGCGCCGCGAAGTCGGCCTCACGCGGACCGCTTTCGATGACATGGGCGTATTCGCCGGCGTGCCGGAGCTCCTCCTCGGCCGCGGCCACGCGGCGGTCGATCTCGTCGGCGGCGTCGGTGCCGCGTCCGGTCAGCCGGCGGCGCAGCTCGTTGCGGTCGCTCACGCGGACGAACACCGTGACGAGCGCACCGGCGAGACGCGGGTCCGCGGCGCTCTTGGCCCGGATGGTGGCGGCGCCCTGGACGTCGACGTTGAGCAGCGCGTCATGTCCGGCGCCGAGATGCGCGACCACGTCCGCGGCGCGGGGGCCGTAGAGGTTGCCGTGTACCAAGGCGTGCTCAAGGAAGACGCCGGCGGCGACCTGGGCCTCGAAGTCCGGCCGGGAGAGGAAATGGTAGTCGACGCCGTCCCGCTCGCCGGCGCGCGGCGCGCGGGTGGTGCAGGTGACCACGCGGCGGATGGCCCCGGGATGGGCGCGCGTCAGGCGGTCGCAGAGGGTCGTCTTGCCGCTGCCCGCGGGGCCGGAGACGACGATCAGCAGCGGGCGGCTCACGCGAGGGCCGAGAAGGCGCAGGCGGCGCCGGACAGGAGCAGGGCGGCGCCCGCGGTGCGGCGGCGCAATGATTCGGCCAGAGTCCAGTCGCACAGCCGGACGAAGGCGGGCGGCGAGGCGGCCCACCAGAGGCCGAAGATGACGAGCAGGCCGTAGCTGAGCGAGGCGGCGAGCAGGCTGTCGGGCAGGCGGCCGAAGCCGGCGTCAAGGACGTGGCGGGCGAGGAACATCATGCTGACGCCGAGGGAGCGGACCGCGAGCAGGTCCGGCATGTAGACGTACGTGGCGAGGGCGCAGAGCGTGAAGCCGGCGGCGACGGGAAGCCGCGGCAGGCCGGCGAGGTCGGGGTCGGGCAGATTGAGCAGCCACCAGCCGAACCAGGCGGAGACGGTGACGACGAGGACCAGGCTCGCCGTCCGGGAGTTGCGGAAGGTGCGGAGCAGGGCCGCGTCCGTGAAGACGAGCCAGCCGGCGACGAGCAGGAAGGCGGCGAGGGCGGCGTAGGACTGTGCGAGAGTCACGGCAGGAAGTTAGGACGTTCGGGGAGGACGAAGCAACAAGGAGGTTGGCCTCAGCGTCCGCGGAGACGGGCGGCCGCCCAGGCCGCGTGCTCGGCCACCACGGGGTCGGGATCCTGCCGCAGCGACTCCACGGCCGGCAGGTCCTCCGCTCCGCCGACGTTGCCGAGCACGGTGAGGGCGTTGCGGCGCCAGCGCGCGAGGCCGAGCCGCCTGACGGGCGTGCCCCGGAAATGGCCGAGGAACTCCTCTTCGGTCCAGCGGAGCGTGTCGCGCAACGGAGGATGGGCGCGCGGGGTGAAGCGCTCCTCACGCGTCCGACGCGCCCAACGGTTCCATGGGCAGACGTCGAGACAGTCGTCGCATCCGAAGACGCGGTCGCCCAGGGCCGCGCGGAACTCCTCCGGGATGGCGCCGCGGTGCTCGATGGTGAGGTAGGCGAGGCAGCGGCGCGCGTCGAGGCGGTACGGCGCGACGATGGCGCGCGTCGGGCAGGCGGTGATGCAGCGCGTGCAGGAGCCGCACCGGTCCGGCTCGACGCGCGCGGCGGGCTCCAGCTCGAGGGTCGTCAGCACCACGCCGAGGAAGAGCCAGGTGCCGGCGCCGCGATGGATGAGGATGGTGCTCTTGCCCTGCCAGCCGAGTCCGGCAGCGGCGGCCACGGGCTTCTCGAGCACGGGTCCGGTGTCGACGTAGGGCTTCTGCGCGCCGCCGAGGGCGCGCATGGCGGCGCAGAGTCGCTTGAGCCGGCGGAGGATGACGTCGTGGTAGTCGGCGCCCAGCGCGTACTTGGCGATGCGGTAGCCGGCGGGCGGGTGAGGCTGGTAGTAATTGAGGCCGACGACGACCAGGCTGCGCGCCTCCGGAAGGACGCGGGTCGCGTCCGTGCGCCGGTCAGGGTCCTTGGCGAGCCAGTCCATGTCGCCGTGCATGCCGTCGGCGATCCAACGGCGGAAATATTCCGCGCGCACGTCGGCGTCGACGGGCGCCACGCCGAACGCGTCAAACCCGAGGGCGCGCGCCTCGGCCTCGACCCGCTCGCGTAGCGCGCGCGGCCCCATGGGCTCAGCCCAGGATGGCGAGGACGCGGGCGACGATCTCCTCGACCGGCGCCAGCTTGCCGACGCCCTCGTAGCCGCAGGCGAGCATGCCTTCGGCGGGCTCGACCACGGCGTGACCGCGCCCGCGGAGGGACTCGAGGTTCGCCCGGGTCGCCGGATGGCTCCACATCTTGCCGTTCATCGCCGGGCAGAGCAGCACCGGCCCGCGGTAAGCCAGATAGACGCTGGTGAGGAAGTCAGGGGCCAGGCCGTGGGCGAACTCGGCCAGGACGTTGGCCGAGAGGGGCGCGACGAGCAGCAGGTCCGTGGTGTCGGCGACCTCGATGTGGCCGGGGGCGGTCCCCTGCCCTTCCGCCCAAAGGTCGGACGCGACCGGACGGCGGGAAAGCACCTGGAGGGTCATCGGAGTGATGAACTGGGCCGCGCCGCGGGTCATGACCACCTGGACCTCGGCCCCAAGCTTGATGAGCTGGGAGGTGAGATCGGCGGCCTTGTAAGCCGCGATGGAGCCGGTCACTCCGAGCGTGATGCGCCTTCCTTCTAGCTGCGACATGGGGAGGAAGGAACTTGGCGCAGGCGAAGGAGGTGGCGAGGCCAAAGGGGCGACGCACCCCTGAAAAACGGCCAAAAACCCCCTGAAAACCCCTTTATTGATTGCCAATGCCTGTCGTCGGGTTTGCGATGCCGACACTTATGCAATCCGACATCGGACTCATCGGCCTGGCTGTGATGGGCCAGAACCTCGCCCTCAACATCGCCGACCACGGCTTCGCCATCTCGGTCTACAACCGGACCACGGCCAAGACGGACGAGTTCGTGAAGGACAACCCGAACACCCCGGGCAAATTGACGGGCTGCCCCACCATGAAGGACTTCGCGGCCTCCCTCAAGAAGCCCCGCAAGGCCATCATCCTGGTCAAGGCGGGCGGCCCGACCGACGCCGTGATCAATGAGCTCGTGGCGGTCTTCGAGCCCGGCGACATCATCATCGACGGCGGCAACGCCCTCTGGACCGACACCATCCGCCGCGAAAAGGAGCTCAAGGCCAAGGGCCTACGCTTCATCGGGTCCGGCGTTTCCGGCGGCGAAGAAGGGGCCCGCTTCGGTCCGTCCCTCATGCCCGGCGGCGACCCCGCCGCCTGGGCCGAACTCAAGCCCGTGTGGGAGGCCGTCGCCTCCAAGGTCGACGCCCAGACGGGCGTCGAACTGACCGGCGCGAAGCCCGGCAAGCCCATCAAGGGCGGCGTGCCCTGCGTGGCCCACATCGGTCCGGACGGGGCCGGCCATTACGTCAAGATGGTCCACAACGGCATCGAGTACGGCGACATGCAGATGATCTGCGAAGCCTACGACCTGATGCGCGGCCTGCTCGGCATGACGCCCGATGAGATCGGCACGGTGTTCGAAACCTGGAACCAGGGCGACCTGAACTCCTTCCTGATCGAGATCACCGCCAAGGTGCTCAAGCAGAAGGACCCCGAGACCGGCAAGCCGCTGGTCGACGTCATCCTCGACACCGCCGGCCAGAAGGGCACCGGGAAGTGGACGAGCGCCAACGCCCTCGACATGGGCGTCGCCGCGCCGACGATCGCCGAGGCGGTCTTCGCCCGCTGCCTCTCCGCGGTGAAGGAGGAGCGCGTGGCCGCCGCCAAGGCGCTGCGCGGCCCGAAGCGCGCGATGACCAACCCCGACCGCGCCAAGGTGGTCGCGATGATCCGCGACGCGCTCTACTGCTCCAAGATCTGCTCCTACGCCCAGGGCTTCCAGCTGATGCGCGAGGCGCAGAACGAGTACAAGTGGAAGCTCAACTTCGGCGAGATCGCCCAGATCTGGCGCGGCGGCTGCATCATCCGCGCGCGCTTCCTGCAGAAGATCACCGAGGCCTTCGCCAAGAAGCCGCGCCTGGCGAACCTGCTGCTCGACCCTTACTTCAAGAAGACGGTGAAGAAGGCGCAGAAGAACTGGCGCAAGGTGCTGGCCCTCGCCGTGAAGCACGGCATCCCGACGCCCTGCCTGGGCTCGGCGCTCTCCTACTTCGACTCCTACCGCACCGAATCGCTGCCGCAGAACCTGCTGCAGGGGCAGCGCGACTTCTTCGGCGCGCACACGTATGAGCGCGTCGACAAGCCGCGCGGCGAGTTCTACCACATCGACTGGCCGGACCCGAAGCGCCCGCAGATCAAGGCCTGAACGCAAGGGCTCCCGCAAGGGAGCCCTTCCTGCGTCCGACGCGGCTCACTTCGCGGTCCAGCCTCCGCCGGTGGCGGCGGCGAGGCGCACGGCGGCCTGCCGGCGCTCCCAGACCACGCCGGCCAGGGTGCGTCGGGCGAGCGCCTCGTCGCGGGCGGCCGCCACGACCTCGGCTTCGGGGGCGACTCCCGCGCGGAGACGGTCCTCGGCGTTGCGAAGGCGGTCGCGCGTGGCCTCGACGACGCGCGCGGTGAGGTCCTCCTGCTGGGCGAGCTCGCGGAGGTCGGAGAGCGCGTCCTCGACCTCGCGGAAGGCGTTGAGCACGGCGCGGGTCCATTCCGCGGCCGCTCCGTCCATGCGCGCGCGCGCGGCCTCCAGGTTCGCCTCGCGTCGGCCGGCGTCGAAGAGCGGAAGATCCACGCTGGGCGCGAGGCTCCAGAAGCCGGCGGCGCCCTGTCCGATGCGGGAGGCCGGATCGGCCTGCCACCCGGCCTGGCCGCCGAGGGTGACGGAAGGATAGAAGTCGGCGAGCGCCGCGCCCTCGCGCGCGACGGCGGCGTCGAAGCGCGCGGCGGCGGCGGCGAGGTCGGGGCGTCGGGCCAGCAGTTCAGAAGGGAGTCCCGGCCCGAAGGCGGGCATGGCCGCCACCGCGGCGGCGGTCGGCAGCGGCGAACCGGGCTCGGCGGCGATCAGGGCGCGGAGGGCGTTCTCGGCGGCGGCGAGTCGCCGGAGGCCGAGGCCTTCGTCCACCTTGGCCTGCGCGGCCGCGAGCCGTGCCGTGGAGAGCGGGTCCTCGGGCAGGATGCCCGCGGCGACGGACTTCTCCAGGATGCGCATCTCGCGTTCACGCGCGACGAACTCCTGGGAAAGGCAGACCGCCTGCTCGCGGGCCGCGCGCACGGCGAACCAGAGCCGGGCGACTTCGGCGGTGAGCGCGAGGTCGGCCTGCTCGGCGGTGAGCGCGGCGGCGCGCGCGTCCTCCGCGGCGGCGCGGACGACGGAGGACTGGCGCCCCCAGAAGTCGAGTTCCCAGGACGCGCGCAGCCCGACCGCGGTCACGTCGGTGCGGCGCGGAATGCCCGGCGGGAAGCGTCCGTTGGCGACGGAGATGCGCGAGGACTCGATGCCGGCGGAGGCGACGACGGCCGGCTCGTCCCTGGCTCCCTCCGCGCGCAGCAGCGCGAGCGCCTCCCGGTGGCGCGCGCGGGCCGCGGCGAGGTCGGGCGAAGCCCTGCGGGCGCGCGCGATGAGCTCCTTGAGCGCGGGATCGGCGAAGGCGTCGGTCCAGCCCGCGGCGGCGGGTGCGCCGCGCGCGGTGAACGCGGCCGGCGCGACCGGAGCCGGAGGCTTCGGCGCCGGCTCATGGGCGCAGCCGGCCAGGAGCGCGCCGAGAAGGATCAGTTCACTTCTTGGCGGCATCGGGGGAGGCGTCGATGAAGACGTCCATCTGCTGCCCGACGAAGACGGGCCGGCCGGCGGGACGCTCGAACTGGTAGATGACCTGGAGCACCCGCGTGTCGACGCGTTCGACGCTGCCGCCGGTCAGCGAGACCTTGGGGACCACGAAGGGCTCGATGCGCACGAACTTGAGCGGGATCGCGCGGCCCGCCTCGTCACGGACCGACTCCCCCTTCAGGAAGCCCCGGGCCGGCAGGCCCTCACGGACGCGCGGCGCGAGCTGTTCGTCGACGTCGCAGCGGATCTGCAGACGGGTGATGTCGCCGAGCACGGCCGGAGCGCGGCCGCCCGAGGCCACGAATTCGCCGGCACGCACGTTGATCTGGAGCACGGTGGCGTCGATGGGCGAGCGCAGCACCATGCGGTCGAGCTGCACCTCGGTCTGACGGAGCTGCGCGCGCGCGAGCTCGAGGCGGGCGCGCGCCTCCTTGGCGGCCGCGCGGTATCCGACGAGCTCGGCCGCGCTCACCGCACCGCCGTCCTTGATGGTCTCCCAGCGCCGCACCTGGTCCTCCGCCTTCTCAGCGACCGCCTCCGCGGCGGCGACGGTGGCCTGGAGCACGCCGCGCTGGGCCTCCAGGTCGCGGGTGTCGAGGGTGATGACCGGATCGCCCGCGCGCACGCGGTCCCAGACCTTGACATGGACCTTGGCCACCGTGCCGGGGACGGGCGCGCCGAGCAGGGTGTTCTCCGCGACGGCTTCGACCAGGCCGGCCGCCGCGATGAGCCCGTCCTTCTCGCGGACGGCGGGCCGGTAGGGCGGCGGCTGGACGGGCTTCTCGTCGGCGGTGCCGCGGGTGAGCTGGAGCGCGGCGACGGCGCCGGCGGCGGCGAGGACGTAGAGGAGGATGCGTGGCTTCATGAAAGTCTAGGCGTGGGGCTGGTCGAGCAACGTAGGGTCGTCGACCACGCGGCGGATGCGGCCGTCCTCCATCTCGGCGATGCGGTCGGCGAAACGGTAGATGCGATGGTCGTGGGTGACGACGATGACGCACCGGCCGGGCGCGCGGGAGAGGTCGCGGATCATCGCGAGGATCTGCGCGCCCGTGTCCTTGTCCAGGGCCGAGGTCGGCTCGTCGCAGATGAGCAGCGTAGGTCCGTGGACGAGGGCGCGCGCGATGGCCACGCGCTGCTGCTGGCCGCCGGACAGGGCCGTGGGACGGGACTCCTCGCGGCCGGCGAGCCCGACCTTGCCGAGCATCTCACGGGCGCGTGCGCGGGCCTCCTCGTGGCTCCGGCCCTGGACGAGCAGCGGGACCATCACGTTCTCCTCGACCGTGAGCGTGGGGATCAGGTTGAAGGACTGGAAGACGAAGCCGAGGTGACGGCGACGGAAGGCCGTGAGCGCCTCCTGACCCAGGCCGTCGAGCCTCTGGCCGAAGACCTCGACTTCGCCCGCCTGGGGGGTGAGCGTGCCCGCGATGACGGAAAGCAGGGTGGTCTTCCCGCAGCCGGAGGGCCCGACGAGCATGACCAGCTCCCCGGCCCTGGCCTCGAAGGTGGCCTGCTTGAGCGCGGTCACGCGCGACTCCCCTTCGCCGAAGGACATGTCGACGCCGCGGACGCGGACGGCGGGGCTGACGGACGGGCCGCTCATCCGCGGAAGACGGTGGAGGCGTCGACGCGCGACACCTTGAGGATGCCGATGAGCGCCGACACCAGGCTGATGCCGAGGATGAAGGCCAGCGTGGCCCAGAGCACCTGGGGGAACATGACGAAGGGCGGCATGCCCTTCTCGATCATGACGCGGCCGATGGCCTGCGCCATGCCGGCGCCGAGGCCGAAGCCGAGCAGACCGGCCACGAGGGCCTGGAAGACGAGCATGCGCGAGAGGAGGCCCATGCCCGCCCCCATCGCCTTGATGGCCGCGAAATAGCGGAGGTTCTCCAGGACGAAGGAGTAGAAGGTCTGCCCGGAGATGGCGATGCCCACGAAGAGGCCCAGGGCGACGGCCGTGCCGAAGGAGAAGGGGATGCCGGTGTTGCGCCAGAACCACCAGAAGGTGTGACGGGCGAGGCTGCGCTCCGACCAGTCCCAGATGACGGTGTCGGAAGTCCAGGCGCGCAGGCCGGTCTCACGCTCGATGCGATCGCAGAGCTCGGCGGGCGTGACGCCGGGGCGCGGCTCCGCGAGCATGAAGCTGAGGGTGCGGCGGGCTCCCAGTGTGTAGGCCTTCGCGCGGTCGTAGGTGGTGTAGGCGAAGGGTCCGCCGGTGAAGGCGCGGCGCACGCGGCAGACTCCGACGATGCGCGCCTCGACGTCGTTGATCTCGAACGTGTCGCCGGGCCGCAAGGGACGGGTGGTGACCGTG
>CAIOPO010000097.1 GCA_903860195.1 uncultured Opitutia bacterium | reverse complement strand
GTGGGGCCCGATCAAGGTCTCCGGCAAGGACTTCGACCCCACCAAGGGAGTGCCGCCCATGATGGGCTTCGCGGGACTGCTCAACGACCAGGAGGTCGCCGCGGTCATCACCTTCACCCGCCTCGCCTTCGGCAACAACGGCAAGCCCGTGACCGCTGAACAGGTCGCCAAGGTGCGTGAAGCCACCAAGGACCGCGTGAACTTCTACATGACCGAGGAGATCCTCAAGGAGCATCCCCTCAGGCCGGCCGGGCAGGCCAAGGGCGGGAAGAAGAAATAAGCCGCCGCAGCCTGACCGGATCCCAAGGGGCCGACGATGTCGGCCCCTTTGTTTTTCGATGGTTGTAAGCCTCCTGACCGACCCTAGGACAACCTCATGCGTCTCCTCGCTTCCTTCCTCACGCTCGCGGCCCTGCCTGCGGCTGCTTTCAATTTCAAGGGCGTGCCGGCCGACGCCGCGATGGTCTTCGCGACCGAGTCGACGGCCGACCTTGCCATCTCGAAGTCCCCCGCCGCCCAGGCGCTGAAGGCGCGGTTTCAGAAATCGCAAATGTCCGACCTCGCCGGTCTCGACATCCAGAAGGAGATCAAGGACGCGACCGGCCTCGACCTGTCCTCGCCTGACATCTCCTTCGCCGGCGGCATGTACGGCGCGCTCGCTGCGACGCCTGACTTCGTGCTGATCATCCACGGCCAGTACGACCGTTCGCGTCTCGACAGCTTCTGCGCCGCCCAGGGGGTCAAAGCGGCCCAAGCGGCGGGCTTCAAGGGCTGGGAACTGCCGGACCTGGTGAACGCGCTGGGCAAAAGCCCGACTGCGCAGAAGCGCGAGGTCGATCCCCCTGCGGTCTTTCCCTACGACGCGCGCACGCTGGTGCTCGTCAAGCCGTCGCGCGCCGCGGGCGTCTTTGCCTCCCTCAAGGGCTCCGCGCCCTCGTATCAGCCCAGATCTGACGCCTCCGCCACCACCGCAGCGGTCGGCAAAGGCTACCTCTACCTGTCCGCGGACAAGTCGCTGATGCCGGCCGAACCCAATGACCAGAGCGGCTTCAACGGGCTCGCCGCCGCGATGGGCGAAAAGGGTGACTCACAGGTCATGAAGTTGGAAGTGCGCTTCACCGCACCGGACAAGGCGGCGCCGTTCGCCATGCAGGCCCAGGGCATGATGGCCATGCTGCCCCTGATGGTGGCCGGCGATCCGACCGCCCCCAAGTCGCCGGCCGACCAGGCCAAGGCCAAGCTCGTCAGCGACTTCGTCTCCGGCATTGGACCGGTCGAACACAAGGGCGACCGGGTCGTCTTCTCCGCCAACTGGAGCACCGAACGCCTTCTGACGATGGTCAACCAGATGCTCGACCAGGCCGAGCAGGACCTGAAGAGCGGCGCCGCCTCCTTCAGCATCCCCGGCCCGGACGATCCGCCCGCGCCCAAGCGCAAGTGAATCATTCCTGATCCGCAACAGAAAGGGCGGGACCGTGAGATCCCGCCCTTTTCACGGACAGGCAGCGAGCCGCTCAGCCGCAGCAGCCGGTCTTCTTGTCGCCGGAACCGCAGGAGCCGCCGTCCTTGTTGCAGCAGCCGCAGGTGCCGAGGCATTCGCCCGAACCGCAGCAGGCCAGGCAGCAGAAGCCCTTGCGGCCGACCCAGGCGAGGTAGAGTCCGGCGAGGACGAGGACGATGACCAGCGGGTCCCAGACCTTCTTCATGAGCACGTTGACGAAGAAGATGTTGAACAGCAGCGCGCCGGAGAGGACCACGCCCCAACCACGGGTGCACTTCATGATGAGCAGGACGCCAGCCACGATCTCAAGGGCCTTGATCACGTTCATGTAACCGGAGCCGCCCATGGCCGCAAAGAAGGCCTTGGTGATCTCCTGCGCCTCGGGCCCGTTGGGCGGCGTGGGAGCGGGAAGCAGGGACTTCAACGCCGGCACGAAATTCGCGACGCCGAAGATGATGAACGCCAAGCCCAGCAGGAGGGCGACGATGCAGGGTAGTTTTTTCATAGCGCCAAAAGGGTAACCCAAATGAGCGCTTATGAAAGGGCTAACTTCAGAGGCCCTTGTGGGCTCCGTCGCAAAGAGGGCCCTTCTTGGAGTGCTTGCAGG
>CAIOPO010000096.1 GCA_903860195.1 uncultured Opitutia bacterium | reverse complement strand
CCCTCGACGAGTTCCCCGAGATGTGGAACGTCTTCGTCGGCGACATGAGCGTCGTCGGCCCGCGCCCGCTCCTCATGCGCTACCTGCCGCGCTACGACGCCTTTCAGGCCCGGCGCATGGAGGTGAAGCCCGGCGTCACCGGCTGGGCGCAGGTCAATGGGCGCAACGCCATCTCCTGGGACGAGAAGTTCGCCCTCGACGTCTGGTACGTCGACCACCGCACCTTCTGGTTGGACATGAAGATCGTCGTCCTGACCTTCTTCCGCGTCTTCGCGCGGACGGGGATCAATGCAGGCGAAGGGAAGACGATGGAGGAGTTCAGGGGGAAGGAGAAGGAATAGTTAGCTGGCCAGTTGACGAGTTGACACGTTGACAAGCAATGCAGGTGAAGACGACCGGGCCAGCTGCATGCTGACAAAGAAACCATCCAGGGGGAGGGCCTCAGTTCCGAATGACTTCAAGTCATCAGCGGAGTTTTCGTGAACACTTAATAGCCCCGAGGATAGTAGGCGGATGGAATGGCCGCTGCCCGCACCCCGTAATAACACGCCATTTACATTCCGCGACCTGACGGTTTGGAAACAGTCCCGCGCTTTGGCCTCAGATATTTATAGGTTAGTAAGCACGCCTAAGATGCGTGGTCACCATGCGTTCTGCGATCAACTAGGCAGGGCAGCCTTGTCTGTGCCTTCAAATATCGCGGAAGGTGACGAGCGGGGCACGAATAAAGAGTCCCTGCGCTTTCTGTTCATCGCCAGGGGTTCGCTTAGCGAACTAGAGACGCAGTTGTGGATCGGCCACGACCTCGGCTGGGTAGAGTCCGAGGATTACCGTAAACTCTCAGAAAAGATGGGGAACGTGGCCCGGCTACTTGGCGGCCTGATACGCATGAGACAAAAGCGCCTGAAGGAATCTGGGGCCTGAAGCCATCAGCCCTTCTGCTCGGATCACTTGTCAACGTGTCAACTTGTCAACCTGCCAGCTAATTAGGCTTTCTTAACGCCGTAAGGCCTCAGCTCCGGATCCCGCCCCAGCGGCAGCTCCACCGGCGTCCCTCCCGCCTGGGCCGACTGATACAGGGCGAGGATGACCTCGACGGCGATGCGGCCCTGAGCGCCGTCGACGGACGGACGCCTTCCGGCGCGAATCGCCGCCACGGCGTCTTCGAGATTGGATCGGTGCCAGGCATGGCCGATCGCTTTCGGATCATTAGCGCCCGCGCCGCCGCCATCCACGGCGGGGGCCACGAGCGCGGCGTCGGCGGGCAGGGGAGGATCGAAGTCGAAGGCGGAGAGCTTGTCGTCGCGCAGCACCGCCGAGCCCTTCGTGCCGTGGATGCGGATCTCGGCCGGGAAGCCCGACGAGGACCAGCAGGCCGTCGAGCCGGCGAGCGTCGCGCGCGCGCCGTCGGCGAACTCGATCCAGCCGGCGGCCACGTCCTCGACCTCCACGCCCTCGTGCGCCATCAGTCCGGCGGTGGCCGAGACGCGCTTCACCGGGCCCATCAGCCAGAGCAGCAGGTCGATGGTGTGGATGCCCTGGTTCATGAGCGCGCCGCCGCCGTCGAGACGGTAGGTGCCGCGCCAGGCGGCGGAATCGTAATAGGCCTGAGTGCGCCACCAGGGGATGAGCGCGCCCGCCATCGTGAGCCGCCCGAAGCGGTCCGCCGCGAGCGCGGCCTTGAGCGCGACCGCGCCGGCGCCGAAGCGGCGGGGCAGGATCCCCGCGAGGACCACGCCGGCCTTGTCGCAGGCCGCGATGAGCGCGTCGCAGCGGGCGAGCGTGACCTCGAGCGGCTTCTCGACGACGACATGCTTGCCGGCCTTGGCGCAGGCGGTCGCCGGCCCGAGGTGGTCGCCGCTCGGCGTGCAGAGGCAGACCACGTGGACGTCGGGCCGGGCGAGCATCGCCTCGGGGGTCGCCTCCGCCGCGCAGCCGTGCTTCGCGGCGAACTCCGCGGCCTTGGCCGGCGTGCGGTTGCAGACCGCGACGAGCTTCACGCCCGGGATCTCGGCGAGGGCCCGGGCGTGGAACTCGGCGATCATGCCGGTGCCCCAGATGGCGAATCCAAGCGTCTGCTGGCTCATGGCTCGCCTGCACATTCCCTCCGCCCGCGCGGACGGGCAAGCCCCAAGCGGGCGCGGCAACGGGCTTGCCAATCCCCGTCGCAGGCGGCTTCCTTCCTCCCACGCCCGGCCATGCCTTCCGAACGACTTCCGCTGAGCGCCTTCATCATCTGCAAGAACGAGGCGGCGGTCATCGGCAACTGCGTCCGGACGCTGGCCGAGTGCGGTGAAATCGTCGTGGTGGACTCGGGTTCGACCGACGGCACCCTCGACGTGCTCAGGGGCCTGCAGACGGAGGGCTTCCCCCTCCGGATCATCGAGCGGCCCTGGCCCGGCTTCGCCGCCCAGAAGCAGTTCGCGCTCGAGCAGTGCACCCTGCCGTGGGCGATCAACGTCGACGCCGACGAGCGCCTCGACCCCGAATTCCGCCGCGCGCTGCCCGGACTGCTCGCCGCCCCGGAATCCGTCGGCGCCTGGCGCGTCGTCCGCCGGCCCTATCTCGTCGGCCGGGGCTATTCCAGCCCCGCCGCCCATGAGGGCCGCATGCTTCGCCTCGTGCGGCGCGCCCGCGCGCGGTACAACCTCTCCCTCCTCGTGCACGAGGCCATGCTCATCGACGGGGAGGTGCGCGACGCCGCGTCGGGCACGCTGCTGCATTTCCGCACCCAGACGGTCGACGAGCAGGTGCGCAAGGAGGCCGGCTACGCGGTGCTGAAGGCCCGCCAGCTGGCCGGCGAGGGCAAGAGCCCGCGCTTCCTGCGGATGGTGTTCAACCCCTTCGTCTACTTCCTCCGCTACTACCTCGTCCGCCGCATGTTCCTCTGCGGCTGGCCGGGCTTCATCACCGCCGCCAACGCCGCCGTCTACACCTTCCTGTGCGAGGCGCGCCTCTGGCAGGACGCCAACGCCCGGAACGCCGCGGAGGACGACCGCCGCGCCAGCGGCCTCTGATCCGTGCGCCTCTTCCACACCCATTTCGGACGGGACGGCGGCGCCGAACGCTT
>CAIOPO010000095.1 GCA_903860195.1 uncultured Opitutia bacterium | reverse complement strand
GCCTCCCTTCGCTGACGGCCTTCCACCGGCCGTCGCCGAGCGTGTCGACCTCCAGGGTGAAGGTCGTGTCGGCGGCTCCGTCGTGCGACAGGAACACCGCACGCTTCGCGAATCCGGACAGCAGGAAGGGGTCGGAGGCGATGCCCGCCTTGACGGGTTCGTCGACCCAGACGCTGCCGCGGCCGATCGCGGGGCCGAGCTTGTCGGGCGTGTCGAGGGCCGTGAACCAGAGGTTGGACTGCGACTGGCCAGGTCCGGCGAGCGCGCCCTTGGCGGGGCGCTTGTTGAGGAACTCGGACTTGGCGGTGTCGTCGCAGCCGAAGACGAGGCGGTCCTGCCAGCGCGTGAAGTCGCCGATGACCTTGAGGTAAGCGGAGCGCGGCGCGATGCCGGCGGACTGCTTGGACGAGAAGGCCGCGGGGAACTTCCAGAAGAGCCCGTGCATGGTCATCAGACGCGACCCTTCTTCGCCGATGTCGCGGATGCGCGGCCACTCGGTGTTCCAGCCGTGCGCGCCGTCGTAAGAGTGGCTGCCTTTGGGCAGGCGGTAGCTCGTCCACTTGCCTTCCTCCATCACCATGAGGATGACCGAGCGGAAATCCCAGCCGACGGTCCAGATGGGATCCTTGGCCGGGTCGGCGTTGCCGGTCAGGCCGCCGGGTCCGGTGACTTCGGTGAACTGGTTGCGGCGGATGAGGTTCCAGTTGCCTTCGCCGTTGAAGGAGCCGAGCGCGCCGCTCGTGATCGTCGGGTCGACGAGCGCCTTGGCGCTCTGCTCGCCGTTGTTCGCGATGATGACCTGGCCCTGGCCGGAGTAGAGTCCCTTGCCGTGATAGCCGGGCAGCGTCGACGTGATCGTCGCGGGGCTGACCTCGGCGGTCTGGCCGGGCTTGGGCTTGTTCTTGATCTCCTTGATGAGGCCTTTGACCGTGAGCGTGCGGACATCCACTTCGTAGAGGCCGTCCTCCATCGTCGCGAAGTAGACCTTGTTCGCCGGGTCCGTGAGGTGGCGGGCGTTGCCGGTGTGGCGTCCGGGCATGAGCTTCGGCGGAATCACGCGGACGTTGCGCTGCGCGTCGATGAAGTAGGGTCCGATGATCAGCTGCTCGGACTCGCGGTGGATCATGCGGTTCGCCGGCGTGCCGCCGACGCTTTCCGGGCGGACGATCAGCTTCAGGTCCGGCGTGACCTCATACAGCTTGTCGCTCGAACCGTAGGGCAGGTGGGGGCCGTAGGTGATCACCCAGAGGCGGTCCGCCCAGGGCACGACGGCGCCGGTGCCGCATTCGCCCTCGTTGTTGAAATAGGCGAGCTCCGGATAGATGCCCGAGCGCTCAACCGGGGCGGCGGAGAGCCAGATCGCGCAGGCAGAGGCGACGAGGGACGGCAGGAGGCGCATGCAATGACGCTCCGCCCGGGCCCCGCTTTTGGCAAGCGCTCCCTAGAAGAGGGAGGCGCAGGTCGCCACCCAGAGCGCCAACGCCAGCACGGGACCGCCCAGCAGCCTTTTCGGACTCTCCGACTCCGCCTGGCTCAGCAGCAGCACGAGCAGTCCGCCGGCCCAGGCCGGGCCTGTCCAGGCGGGCAGTCCTTCCATCGTGGCGGTGAGCCCCGGCGTCGCCGCCATGCGTTCAGCCAGCCAGCCCATCATCCGCAGCCAGGCCGCCGCCGCTCCGTTGAGCCAGACCGCGCCGGCGAGCAAGGGCTCCCAGATCATGCAGGCCGCGGAGGCCATGCCGAGGAGCAGAGGCGGCGCCGACATCGGCACCAGCGCCAGGTTGGCGAAGACTCCGCCCCAGCTCGCCGTGCCGAAAGCGGCCAAGGTCAGCGGCGCTCCCGCCACGCCGGCCGAGAAGGAGACGCAGAGGCCTCCGACGACGGCCCTTCGCAGTCTCCCGGTGAACCGGGCCAGCATCGGACGTGCCGAGGGCGGAGTCGCGAGCTCCGCTTCGGACGGTCCGGTCAGCAGCTGCGCCGCCGGCCCTCCTGACATGAGGAGCGCCGCCACGGCGAGATAACTGAGCTGGAAGCCGGCGTCCGAGCACGCCTCGGGGCTGAGCGTCAGCGTCACCGCGCAGGCGACTCCGAGCGACTGCACCGGCGAGGCGTGCCGTCCTCCGAGCCGACCGGCCCAGAGGCACGCCGCCATGATCCATGCCCGGGTCGCCGAGGGCGCCGCGCCGGTCACCTGGACGTAAGTCCATAAGGCCGCCAGACCCGCGAGTCCGGCCGGGAGCGAGGGCAGGCGCAGGCGCCGCGCCGCCCAGGCCATCGCCGCCGCCATGCCCGCGATGTGCAGGCCGCTGATCGCGAAAAGGTGCAGGGTGCCCGTGCGTTCGAAGGCCTCGCGTTCCGCCGGAGGGATGAGCGCCGTGCGGCCGAGCAGGGTGGCCGCCAGCAGCGCTCCGCCCGTCTCATCGGGCCAGGGCGCCGTGCGCAGCCAGAGGTCGAGCCGTTCGCGGCGGCCGCGGCACCATTCCGCGAAATCCGACGCCGGCTCGAGCACGCCGAGCGTGCTTGCGCCGGCGAGGCGCAACGTGGCCCCCTGGCTTCTCGCCCATGACGCGTAGCCGCCCGTTTCACGTTCCACCGCGGAGAGCCGGCCCGCGAGCCTGAGCTCCTGACCGGCGGTCGGACACCGTCCGCGTCCGGACAAGACCATCCTTCTGCGATGGTAGGGACCGTCGCGGTCGGTGACGACGCCCAGCCCCGTCCATCCGTCCTCCGTCTTCGCCCTGGGCGCGGCGCGCTCGATGCGCACCGAGATCTCGTCGAAAGCTCGGCGGACGGTCACCGGGCCGCGGGGCGCCTTGCGCAGATGATGCCAGGCGCAGCCCAGGCTCATGCCGGCGAGCACGATCAGCGCGGGTCCGAGCAGCGGACGGTGATGCAGGCGCCAGAGCGCCGCCGCCGCTGTCACGCCCACGATGATCGGCCAGCCCGGGCTGAAGTCCCAGCCGGCGTCCAAGGCGCATCCGGCCAGCAACGGGAGAGCCAGCCAGAGCGAGGGCGCATGCCCGAATCTGCCGGGCGTCAGTCCTTCTTCTTGATCCAGGGGGTCGGGCCTTGCCATGGGCGGAGGCCGGCTCCGTCCGTCGCCAGACTGCCTGCCTCCGTGCGCAGGGAATCCCAGGCCGAATCTTTGACGATGGTCTCCTGCTCCAGCAGATGCCTCAGGGGGATCACTACGAAGCCGCGGGATTTCCACCTAGGGTGGGGGAGTTCCAGCGTGCCCGATGAACGGATGCCCCCTCTCCAGAAAAGCAGGTCGATGTCCAATGGGCGCGGTCCGTTGCGATTGTCCGTCCGAATGCGGCCCGATCGGGCCTCGATGGCCTGAGTTTCGGCCAGCAAGGACTCCGGGATTTCTTCATAAGACAATGCCAAGCAGATGTTTATGAATTTAGGTTGGTCTGCGTAGCCTACGGGATCGGTCTCAAAGGCCGGCGAAACTCCCACCACTTCGGCGCCGGGCAGTCCTTCCAGTGCCGCTATCGCCTGGGCCATGACCTGGGCTCGGTCGCCCAAGTTGCCGCCCAGTCCCAGGATGTAATGTGCCGGAGGGTGAATCACGCCCGTTCCCGGCGGATTTTGACCGAGATGGCGTCAAAGTCCGCCGCCACCGGCGCAAAAGGCTTGGTCACCTCCACCGTGACCGCCTTCACCATGGGGAAAGTGCCGAGAATGCGGGCTGCGATCTGCTGGGCCAGAGTCTCGATCAGGTAGACCGGCTTGCCCTTGAGCTGGGCTTCGACCGTCTCGATGACCTTGCCATAGTCGACGGTCAGTTTCAGGTCATCCGCCGCCGCCGCCGGCCGGGTGTCCACCTCCAGGTCGACCGACACCGTGAAACGTTGCCCCAGACGGGTCTCCTCGGGGAGGGCTCCGTGGTGCCCGAAGGACCTGATGCCTGAGATGCGGATGACGTCCACGACCCGATGAATGAGGTCCGCCCGCGGAGGCGCAAGCGCCTTCCAGAAGGCCGCTCCGAGATGTCGGCAGTCCCCGCTTGACCCCCCTTCCGTCGGCGGCTGACTCTCGCCCCCACCATGCCCAAGAGGACCGACCTGCGTTCCATCCTCATCATCGGCTCCGGGCCCATCATCATCGGCCAGGCCTGCGAGTTCGATTACTCCGGGACCCAGGCGTGCAAGGCGCTGCGCGAGGAGGGCTACCGCGTCATCCTCGTGAACTCCAATCCGGCGACGATCATGACGGATCCCGAGACCGCGGACGTCACCTACGTGGAGCCCCTCACCGTCGAATCGGTGGAACGCATCATCGCCAAGGAGAAGCCGGACGCGCTCCTGCCCACGCTCGGCGGCCAGACCGCGCTCAACCTCTCCCTGAAGCTCGCGCGCACCGGCGTCCTCGCCAAGCACGGCGTCGAGCTCATCGGCGCCAAGGAGGAGGCCATCGAGCGCGGCGAGGACCGCGAGAAGTTCAAGAAGCTGATGCTGGAGATCGGCCTCGACGTCCCGCGCTCCCGCGTCGTGAAGACCCTCGAGGAGGCGCGCGACACGGTCGCGCTCGTCGGCGGCGAGTTCCCGCTGATCATCCGTCCTTCCTACACCCTCGGCGGCACCGGCGGCGGCATCGCCTACAACCGCGAGGAATACGAGCGCATGGTGCAGAACGGCCTCGACGCCTCGCCCGTGCACGAGGTGCTCATCGAGGAGTGCCTGCTCGGCTGGAAGGAGTACGAGATGGAGGTGATGCGCGACCACAAGGACCAGTGCGTCATCGTCTGCTCCATCGAGAACTTCGACCCGATGGGCGTCCACACCGGCGACTCCATCACCGTGGCGCCCGCGATGACCCTGACCGACCGCGAATACCAGCTGATGCGCGACGCCTCCTTCGCCGTCATCCGCGCGGTGGGCGTCGAGACCGGCGGCTCCAACATCCAGTTCTCGGTCAATCCCGCCACGGGCCGCATGATCGTGATCGAGATGAATCCGCGCGTCTCGCGGTCCTCGGCGCTGGCCTCCAAGGCGACGGGCTTCCCCATCGCCAAGATCGCGGCCAAGCTCGCCGTCGGCTACTCCCTTGACGAGCTCAAGAACGACATCACCAAGTCCACCCCGGCGTGCTTCGAGCCCAGCATCGACTACGTCGTCACCAAGATCCCCCGCTTCACCTTCGAGAAGTTCGTCGGCGCCGACACCACGCTCACCTCCGCGATGAAGTCGGTCGGCGAGGCGATGGCCATCGGACGCACGTTCAAGGAGTCCTTCCAGAAGGCGCTGCGCTCGCTCGAGATCGGCGCGTGGGGCTTCGGCTGCGGGGGCAAGCACGGGACCGACGCCGTCACGGACCTGACGGAGATCCGCGCCCGTCTGGCCCGCCCCAACCCCGAGCGTCCCTTCTACATCCGGCACGCCATGCTGGCGGGGCTGGACGACGCCGAGATCTTCTCGCTCTGCAAGGTCGACCCCTGGTTCCTCCGCCAGCTGCGCGACATCGTCGACGTCGAGCGCGCCCTGCGCGCCGCCGGGTCCGCCCTCGCGGGCGACCTGCTGCGCCGCGCCAAGGAGTCGGGCTTCGCCGACCGGCAGATCGCCTTCGCCACCGGTCTCAGCGCCGCCGAGGTGCGCGCCCGTCGGCTCAAGGCCGGCGTGCGCACCACCTTCCGTCTGGTGGACACGTGCGCGGCGGAGTTCGAGTCCTTCACGCCCTACTACTACTCCTCTTACGGGGACGAGTCCGAGGTGCGCCCCTCGACCAAGAAGAAGGTGATGATCCTCGGCGGCGGACCGAACCGCATCGGTCAGGGCATCGAGTTCGACTACTGCTGCGTGCACGCGTCCTACGCCCTGCGCGCCGCCGGCTATGAGACGGTGATGGTCAATTCCAACCCCGAGACCGTCTCCACCGACTACGACACCTCCGACCGGCTCTACTTCGAGCCCCTGACGCTCGAGGACATCCTCGAGATCTACCAGACCGAGGGCTGCGTCGGCGCCATCGTGCAGTTCGGCGGACAGACCCCGCTCAACCTCGCCGCGGACCTCGAGGCCGCCGGCGTGAAGGTGGTCGGCACCTCGCCCGCCAGCATCGCGCTCGCCGAGGACCGCCAGCTCTTCAAGGACATCCTCATCGAGCTGGGGATCCGCCAGCCGGAGAACCGCACGGCGCTCTCGGCCGAGGAGGCCTACCGCGCGGCGGAGGAGATCGGCTTCCCCGTGCTGCTCCGTCCGTCCTTCGTGCTCGGCGGACGCGGCATGTTCATCGTCCACGGCATGGACGAGCTGAAGTCCGTCGTGCGCGAGGCCTTCGACGTCGCGCCCGGCAAGCCCGTGCTGCTGGACAAGTTCCTCGAGGACGCCATCGAGCTCGACGTCGACGCCATCTCCGACGGCGAGACGACGGTCGTCGGCGGCATGCTCGAGCACGTCGAGCACGCCGGCGTGCATTCCGGCGACGCCGGCATGGTCCTCCCCCCGCACACCCTCTCCGCGTCGCTGGTCGACGAGGTGCGCCGCATCACGCACTCGCTCGCGAAGCGGCTCGGCGTGGTCGGCCTGATGAACGTGCAGTTCGCCATCAAGGACGGCGTGGTCTACATGCTGGAGGTCAACCCGCGCGCCTCCCGCACGGTGCCCTTCGTCTCCAAGGCCATCGGCGTGCCGCTCGCGAAGCTGGCCTCGCTCTGCATGATGGGAGCCAAGCTCAAGGACCTCGGGTTCACCCGTGAGATCCGTCCGCCTTATTGGGCGGTCAAGGAGTCCGTGTTCCCCTTCAGCCGCTTCCCCGGCGCCCCGGTCGCCCTCTCTCCCGAGATGCGCTCGACCGGCGAAGTGATGGGCGTCGACGACGACCTGGGCATGGCCTACGCCAAGGCCCAGATGGCGGCCCAGCCCGCGCTTCCGGTCGGCGGCAACGTCTTCCTGTCCGTGAAGGACCGCGACAAGGCGGCCGCGGTCGAGGTCGCCCGCGACCTCGCCGCGCTCGGCTTCACGGTGCATTCCACCAGCGGCACCGCCGCGGCCATCGAGGCCGCCGGGGTCAAGGTCAACAAGCTCGGCAAGATCTCGGAGGGCGCCCGGCCGAACGCCCTCGATCTTCTCAAGAACGGACAGCTGCAGATGATCGTGAACACCGCGGCCGGCATGCTGCCCCGCAAGGATGAGAACGCCATGCGCTCCGAGGCGGTGCTCCGCGGCGTCTACATGGCCTCGACCATGAACGCCGCCCGCGCCGCCGTCCTGGGCATCCGGTCGCTGAAGCAGAAGGCCTTGACGGTGAGCTCCCTGCAGGAGCATGCGAAGGTGCTTCCCCCCAGGGGCTGAATCGGGTAGGTTCACCCTCTTATCCCATCCTCATGAGAATCCCCCACCTCGCCGCGCTGGCCATCGCCGTCGCGTCCCTCCAGGCCGCCGACGAGGCCAAGCCTGCCGCCGCCCAGCCCGCGACCCCTCCTCCCGCACCCGTGAAGAACCTCACTCCTGATCAGCAGAAGCAGGCCTGGAACATGCTCGGCTACTCCGTCGCCAGCCGATCCCAGATGCCTTCCATCGCCAACCAGCTCGAGCTGACCGACGCGGAGCTCGACCTCTTCCTGGCCGGCGTGCGCGCCGCCATCCGGGGCGAGGCTCCCAAGTTCAATCCCGATGAGATCGGCGAGGGCGCCGACCGGCTCTTCACCGAACGCGTCCAGGGCAAGTCCGCCCGCTGGCTCAAGCAGAACGCCGACTTCCTCGCGAAGGTCGACGCCGACAAGGCCGTGACCAAGACCGCCTCCGGCCTGCGTTACCGCATCCTCGAGGCCGGCGCCGACCCCAAGCCCACGAAGAACAGCACCGTGAAGTGCCGTTACGAAGGCAAGCTGGTCGACGGCAAGGTCTTCGATTCGACCAAGAACCGTAACAATGAGCCGACGGAGTTCCCGCTCAACGGCGTCATCCCGGCCTGGACCGAGGGCGTGCAGCTCATCGGCAAGGGCGGCAAGATCGTGCTCTACTGCCCCTCGGAGCTCGCCTACGGCGACCAGGGCCAGGGCCCGATTCCCGGCAAGTCGGTCCTCGAGTTCGAGGTCGAGCTCGTCGAGATCGTGAAGTGAGCCCGCGCTGAGCGGCCGCGCGGCGCGTCCTCCGGGACGCGCCGCTTTGCTTTACAAGGGGAACAAATGGGGGCAAAGAGGGTATTACCCCGCATGCGCCCCCTGCTGACCGCGTTCCTCGTCGCGGCCGCCTCCCTGCGGGGGGCCGGCCTGCAGGGCCCCGCGGTCGCGTTGCCGCCGCCGTCCTCCGATCCGGCGCTGTCCCTCTCCGAGGCCGTCGACCGCGCCCTGGCCAACAACTTCGGCGTGGCCGTCGACCGCCTTTCCGCCCTGCGCTCGATCGACTCCGTCCAGGTCGCGGACTCCGCCTTCGATTCGGTGCTGACCTGGAGCGCCGGCACCTCCGGCTCCCGGGCGCCGCTGGCCACGACCACCTTCCGCGCCGCCGACACCGCCGTGTCGGTCGGGCGGCTCTTCGCCTGGGGCGGCACGCTCACGGTCGGCGCGGAAGCCAACCGCGGCTGGAGCCGCACGGGCGGCGTGGGCGTGGCCAGCGAATATGACCTCGCGACCAGCGTCGCCTACTCGCAGCCGCTGCTCGCGGGCGGCTGGAAGTCGGTCAACCTCGCGCCGCTCATCACCGCCCGGCAGTCCGCCTGGCGCAGCCGTCTCGCGCTCCGCGCCTCGGCCCTCGACCTCATCCGGGACGCCGAGTCCGCCTACTGGACCCTTTCCGCCGCCCGCGCGCTGATCGCCCTGCGCGAGTCCAGCCTGCGTTCCGCCGAGTCGCTGCTCGAACAGGTGAAGCTCAAGCGCGAGCTCGGCGACGCCAACGTCCTCGAGCAGCTCCAGGCCGAGGCCGACGTCGCCAGCCAGAAGGTCGCGGTGCTCAACGCGCGGCAGTCCGTCGACGCCGCCGAAATGCGGCTGCGCAGGCTGCTCGGTCGCGGCGCCGCCGAGGAGGTCGACCGCGCGCTGTTCGTGCAGCCGTTGCCGGAGGATTCCGTGCCGCCGCCGCCGGACTTCCGCCCGTGGATCGCCAAGGTCTCCGACTTCGACTTCGGCGTCGCCATCGAGCTCTCCAACGTCGAGACCGCCGACACGCTCGTCGAGCGCGCCCGGCAGAACGACAATCCCGACCTCCGCCTCAACCTCTCCGGCTCCACCGCGGCGGATCCCGTCGCCGGCTTCGGCGACGCCTACGACGTCTGGCGCCGTGAGAAGGGCTGGGGCAACGCCGTCTCGCTCACCCTCTCGCTCCCCCTCGGCCTCCGCCAGGCCGAGTCGAACCGTCGCCTCGCCGAAAGGGCCCGCCGCCAGGCGGAGCTCCGTCTCGCCGACGTGCGGCAGGCCCTGATCTTCGACGCGCGCGCCACCTGGCGCGACCTGGAGTCCTCGCGCGCCCGTGTCGACGCCGCCGCCACGGCCCTCCGGCTGCAGCGTCAGTCCTACGAGGGCGAGCGCGAACGTTATCAGGTCGGACAGTCCGACCTCCTGCGCGTGATACAGTCGCAGGCCGCGCTCGACGCCGCCCAGCTCGCCTGGGTCCAGGCCCGCCTCGACGCCCGTCTCGCTTCCGCCCGCACCGCCCGCCTTGACGGCTCGATCCTGCCCCGCCACGGCTTCACCCTCGACGACGTCGAGCTCCGTCTCGCCGACGGCGGCCGCGCCGACCCCCTTCCGCCCGCCGAAGACAACCGATGAACAAGACCTTCAAGATCCTCCTCATTGCCGCCGCCGTGGCCGGCGCCGGCTACTTCGCCTGGGTCCGCTTCTCCCGCCCGGCCCGTCCCGCCGCCTCGGCCGTCTCCGCGGAGGCCCGCGCCGAACGCCGCGACATCCAGGAGACCGTGGACGCCTCGGGCTTCGTCCGCGCCGTCGTCTTCAGCAGCATCCGCGCCCAGGTCAGCAGCCCCATCCTCAAGCTCCATGTCCAGACCGGCGACATGGTGAAGAAGGACCAGGTGCTGGCCGTGCTCGATCCCGTGCTGTACAACGCCGACGAGGCCGAGGCGCGCCGCGGAGTCCAGCTCCAGACGCTCACCTTGGAACGGCTGGAGCGCGACCTCCGCCGCGTCGAGGTGCTCGTCAAGAAGGGTTTCGTCTCGGAACGCGAGGTGCTGGACCACCGCACCGCCTTCGAGGTGGCCAAGCTCCAGCGTGACATCGCCCAGGCCCGGCTCGACAAGGCCGAGGAGAACGTGCGGCGCACGGTCATCCGCGCCCCGCACGACGGCCAGGTCTCCGACTGCACCGTCGTCGAGGGGCAGATCGTCATCGGCGCCCAGTCCATCAACAACGGCACCCTGCTCATGACCGTGTCCGACACCTCGATGCTCCGCGTCGACGTGAACCTCAACGAGTTCGCCGCCACGCGCGTCTCGCTGGGCCGGGAGGCCACCGTCACCTTCGACTCCATCCCGAACCTGCGCAAGAAGGGGGAGATCTCCTTCATGACCCCTTTCGGCACGGCCGACCTCAAGGTGCCCGACCTCCGCGTCTTCCCGACGCAGGTGTCCTTCCCGGCCGGGGACGGCGTGCGCCCCGGCATCAGCGCCAACGTGTCGGTGCTCGTCGCCCGCGAAAAGGGCTGCGTCGCCGTGCCCGTGTCCGCGGTGTTCATCGAGGGCCCTGACCGCGTGATCTACGTCAAGGGCGAGGACGGCTCCTGGGAGCGCCGGGTCGTCAAGCTCGGTCTGAGCGACGCCTCCTGGACGCAGGTGCGCGAGGGGCTGGCCGTCGGCGACACGGTGAGCCTCGTGCGGCCCGCCGCGCCGGTCCGCTGAGATGGCGTCCCTCATCTCCATCCGCGGCCTGCGCAAGACCTACCGCATGGGGGACGAGGACGTCCATGCCCTGGACGGCGTGGACCTGGACTTCGAGAAGGGGGAGTTCGTCGCGATCCTCGGGCCTTCCGGCTCCGGCAAGTCCACCCTGATGCACATCCTCGGCTTCATGGACCGTCCTTCCGCCGGCAGCATCCTCTTCGAAGGTCACGAGGTGGCCGCGCTCGATCCTGATCGGCGCGCCTGGTACCGGTCTAACCGCGTCGGCTTCGTCTTCCAGGCCTTCAACCTGCTGCCCCGGCTCACGGTGCTGGAGAACGTCGCGCTGCCGCTCATCTACCGCGAGGACTCGGATCCGGCGCGCAACGCCGAGGCCGCCCGCGCCGCCTTGGAGCGGGTCGGCATGGGGCACCGTCTGGACCACCGGCCCGGACAGCTCTCCGGCGGCGAACGCCAGCGCGTGGCGGTCGCCCGCGCTATCGTCGGCCGCCCCGCCATCATCTTCGCGGACGAACCGACCGGCAACCTCGACGTCCGCAACGTGGACCGCGTGCTCGACCTGCTCGGCTCGCTCATCTCCGAGGGCATCACCGTCGTGCTGGTCACGCACGACCTCTCGGTGGCCGAACGCGCCCATCGCGTCATCGCCATGCGCGCGGGCCGGGTGCAGGAGGACCGACGCCGATGAGGATCGTCGACCGGCTCAGGCCCGCCGTCATCAACGGCCTCCGCGAGCTCCGCGCCAACAAGGTGCGCTCGCTGCTGTCCATGTCCGGCATCATCCTCGGCGTGGCCTCGCTCGTCGCGATGGTGACCGTCGTCCAGGGGATGGTGGGCAACTTCCGCCAGTTCGTCGACGCCATGGGTGGGATCGAGAAGATCACGGTCACCCGCGAGCCGCTGCCCCGCGAGCAGGAGCACCTCGCCGAGCTCTCTGAGGGACTGACCATGCGCGACGTGACGCGCATCCGGACCACGGTGCCTCTCATCGCCAACATCTCGCCCGAGGCCCGGGTGGGCTTCGAGAAGCTCGCCAACGACGACCGCGAGACGCTCACCTACGTCACCGGCGTCGCCGCCGACTACCTCCCCGTGGCCAAGCGCTGGGTCGATCCGGGGCATGGACGCTTCATCAGCGACCTCGACGTCCACAACATGACGGACGTGGTCGTGCTCGGGGCGGCGGTGGTCGCCGACCTGTTCCCGCCCAACGAGGACCCGGTGGGACGGGTCATCAAGCTGCGCGGGCGCGCCTACACGGTCGTCGGCGTCCTCAACAACATCGAGGGGTCCGGCTTCCAGATCAGCTCGGCTCGCGGGCGCGGACCCGGCGGGTCCGGCAGTTCCTGGCGCTACCGCAACTACGGCGCCTACATCCCCGTGACCACGGCCCTCACGAAGTTCCTGGGCAGCGACCGTCTCAGCGGCCTCGGTCTCCGGGTCGGGAATCCGCAGCAGCTGCAGGACGCCGTCGACCAGACGGAGCGCGCGTTGCTCCAGTCGCACAAGGGACTCCGCGACTTCGGCATCACGACCAACGAGCAGACACTCGAGGACTTCCGCCGCACCGAGTCGGCCTTCAAGCTCTCGCTCGGCGGCGTGGCCGGCATCTCGCTCTTCGTCGGCGGCATCGGCATCATGAACGTCATGCTGGCCTCCATCAACGAGCGCATCCGAGAGATCGGCGTGCGCAAGGCGGTCGGAGCCCGCGGCTCGGACCTTTTCCTGCAGTTCCTCGCCGAGGCGGCGGTGGTGTCCTTCGTCGGCGGGGTGCTCGGCCTGGTGGTCTCCCTGGGCATCGTCACCTTGATGAACCTCGTCCTGGCGGCCGCCGTGCCGACCAGCGCCGCCTCGATGCTGGATCCCCAGATCATGGCCATGGGCCTCGGCTTCTCGGTGGTCATCGGGCTCGTGGCGGGCGTCTACCCCGCGATGCGCGCGGCCAGGCTCGACCCGATCGAGGCGCTGCGCCATGAATGATTTCCATGAACTCCGCGATCTCCTCCCTCCTGATGGCGCTGCCGCTCGTCGCCGCCCCGCTTGAACCCGTCCCGGTCTGGGAAGGCGCCCCGCCCGCTGAGACGCTCTCGCTGAAGCCCGGCGCCGACCCCCGCGGCACGGTCAAGGACGGCCGTCGCACCGACGTCTTCGCCCCGGAGATGATTCCCTGGCCGGCCGCCCGCCCCGGCGCGCCGCTGGTCATCATCTGTCCCGGCGGCGGCTACGGCATCCTCGCCGAGGAGCACGAGGGCGTTGCGGTCGCGCAGCGGCTCAACGCCTTCGGGGCCGCCGCGGTCGTGCTCAAGTACCGCGTGCCGCGCCGCAGTCCGGACAAGCCCTGGGTCGTCCCCGTCATGGACGCGCGTCGCGCCCTTGAGATCGCCCGCGCCCGCGCCAAGGAGTGGAACGCCGATCCGGCGAAGGTCGGCATCCTGGGCTTCTCCGCCGGCGGCAACCTGGCCGCCCGCGTGGCCTATGCGCCCGCCGAAGCCGGAGCGCCCCGCCCCGATTTCGCCGTGATGGTCTATCCGGCCTACCTCTTCGAGCAGGACAAGCCCGACAGCGTGCTTCGCAAGGGCCCCGAGGGGGTCGTGCCCGCGCCCGGTTCCGGCAAGCCCGTGCCGGCGTTCTTCGCGCATAGCGCGGACGACAAGTATCCCTCGGAAGGATCGGCCGCCTTGGCCGCCCACCTCAAGTCGCTCGGCGGCAGCGTCGAGGTGCACGTCTGGGCCAAGGGCGGACACGGATGGGGTGCCAGCGATCGCTGCGAGGCCGCCCAGCGCTGGACCGACCTCCTCGGAGTCTGGATGAAGGAGATCGGCGTCCTTGCGCGCTGAGCCCGTCTCGCCGCGCCAAAAAGAAGGCCGCCCGTCGGGCGGCCTTCTGCTTGGGACTCGCTCCCCGCTCAGAACTTGAAGCGGAGGCCGGCGAGGCCGGACCAGTGGCTGATGTCCTGCTCGCTCGAGGCGCCGTTGGCGTTCTCGAACACGCTGAAGACGCGGGTGTAGCGGGCGGTGAGGGTGAAGTCGACGTTCTGGGCGACTTCGAAGCGGATGCCCACGAAGGCGGCGCCGCAGAGCTCCTCGATGCCGTTCTGGGTGCTGTCGATGTCGGATCCGGCGAGGGTGGCCTGGCCGACGCCGACGCCGATGAAGGTGCCGAGGCCGCCACGGGCGAGATCGTAGGTGAGGTCGACCGTGTAGCTCTTCAGGCTGGAGTTCACGTTGCCGAACACCGCGTTGCCTTCCGTGTCGAGGTTGGAGTACAGGTAGGTGACTCCGAGGGACAGATCATCGGTGAGGGCGCCGCCGAGGGAGACGGCGTAGGTGCCGGAGTTGTCGAAGTTGGAGGCCTTGCCGAAGCCGCCCTGGACGTCGAGGGTCAGGGCGTGCGCGGAGGCGGCGAGGGCGGGGAGGGCGGCGAGGGTGAGTAGACGCATGGTTTGTGGGGTAGGCCGTGGAATGTGCAGCGCAGGCAGGGGCGTGTAAAGTGCGAAGGGCTCACTTGCCCCCGCCGACGATCTCCACCTTCAGGATGTCCACCCTTTCGGTGGGGGTGGATTCCTCGGGGCCGACGCAGGCAATCGAGGCGATCTTGTCCAGCACGTCGGCGCCGTCGATCAGCTTGCCGAAGGCGGTGTACTTGTTGTTCAGGAAGGGCGCCGGGCCGTGGCAGATGAAGAACTGGCTGCCGGCGCTGTCCGGGTCCGACGAGCGGGCCATCGAGAGCACGCCGCGCACGTGGGAGCGGTTGTTGAACTCGGCCTTGATCTGGTAGCCGGGTCCGCCCGTGCCGGGCTGGCCGCGCGCCCCCCGTTTGGAGTTGGGGCAGCCGCCCTGGATCATGAAGCCCTTGATGATGCGGTGGAAGCAGGTGCCCTCATAGAAGCCCTCCCGGGAGAGCTTGAGGAAGTTCTCCACCGTGCGGGGTGCGACGTCGGGCCAGAACTCGACGGTCATGTCGCCGGCGGAGGTGCGGATGATGGCGCGAGGCGCCTCGGAGGGAGTTTCTTTCATGGGAGAGGCGGAGGCCGGCGCGGCGGGGGCGGCGGCGGGGACGGCGGACCGCTCGGAGCAGCCCGCGCCGAGCAGGGCCGCGCACAGGGCGAGGAGGGCGGTGAAACGCATGCCCAGCAGGGAAGGCGGGGGGTGTCCGCCCGCAATCCCAAACCTCCGCTTGCCACGGTCACGCCCCGCACCCACCTTGCGCCATCCGATGCGAGTGAACGTAAACGACGAACCCAGGGACACCGCCTCCCCCACGCTGGAAGGCCTGCTCCGTGAGCTCGGCGTGGCCGAGGAGTCCGCGGTCGCCGCCGCGGTCGACGGACAGGTCGTCCCACGCTCCCGCTGGTCCGAACGCGCCCTCGCCGAGGGCTGCTCGGTCGTCGTCATCCGCGCCGCGCAGGGAGGCTGAGCGATGCTGCGTTTCATCAAGGGGCTGTTCGTCGCCGAGCCGGAGGATCCCGCGCCCGAGAACCTCGTCCTCTTCACGCCCAACGACGGCAGCTGGGACGTGAAGACGGTGCGGCGGCTCCTGGACGCCGGCCTCTCCCGGCTGCACGTCCAGGCGCGGCGCGACTGGCAGCTGCGTGACTACGAGAGGTTCGTCAAGTCGCTGCCCGACGCCTTCCATCCCCGGGTGGTGCTCGAAGACCATGCGGAGCTCGTGCTGGCCCGACGTCTCGGCGGCTACCAGCTCCGCGCCGGCCAGCGCGCCCCCCGTCGCTGGCCCAAGGAGGGGGTGCTCGCCGCGAAGTGCCACTCCTACGACGAGCTCCGCCAGTCGGACCGGAGCTGCCGGTACGTCTTCCTCGCGCCGGTGTTCGAGTCGGTCTCCAAGCGCGATCACCGTCCGCGGCGCACGACGCGTGAGTTCCAGGTGATCGTGCAGCGCTGGAAGGCGGAAGGCGGCTGCCCCGCCTACGCGCTCGGGGGCATCACGCCGCGCACCGCGGAGAAGGCCCGTGAGCTGGGCTTCGACGGGGTCGGCTTCATCGGGTCGGTCTGGCGTGACGCGGATCCGGTGCGCGCGTTCATCGAGATCGAGCGCGCCTGGTGCGGCCGCGAGGCGCGCCGCCTGCGGCGCTCCCGCTGATCCGTGCGCCCGCGGCTGCAGTTCCTCACGCTCGACTCGGCTCCGCTCGGACACGTCGAGCAGGCGCGCCTCGCGCTCGCCGGCGGCGTGCGTTGGATCCAGCTCCGGGCGAAAGGCCTTCCGGAGGAGGAGTGGACGCGTCTGGCGAGCGAGGTCGGCGCCCTGTGTCGCGCGGCGGGCGCCACGTTCGTCGTCAACGACTCGCCGCGCGTGGCCGCCGCCTCCGGCGCCTCCGGCGTGCACCTCGGGCCTTCCGATCCTTCGCCGGAGGAGGCCCGGGCGTCGCTGGGTCCTGACGCGCTCGTCGGCGTCACGGTGAACTTCCCCGCCCATCTGTCCCGTCTGCGCGGAGCGCGCGTGGATTACGTCGGCGTCGGGCCGTTGCGCGCGACGTCGAGCAAGCCCGGCCACGCCGCGCCGCACACGGAGGAGTCCCTGCGCTCGCTCATCGCCGCCGCCGGCCTGCCCGCCTACGTCATCGGGGGCGTCACGGCCGCCGACGTGCCCCGGCTGCGCGGGTGCGGGGCCCATGGCGTGGCGGTCAGCGGGGCCATCGCGCTGGCGGCCGATCCCGAAGCCGCGGCCCGGGCCCTGGTCGCGGCGGTCGGAGGGGTTTGACGCTCCCGGGCTGGACATCCCGCTCCGGCGGGGGATTGTCAGCGGCGATGGCCGCACTGCGCATCGCCGACCGCACGTTCTCCTCCCGCCTGCTCACGGGCACGGGCAAGTACGCCTCGGCCGGTGAGCTGCGGGCGGTGCTCGACGCTTCGGGCGCCGAAATCGTCACGATGGCGGTCAAGCGGGTGCGCTTCGGCGACAAGGACGACGGCATCCTGTCGGCCGTCGATCCGTCCCGCCACCTGGTGCTCCCCAACACTTCCGGCGTGCGCACGGCCGATGAGGCGGTCTTCGCCGCCGAGCTCGCCCGCGAGGCGCTGCGCACGGACTGGCTCAAGCTGGAGATCCATCCCGACCCCAAGTACCTGATGCCCGACCCGGTCGAGACGCTCGCGGCCTGCTCCGAGCTCGTCCGCCGCGGCTTCAAGGTGATGCCCTACGTGCATGCGGACCCCGTCCTCGCCAAACGCCTCGAGGAGGCCGGCGCGGTCGCGGTGATGCCGCTGGGCGCCCCCATCGGCACCAACCGCGGCCTGCTCACGCGCGACTTCGTCCGCATCATCGTCGAACAGGCCCGCGTCCCGGTCATCGTCGACGCGGGACTCGGCGCGCCCTCCCATGCCGCCGAGGCCATGGAGCTCGGCGCCGACGCCGTGCTGGTCAACACGGGCATCGCCTCCGCGGGCGATCCGGTCGTCATGGCCCGTGCTTTCCGTCTCGCCGTCGAGGCGGGCCGCACGGCCCGCGAGGCGGGCCTCGGCGCCGGCTCCGACGTCGCCCGTCCGACGTCGCCGCTCACCGGCTTCCTCGACTGAGATGGCCGCCAAGCCGGGCAGGATCCGCGCCGACGAGCTGCTCGTGCGGCTCGGGCTCGCCCCTTCCCGCGCGGCCGCGCAGGCGCTCATCCTCGCCGGCAAGGTCCGTTCCGGACCCGACAGCGTGGTGCAGAAATCCTCCCAGTCCTTCCCTGAGGACGCGACGCTCACCGTCGAGCGTCCGCCGCGTTTCGTCTCGCGCGGCGGCGAGAAGCTCGAGGCCGCGCTGGAGTCCTTCGGCGTCGACGCCGCGGGCCTGCACGCGCTCGACGTCGGCGCCTCTACGGGCGGCTTCACCGACTGCCTGCTGCAGCGCGGCGCCGCGTCCGTGACCTGCGTCGACGTCGGCACGGGCCAGCTGCACGCGAAGCTGCGCGCGGACGCGCGGGTCACCAGCTTCGAGAAAATGAACGCCCGCGACCTGTCCTCGGCCCGCCTGCCGCACGCCGCATACGGCGTGGTCGTGATGGACCTCTCCTTCATCTCGCTCACGCACGTGCTCCCCGCGGCCTGGTCCCGCGTCGCCCCGGGCGGCCGTCTGGTCGCCCTCATCAAGCCGCAGTTCGAGGCCACCAAGGCGGAGGCCGACAAGGGCAGGGGGGTCATCCGCGATCCGGCCATCCATGCCCGGGTCGTGGCCGCCCTGAGTGAGGCCGGCCGCTCGCTCCCCGGCGCCTCCCTCCTGGGCGTGATTCCGTCCCCCATCGAGGGCGGCGAAGGCAACAAGGAGTTCCTGATGGCGATTCAAAGGGCCTGAATAGGGCTGGGGCTAGGGGTAGGGCCAGGGCTAGGGGTAGGGCTAGGGCTAGGTTGGGTTAAAAGCCGATTTTAGCACTTTCTCGAGCTGGCCCTAGCCCTGCCCCCGGCCCTAGCCCTGTCACCCTCCTCCCACTTCTGCCTTGCCCCGGGCCTGTCCGGGCTTACTTCGAACCCTCCCATGACCACTGAAGGCAAGCTCAAGCGCTCCCGCAATCCGCTCGATTACGATTTCACCGAGCCGGAAGCCCTCACGCGCTACGTCACCGAGACCGGCAAGATCCTGCCCCGCAAGCTCACCGGCCTCACCGCCAAGCAGCAGCGTCACATCGCCAAGGCCATCAAGCGCGCGCGCAACATGGTCACGATGAAGTGACCCGGCGCGCATGACGCCCCCAAGGCCGCCTCCTGGGCGGCCTTTTTGCTTTCCGGCCGATGGCGGGTTGCGCCTCCGGGCCGGCGGCGGATAGAAGCGTGAGCCGTCCCATCACGTCCGCCCCCTCAGTCTTGTCCGCATCACCTTCCAGTCCGATTCCCGCCACGCCCGAAGGTCTGGCCCGAGCCGCGTCCCTGCTGCGCTCGGGTGAGTGCGTGGCGCTCCCGACCGAGACGGTCTACGGGCTCGCCGCCGACGCGCTCAATCCCGCCGCCGCGGGCAAGGTGTTCGCGATCAAGGGACGCCCCCTCATCGACCCGCTCATCGTCCACGTGCCCGACCTCGCGGCCCTCGCCCGCGTCGCCGAGCCCGATCCGCGGCTGACGGCGTTGGCGCCGCTCTGGCCCGGTCCGCTCACGGTCGTGCTGCGCCGCCGCCCCGAGGTGCCCGACGTCGTCACGGCCGGACTCTGCACGGTCGCCGTGCGCATCCCGGCCCACCCCGTCTTCCGCGAGGTGCTGCGGCTCTCCGGCCTCGCGCTCGCCGCGCCCAGCGCCAATCCCTTCGGCTACGTCAGTCCCACGCGGGCCTCGCACGTGATTGATTCGCTCGGCGAGCGCTGCCCCTGGGTCGTCGACGGCGGGCCCTGCGAGCACGGCGTCGAATCGACCATCGTCGATCTCTCCACGCCCGGGGTCGCCCGCTTGCTCCGTCCCGGCCCGGTTCCGCTGGAACGCCTTCGCGCCCTGCTCGGGGAGGTCGTGACGGCCGTCCGCCCGGCGGACCAGACCGCCGCGCAGGCCGCGCCCGGGATGCTTGACCGCCATTACAGCCCGCGCACGCGGCTGCGCCTTTTTCCCGCAGGGGGTGCGCCGGATCCGGTCGCGTCCGGCGAGGCGGTCCTGTTCGTGCGCCGTCGTCCCGACCGGTCCGGCCCCGACGTCTTCCACCTTTCCGAATCCGGGACCGTCGAGGAGGCGGCGCACAACCTCTTCGATCTCCTGCGCCGTCTCGACGCCCGCGGATACGCCCTCATCCACGCCGAACTCGCGGACCCTTCCGGCGTGGGCGCCGCCTTCAACGACCGCCTGACGCGCGCCGCCGCCCGCTGAACGTGCAGACGCTGCTCGAGGCCCTCCGCAAGTCCGCCGACTTCCTCGCCCGCAAGGGCCTGGAACGGCCGCGGCTCGAGGCCGAGCACGTCTTCGCCGCCGCGCTCGGACTGAAGCGGCTCGATCTCTACCTGCAGTTCGAGCGGCCGCTGACGGCCGAGGAGGAGGCCCGCCTCCGCGCCCTCGTCGTCCGGCGGAGCGCGCGCGAGCCCTTGCAGCACGTGGTCGGCCGGACCGAGTTCCGCGGCCTCACGCTGCGCTGCGACCGCCGCGCGCTCATTCCGCGGCCGGAGACCGAGGAACTCGTCGACCTCGCGCTCGCGCTCCTGCCCGCCGAGGCCGCCGTGCGCGTCCTCGATCTCGGCACGGGCACGGGCGCGATCGCGCTTGCCCTCGCCGCCGAGCGGCCCGCCTGGCAGGTCGCCGCCGTCGACCGGTCCGATGACGCGCTCGCGCTCGCACGCGAGAACGCGTCGGCCTGCGGGCTCACGGAACGTGTCGACTTCGGCCGGTCCGACTGGTTCTCCGAAGTGCGCGACGTCTACGACCTGATCGTCTCCAATCCGCCCTACCTTTCGGAGGCCGAACTCGCCACCGCCGAGCCCGAAGTGCGCGACCACGATCCGCGCTCCGCCCTCGTGGCGGGCGAGGAGGGTCTCGCCGACCTGCGTCGCATCCTCACGGACGCCCCCCGTTTCCTGCGCGCGGGAGGCTGGGTCCTGCTGGAGACCGGCATCGGCCAGCACGAAGCCCTCGCCGACCTCTCGGGCCGGCTGGGCTACGTCGAAGCGGGCGGTCTGCCCGACCTTTCCGGACGACCCCGTTTCTGGAAGGCCCGGCACGGCGCCTGAGCCGCGGGCGCATCCCGTCCTTGCCCGCCGGGGGGCCTTGGGTCTTTAGTCTGCCCCTATGTCGCAGCCCGGAGCCAAGCCCAAGACCGCCATCTCCCCGACCCGCGCCGAGGACTACCCCGAGTGGTACCTCCAGGTCATCCGCGCCGCCGAGCTCGCCGAGAACAGCCCCGTCCGCGGCTGCATGGTGATCAAGCCCTGGGGCTACGCGCTCTGGGAGAACATCCAGCGCGACCTCGACGCCCTCTTCAAGGAGACCGGTCACGTCAACGCGTACTTCCCGCTCTTCATCCCCGTCAGCTACATCCAGAAGGAGGCCGCGCACGTCGACGGCTTCGCCAAGGAGTGCGCCGTCGTCACCCACTCGCGCCTCGAGGCCGGACCGGACGGCAAGCTCGTCCCCGGCGGCGAACTCGAGGAGCCCCTCATCGTCCGCCCGACGTCCGAGACCATCATCGGCGAGACCTACGCCAAGTGGGTCCAGTCCTACCGTGACCTTCCCATCCTGATCAACCAGTGGGCCAACGTCGTCCGCTGGGAGATGCGCACGCGCCTCTTCCTCCGCACCGCCGAGTTCCTCTGGCAGGAAGGGCACACCGTCCACGCCACCGAGGCCGAGGCCGTCGAGGAGACGAACCGGATGCTCGAGGTCTACGCCGACTTCGCGGAGAACTACATGGCCATGCCCGTCATCAAGGGCCGCAAGACCGAGGGCGAGCGCTTCCCGGGCGCGGTCGACACGCTGTGCATCGAGTCGATGATGCAGGACCGCAAGGCGCTCCAGGCCGGCACGTCGCACTACCTCGGCCAGAACTTCGCCAAGTCCTGCAACATCCAGTTCCAGGACGCCCAGGGCGTCCAGCAGTTCGCCCACACGACCTCGTGGGGCGTGTCCACGCGCCTCATCGGCGGCATGATCATGACGCACTCCGACGACGACGGGTTCGTCGCTCCGCCCCGCCTCGCGCCGCAGCACGTGGTCATCTGTCCCATCTACAAGGACGAGGCCGGCAAGGCCGACATCCTCGCCTACTGCGAGTCGCTCCGCAAGGAGCTCGCCGCCCAGCGTTTCCACGACCGCAAGGTCGTCGTCACCGTCGACAACCGCGACATCCGCGGCGGCGACAAGGCGTGGGGCTGGATCAAGAAGGGCGTGCCCCTGCGCGTCGAGGTCGGCCCCCGCGACTTCGCCGCCAATTCGGTGTTCGTCGCCCGCCGCGACACCGGTGAGAAGGCCGGCGTGCCGCGCGCGGAATTCGTCGCCACCGTCGTGCAGCGTCTGCAGGCCATCCAGGACAACCTCCTCGAGCGCGCCAAGGCGCACCGCGCCGCCAACACCCGCGTCATCGACTCCTGGGACGAGCTCAAGGCCTACTTCACGCCCAAGAACGCCGAGCGCCCCGAGGTCCACGGCGGCTTCGCGCTCTGCCACTGGAACGGATCGAAGGAAGTCGAGCGCCGCCTCAAGGAGGAGCTCAAGGTCACCATCCGCTGCATCCCGCTCGACGCCAAGGACGAGCCGGGCAAGTGCGTCGTCACCGGCGAGCCCAGCGCGCGGCGCGTCGTGATGGCGAAGGCTTACTGATCGGCGGAGCCGATCAGAGGGGCAGGGGCGGGGCCAGGGACAGGGATATCAGGCGCCCGTCGCGTCCGACTCCCCGTCCTTGAAGCGCAGGCGCAGGGCCTTGCCTTTCCGCACGTCCTTGGCCCGGGAGACGACCTTGCCCTCGGCGTCGCGCACGATGGCGTAGCCGCGGGCGAGGGTGGACTCGAAGCCGGCGGAGCGGAGCCGCTTCTCGAGCTGGCCCACCCGTTCGCGCGCGACCTGCAGACGGGCCGAAGGCGAGAGGCGATGGAGTTCGCCGGCGAGTTCGGCCAGCCGGTGCCGACGGTCCGCAAGGATCTCCTCCGCCGCGCCTTCGAGACGCTCCGTCAGCAGGTCGAGGTCCTGGAACAGCTCCCGCAGGCGCGCCTGAGGCGACAGTCGCGCCAGTTCGGCCGCAAGCAGGCGGACGCGTTCGCGCAAGCGGGCCTGCCCCGAGGCGATGAGCTCGGCCGCCGCCGTCGGGGTCTCCGCCCGCACGTCGGCGGCGAAGTCGCACAGGGTGAAGTCGGTCTGGTGGCCCACCGCGGAGATCACCGGCGCGGCGCTGGCCACGACCGCCCGCACGACCTTCTCGTCGTTGAAGCCCCAGAGGTCCTCCATCGAGCCGCCGCCCCGTCCCACCACGACGATGTCCACGTCCGGGATGCCGTTGGCGCGCCCGATGCCCTCGGCCACCGAGCCGGGGCAGGCGTCCCCCTGCACCTTCACCGGCACGAGCCAGGCGTGGCCCGCCCAGCCGCGCGTGCGGAGCACTTCCGTGAAGTCGTGCCACACCGCGCCCTGGGCCGAAGTCACGAAGGCGACCACGCGCGGACGTTCCGGCAGCGGCCGCTTGCGGCCGGCGGCGAAGAGCCCCTCGGCCTCCAGTCTCGCCTGCAGTTCCTTGAATCTCCGGAAGAGGTCGCCTTCGCCCTCGGGCCGGACGGTGTCGGCGATCACCGAGAGCTTGCCCGTCTTGCCGTAGAAGTCAGCCTTGCCGCGGATCACGACGCGCATCCCGTCCGCGAGCGCCGTCTTCAGCCAGCGCGCCTGGTAGGCGTAGAGCACGCAGGACACCGTCGAGGCCTCGTCCTTGAGCGTGAAGTAATGGTGCCCGGAGGCGGCGTAGTGCTTGTGCCCCGACACCTCGCCGGCCACCTCGAAGAAGCCCATCGCCGCGACATGTCCCTTCAGCACCGCGGCGAGCTCGGTGACGGACAGCGGCGCGGACTCGGACATGCGGGCGAATCTGGGCGTTTTCCGGAAAAATACAACGTCCGTAAGCACAGGTCACTTGCCTTGGGGTCCGTGAGGTGCGAAATAGCGTCATGCCCCATCGACGCCTCCTGCGAATTCTCGCCGCCGCGGCGGCGCTGCCTTTCGCCTCCTCCGCCTCCCCGATTGTCGGAATCGTGGACGAAAGCAGCACCGATGTCCAAGGTCTGCTGACCGAGTTCCAAGGCGGCACCTTCGCGCCGACGTTCGACTGGCTGATGGGGGACGTCGCCGTGCTGGCCGGGTCCACCGGAACGATCGACACGGGCGGCTTGCTCGGAGGCGGCAACGTGCAGCTGGGGGCCATCGCGATCGGGGCCGGCTCGACTATGACTTTCGCCGGCACCCGTTCGGTGGACGTCACGGGCGGCACTTCGGGCGCGGGCCAGCTGATCATCACCGGAGGCAGCCACACCCTCCAGGGGGCCGCCGCGCACACCGGCGGCACTTTGGTCAGCGGAGGATCGCTCGTCCTTGCCACGGCCACGTCCTTGCCCGCCACGGGCAATGTCTTGACTGCCGGAAGCTCCCTAATCCTGCCCAACAGCGGCCTCGGCGGCGGCGCCGTCCGCGTTTACGCCCAGTCGTTCACCATCGCCGGCACCGGCCCGGCGGCCGGCCCCGGTTCTGGCGCCGCGCTCATCCTCGGCACCTCGACCTCCTCCGACTCCATGCGGCTGAACGGAGCCGTGACCCTGTCCGGCAACGCCACCATCCGCTTCGAGGGCATCGACGGCGAGCAGCGCATCGCCGGAGCCATCAACGGCGACGCCGCGGGCCGCGTGCTCACCCTTGAGGTCACCCCGGACGCCAGCGCTGACATCGTCTCAGCGATCGG
>CAIOPO010000094.1 GCA_903860195.1 uncultured Opitutia bacterium | reverse complement strand
TGCGCAGCCTGCCGTATTCCTTCCTCGCGCTTGACCGGCGGCCACCGGCGGAGGATCGCGCCGGCCTTTCACGCATCATCGGCCGCGTGGAGCATTTCAAACCCTACGCCCGCTGGTTGAACTGCGACGCCGACGGCATGGTTGAGCTGGAGCTGCCCAAGCGGGCGGATCCGCGGCTGCTCAAGGAATTGGAGCGTACCCGCGAGCCCTTGGTCTACCGCTGGCGCCGCGAGGGTACGCGGGTGATGGGCGGAGAAGCCCACGTCCCGCCGGCCTGAGCGTTAGGGCCGAAAATGCTTCGGGAAAAGCGGGATGTTCTCGAAGTGCAGGACTTCCGGGACGCCGGCGCCCGAGGCCGGCGGCGTCACCTCGACGATGTCGAGCCGGAAGGTGCGCGGCGGTGGTCCGAGCGCCCGAAGATAGGCCGTGATCGCGCGGCGCAGCACGGCCTTCTTCCGCCGGTCGACGGCATGGTAGCCGGGCACGAGGGCGCCGCGGGCGCGGGACTTCACCTCGACGAACACCAGGATCTCCCCATCGCGGGCCACGAGGTCGATCTCCTCCCGGCGGTCGGCGGGGTTGCGCCAGTTGCGGGCGACGACGCGGAATCCGCACTCCCGCTCGAGCCAACGCGCCGCCTCCTCTTCGGCGACCGCGCCCGTGCCGCGCGGCGCGCGCCCGAGGAAAGCGAGGATCCGCTGCAGAAGCGAAGTCATGGCGGGAACGAAAGGGAGTCCGGCCGCAGAGCGGAGTTGCGAGCACAGCCCGCGTCAAACCGGCGGCTTTGACAACCCCACAGGCGGACCGCAGCTTCAGACCACTCCCATGGCCTCGCCCTCTCCCACCGGAGCGCTCCGGCGCTCGCTGCTGATCAAGGTCATCTCCAAGGCCGTGCCCAGCCGCGAGGACGTGGCTTCCGTGATCGAGCTGACGGCCTCCAAGATCGTCGAGACGCTCCAGGCGCAGTCGATGACCGTGTATCTCGCCGAGGGCAACGAGATCGCCTTCAAGAACGTTTATTATTCGCCGACGCTCTGGAGCGGGGACGCCGCGAAGGAGAAGAAGTTCCAGGAGACCGCGGCGAAGCTGCTCGCGCTGCGCTTGCCGGCGGGCACCGGTAACGTCGGCAAGGTCATCCAGACCGGCCAATCGCTGTTCTTCCGCCAAAGCGACGACCCGCAGGGTATGGCGTCGCTTGCGAAGACCACCGGCTTCGAGGTGAAGTCGATGGTCACCGTCCCGCTGAAGACCACGATCACGCTCGGCGCGATCCAGGTCCTCAACAAGGAGCCGGCCGCCGGCACCAACGGGGAATTCACCGACAAGGACCTCGAGGTGCTCCAGGAGGTCGCCGAGTACTCCGCCGCCCTCATCCACCGGATGGTGGACCCGAAGTTTGTGCCTGGGGCCGAGGACACCGCCCGGTTCGTTTCCCGCCTCACCGACCTGCCGCTCATCTCTCGCGCCGATGAGGTCGAGTTCGACGAGAAATTGATCGAGGTGATCGGCGACGCGATCATACGCCGCGAGGGCATCTTCCCCTACAAGCGACTCGGGACCAGTTCCCTCGCCGTGCTGATGACCAACCCGCTCGACTACGCGAAGCGGGAGGCCTTCTCGCAGGCGACCGAGTCGTCCATCGAGGAGGTGCGCGTGGTCTCGGCGACGTTATTCGAGGCGTTGCTGAAGCGTTTCTTCAAGGAAGCCAAGGCCGGGAATTCACCGGCGGAAGAAGTCGACATCTCCTCCGTGGCGCAGGTCATCAGCTCCGCCTACACTGAGGAGGGCAAGGGGGAGCTCTCCGCGCACGACCTCGAGGCCGAGGACTCGGCCCCGGTCATCCAGCTGGCCAACCGCATCATCGAGGACGCCTACGTCTCCGGCGCCTCCGACATCCACATCGAGCCGATGGAGAAGGACCTGCTGGTGCGGTACCGCATCGACGGTCTCTGCCAGGAGAAGCTGCGCCTGCCCAAGCAGGTCACGGGCGCGATGGTCGCGCGCCTGAAGATCATGTGCAACCTGGACATCTCGGAGCGCCGGTTGCCGCAGGACGGACGCATCGTCTTCAAGAAATTCACGAAGAAGAACATCGACATCGACCTGCGCGTGGCCACCGGCCCGATGAACCACGGCGAGAAGGTCGTGATGCGCATCCTCGACAAGCAGAAGACGACCCTGCCGCTGCCGGCGCTCGGTTTCTCCGAGGAGAACCTCGCCAAGTACCGCGAGTGCATCCGCCAGCCCTACGGCATGATCCTGCACTGCGGGCCGACCGGCTCGGGCAAGTCGATGACGCTCTACTCCGCGCTCTCCGAGGTGAACACGCCCGACGTGAACATCCAGACGGCGGAGGATCCCATCGAGTACACGCTGCCCGGGCTCAACCAGATGCAGATGAACCGGCAGATCGGGCTGACCTTCGCCCGCGCCCTGCGCTGCTACCTGCGCATGGATCC
>CAIOPO010000093.1 GCA_903860195.1 uncultured Opitutia bacterium | reverse complement strand
TCCTCGAGCCCGACGGCACGCTTTCGAAGTCCATCATGCCCGACCTCCTGCATCCGAACGAGAAGGGCTACGAAATCTGGGCCGCGGCCCTCGAGCCCAAGGTCAAGGAGCTGCTGAAGTAAGCCGGCAGTGAGGCAAGGAGAAGGGCCGCCCGGTTGGGCGGCCCTTTCTGCTTCCTGGCGCCTGAGTTCAGGCCTGCTTCAGCGAGGCCATGTCGATCACGAAGCGGTAACGGACGTCCTGCTTGATCATCCGGTTCCAGGCTTCGTTGATCTGCTGGATCGGGATGAGTTCGATGTCCGAGACGATTCCGTGCTTGGCGCAGAAATCCAGCATCTCCTGCGTCTCGGCGATGCCGCCGATGCACGAGCCGGTGAAGTTGCGGCGCGGCATGATCACGCTGAAGGCGTGCACGGAGAGGGGTTTCTCGGGCACGCCCACGAGGCAGAGCGTGCCGTCCACCTTGAGCAGCGCGAGGTAGGCGTTGAGGTCGTGCTGCGCGGACACGCAGTCGAGGATGAAGTCGAGCGAGCCGGCGCGCGCCGCCATGGCGGCGGGATCGGTCGACACCACGACTTCGTGCGCGCCGAGGCGCAGGCCGTCCGCGACCTTGGCGGGGGAGGTGGTGAAGAGCACGACGTGGGCTCCGAAGGCGCGGGCGAACTTCACGCCCATGTGGCCGAGGCCGCCCAGTCCGACGACGCCGACTCTCTGTCCGGCGCCGACCTTCCAGTGCCTCAGGGGAGAGTAGGTCGTGATGCCGGCGCAGAGCAGCGGGGCGGTGGCAGCGAGGTCGAGTCCGGAGGGCACGCGCAGGGTGAAGGCCTCGTCGACGACGATGCGTGAGGAGTAGCCGCCGTAGGTGTGGCCGCCGAGGTGTCGGTCCGGGCTGTTGTAGGTGAAGGTGGCGCCCGTCTGGCAGAACTGCTCGAGGCCCTTGCGGCAGCTCGGGCAGGCGCGGCAGGAGTCGACCATGCAGCCGACGGCCCCGACGTCGCCGGCCTTGAGTTTCGTCACCTTGGCGCCCACGCGGGTCACGCGTCCGATCACCTCGTGCCCCGGCACGCAGGCGTAGACCGTGCCCGGCCATTCTCCGCGGGCCGTGTGGACGTCGGAGTGGCACACGCCGCAGAAGAGCACGTCCATCTCCACGTCCGTCGGCCCCGGCTCGCGGCGGGGGATCTGCAGCGGGGCCAGCTTGGAGGAGGCGGAGGCGGCGCCGTAGGCCTTGGCTTGGGTGGGCATGTCGAGAGGGAAACCGGCCGCCCCCGTAAGGCAAGCCCGGCCCCGGTCAGCGGAGTTCGGTGAGCTCGATGCGGTCGTTCCGGCGCTCCAGCACGAGCACGCAGGATTCACCCGCCTGCTTCTTGACCGAGAGCGTGCGGGGGACGATGACGAAGCGGTTGTGATAGCTGGTGTGGTAACGACCTATGTCGATGACCCCCTGATAGGCATCCTCGCCGGACTCATGGATGGTCAGTTCAAATTCTCCAGTCACACCGTCCGGTGACTCCTTGGGCCGGTGGGTGAATTCATAGCGATCGAGCTTCTTGGCCCGCATCACCAACGTCGCGGCCTCGATGTCGTAAGCGACGCGCGTGGCGGCGTCGGTCAGGAAATCGCAGCCGGCCAGGGCGAGGGCGCAGACGAGGACGGCCAGAGTTCGCATGAGCCCATTTTCGCGGACGAGGGCGCAGTGGCAAGCCGGGGTTGTCAAATCTGCCTCGCTCGGGTTCCCTCCGTCCATGCGCCTCCTCCTGGCATTCCTGTCTTCCGTCGTCGCGGCCTGCGCCGCCGAATCTGCGCCGCCCGGCTCACTCATCGTCAGCACTCCGTTCGACCAACCGCAGGGTCCGACGCGCAAGAAGCCCATCAACGGCTGGAACGCGGCCATCGGCGAGTGGTCGGTGAAGGACGGCGCGCT
Source organism: uncultured Opitutia bacterium (assembly GCA_903860195.1). GTDB lineage: Bacteria > Verrucomicrobiota > Verrucomicrobiia > Opitutales > UBA953 > UBA953. Next base: position 767 of record CAIOPO010000093.1, on the reverse strand, counting down.
CTTCGGCGATGAGCTCAAGGAGGACAATCATCATTCCTCGTGCACCTACAAGGTGGACGCGGGCGGCATCGTGATCCAGGCGCAGTTCCGTCTGGGCGGGGCGCAGTATCTCGCCTTCGGCTGCCGTGACACGGTGGCCCCGAACCTGCACCTGGGCCGGACGTTCGTGAGCAAGGACGGCTTCTGGATCACGCACATGAGCGGCATCTCGAAGACGACCAAGTCCACCAAGATCGCCGAGCTCAAGACGCCCATCGATCCCGCCAAGTGGCACGACGTCCGCATCGAGATCGTCGGCGAAAAGTACCGCGTGCGTCTTGACGACAAGGAGCTGGAGGCCGCGCACCCCCGCTTCAAGGATCGCAAGGGCCTCGTGGCGCTCATCACGAAGGGACAGGGCGCGGCCTTCCGTCAGGTCACCCTGAATCACGCGCCCGAGGCCCGCTGAAGCGTGGCTGCGCCCGAGTCAGTCCGTCTCCTCGAGGTCGCCGGCCCTGACCTCGCCCCTTGGATTCCCGCGCTCGGGGAACTGCGCATCCGCGTCTTCCGCGAGTTCCCCTATCTCTACGACGGGGACGCGGCCTATGAGCGTGAATACCTCTCGGTCTACCTGCGGAGCCCACGCTCGCTGGCCGTCCTCGCGCTGTCGCCCGAAGGAGCGCCCCTCGGAGCCACCACCTGCCTGCCGCTTGAGGATGAACAGGAGGCCTTCCGCGCCCCCTTCCGGGCGGCCGGGCTGGATCCCGCCGACTTCCTCTATCTCGCCG
>CAIOPO010000092.1 GCA_903860195.1 uncultured Opitutia bacterium | reverse complement strand
TGCTCGCCGAGCCGCATCGCCGCCACGACGGGGCGCTTTCCGTCACGCTATGGCGTGAACAACGTCTTCAACGGCCAGACGCTCGGACCCAAGAAGACCGGGACGATGCCCGACTGGCTCGACCCGCGGGCCCCCACCCTGCCCCGCATCCTCAAGGCGGCGGGCTACCGGACGCTGCATTTCGGCAAATGGCACATGGGCGCCGACCAGCGCCTGGCCCCCGACGCGCCGCCGATGTCCGCCTACGGCATCGAAGAATCCAAGGTCTACCACGGTCCCGGCCCGAGCATTGGCCTGCACGACATCGGCATCGAAGCCGCCCGGGCGATCGGCCGGCTCAAGGGCGGTCCGCCCTTCTACATGAACGTGTGGCTCCATGAGTCGCACACCATGCACATCCCCTCTCAGGAGTCTCTCGACGCGTTCAAGCACCTCGACCCCCGCCGACAGGTCTACGCCGCGGTCCTGCGCGAGGCCGACCTCAATGTGGGACGCATCCTCGACGCGCTCAAGCAGGCGGGCATGGACGGGAACACCATCGTGATCTTCTCCAGCGACAACGGCCCGGCCGGACAGCCCGTGACCTCGGTCGACCGCGCCATTCAGCCCACGGACGGCAATCAGAAGAAGGGCTTCGACGTATTCTACAGCGTGGGTTCGACCGGCGGCCTGCGCGGACGCAAGGGACAGCTCTTCGAAGGCGGCATCCGCGTGCCTTTCCTCGTCCGCTGGCCGGCCCGCATCCCGGCCGGACTCAAGGACGACCGCACCGTGCTGTCTGCGGTCGACCTGCTGCCCACTCTGTGCGCCGCGGCGGGAACATCGGTCCCGCCTGAGGCCGAAGTCGACGGCGAGAACCTCCTGCCCGCCCTGCTGGGTAAACCCGCTGTCCGTACCAGGCCGTTATTTTGGAAATACTACCATGTCAGCAAGGGTGACGACACCTGGGCCGCATGGGCCATGCGCGAGCAGCGCTGGAAGCTTCTGACCGACCTCTCCGGAGATCGGCACGCCCTGTATGACCTTGAATCAGACCGGGCGGAGTCCAAGGACGTGAGCGCCGCGCACCCCGAAGTCGTGGCCCGCATGAAGCCTCGCCTGATGGATTGGAGCAGGAGCCTGCCGACCGCCGCCGACCCCCGTTGCCTGCATCGTCCCTGAGGCGGCCGCGGTGGCATCAGCCACCGAAGCACCGCATGAGACGATAGTGCCTTAGGCCGAAACATCTAGCGTAGCAGGATGTCGGAACAGTCCTACAATGGTACTCATGCCGACCCCGCCAGAACTGACGCACCGCCGTTTCCTCGGCCAGATGACCGCCGGCATGACTGAGCTAGGAACGGCCGGAACGCACCGGCGGCCCAATCATGCGACATGGACGTTGGCTGCACTCCTCGCGTTGCTGTTCCTGCAACCGCCCTGGTCACGTGCCGCTGAGCCGAACAGGATCGACCTGTTCGAAGCCCGCCAAGGTGGCTATCACACCTACCGGATCCCGGGCATCGTCTCGATGAAGTCCGGCGCCCTGTTCACCTGGGTCGAGGCTCGCCGGACCGGCACGGGCGACTGGGAGGACATCGACATCCTGTCGCGTGTCAGCCGGGACGGCGGCGTGACCTGGGAGCCGGCCCGACAGCTGGTCGACGCCGGGACCAAGCCCGCCCACAACGGCGTGGCTATCGTGGATGCAAGCGACGGGTCGCTGCACTTCGTCTACTGCGTCAACTACTCGCAGGCCTTCCACATGCGCAGCGACGACGGAGGCCGCACCTTCTCCCAACCCAAGGAGATCACGGAGACCTTCCGCCGCTTCGAGGGGCAGTTCCTCTGGAACGTGATCGCCACCGGGCCAGGGCATGGACTGCAGCTGCGTGCCGGACGCTTCATCATCCCGATCTGGCTGTCCAACGGGGGGAAGCGCCACCGCCCCTCGGCCGTCGGCGTCATCTACAGCGACGACCATGGCGCCACGTGGCAGGCGGGCGACCTTGTCCCGAACACCCTCATCAACATGAGCGAGACCGGGGCCGTCGAACGTGAAGACGGTTCGGTGCTGCTCAACATCCGCAGCGAGGACCGCGAAAGACGGCGGGCCGTCTCGGTCAGCAAGGACGGCGCGCGCAAATGGAGCCGGCCGAAATTCGACCCCGCCTTGGTCGAGCCGGTATGTTTCGGGGCGCTCACGAGGCTGAGTTGGACCGAACCAGGCCGGGCCGGCCAGATCCTCTTCAGCAACCCCGACAGCCAAAGCCATTCGGGCAAGCACGGCGCAAGCTATGACGGCAACATGGATCGGGTGAACCTAACCATCCGCATGAGCCGCGACGACGGGGTGACCTGGCCGGTCCGCCGCGCGCTCGAACCAGGCGTCGCAGGCTATTCGGACCTAGCCCCTGGCCCGGATGGCAGCTTCTACTGCCTTTATGAACGGGACGGCGTCGGCGGCTCCATGTGGGACACCCGTTTCATCTCCTTCGTCAGGCTGGACACGGCGTGGCTCGAAGCCGGCAAGTGACCGGATCAGCCGCCTGATGAAGGCGACCCTCGTGAGACGATAGTGCCTTAGGTTGAAACATCTGGCGTAGCAGGATGTCGGAATAGTCCTACAATGGGACTCATGCCCACCCCGCTTGAGCTGACACGTCGTCATTTCCTCGGCCAGATGACCACCGGCATGACGGGCCTCGCCCTTTCGCGCCTGCTCATGTCCGACCTCGGCGCCGCCGTACCGCCGGGCGCGCACTTCGCCCCGAAGGCCAAGCAGGTGCTCCAGATCTTCTGCCCCGGAGCGGCCTCGCACATCGACCTCTGGGACTACAAGCCGGACCTCATCAAGTACGACGGCACGCCCCTGCCCGGACCGGCCGAGGTGACCTTCCAAGGCAAGAACGGCAACCTGATGAAGTCTCCCTGGGATTTCAAGGCGGCCGGCAAGAGCGGCAAGATGATCACGTCGAACCTGCCGCACATGGCCAAGCACGTCGACGACATCGCATTCATCCACTCGATGACGTCGCGCAGCAACACGCATGGACCCGGCTGCGTGGCGATGAACACCTGCTTCACCCGCGACGGCTTCCCGAGCGCGGGCACCTGGGTCAGCCACGCGCTGGGTTCGCTCAACCAGAACCTGCCGACCTACGTCTCCGTCCAGGACGTCCGCGGCGAACCGCCGAACGGCAAGGCCAACTGGGGGAACGGCTTCCTGCCCGCCCGCCACCAAGGCGTCAGCCTCGCGGCCCAGCAGCCCCTCCGCAACCTCGCCCGACCTGAAGGCATCAGCGACGAAGCCGATCGCGACACGCGTGCGTTCCTGCAGACGCTCAACGCCGAACATGCGGCCGAACGAGCCGGCAACGACGAGCTCCGCGCCCGCATCGCCGCCTACGAACTCGCCGCCAAAATGCAGCTCTCCGCGCCGGAGGTCAGCGACCTTTCACGCGAGCCGGCGCACGTCCACGCCCTCTACGGCACCGCCGACGCCAATCCGCTCAAGGCCGCCTACGCCAAGAACTGCCTGCTGAGCCGCCGCCTGCTCGAACAAGGCGTCCGCTACGTCAGCCTCTACTGCGCCTCCCGCGCCAGCGCGGTCGACGGCTTCCTCAACTGGGACGCGCACAAGACGCTGAAGTCCGACTACGACCGCCACTGCCCGATCTTCGACCAGCCCACCGCCGCGCTCCTCACCGACCTCAAGCAGCGCGGGATGCTGGACGACGTGCTCATCATCTGGTGCACCGAGTTTGGCCGCATGCCCACCCACCAGGTCGGCACCTCGGGCCGAGATCACAATCCCGACGCCTACACCACCTGGATGATGGGCGCCGGCGTCAAAGGCGGCGTCTCCTACGGCGCGACCGACG
>CAIOPO010000091.1 GCA_903860195.1 uncultured Opitutia bacterium | reverse complement strand
GGCGAACGCCTCGAACTCACGCACAAGGCTTCCAACCGCGAGATCTTCGCCCGCGGCGCCGTCCGCGCCGCCCGCTGGCTGAAGAGCCAGCCCGCCGGCCTGTACGGCATGGAAGATGTGCTGGGGCTGAAGTGAAAGCAGGGGGCAAGCTGGCACGGTGACACGGTGACAAGGGGCTAACTCAGTTGACCCGTTGACCAGTTGGCCGGTTGACAAGGGATGCAATGGGTAGGGTCGGCACTGCGTGCCGACCTAGCTGTATCGAGGTAGGGCTGGCCGGCCCGGTCAACCAAGGTTGAGCGAGTTGCTCAACCCTACCAAGATGCATCACTCAAAGGGAAACCGGAGACCGGATGATTGGCTGGGGATAAATGCGTGCAGCATACATTCCGGTTCCCGGTCTCCCCTTGAGTTAAACAACCATGCCCACGTGTCACCGTGCCAGCATGCCCCCTCGCTCGGCCGTTTACCGCCCGAGCGCCGCCTTCACCAACTGGTCCGCGGTGGCGCCGGCGCCGAGCTTGGTCAGCGCGGCGCGCACGCCCTTGTCGGCGTCGGCGGCCTTGAAGCCGAGGGCGATGAGGGCGGCCACGGCGTCGGAAGCGGCGGACGGCGCGGCAGAAGAGACGGCGGAGGCGACGACGGAAACTCCGGGGCCTTCGAGGCCGACCTTGTCCTTGAGCTCGACGACCAGGCGCTCCGCGGTCTTCTTGCCGACGCCGGGGCATTGCGAGAGCAACGCGACGTCGCCGCGGACGATCGCGTCACGCAGCACGGGCAGCGGCAGGCGGCTGATGATGTTGAGCGCCATCTTGGGTCCGACGCCGGACACCTTCTCGACGAGCAGGCGGAAGAAGTCGCGCTCCTCGGCCGCGGCGAAGCCGTAAAGGGCCTGGCCGTCCTCACGGAAGACGTGATGGATGAGCAGGAAGACCTCGGAGCCGACCTGGGGCAGACGCTCGGCGGTGCTGACGGGCACGTTGACCTCGTAGCCCACGCCGGAGGCCTCGATGACGACGCGCAGCACGCCGGCCTCGGTGAGCCTGCCTCGGAGGGATACGATCATGCTCGGATGAAAGCCTCAGCGGGCCGGGAGTTAAGCCCGAATCTCGATGATGAACCCCTTCAGGTAGCGGCTCTCCGGGAAATTCAGCAGGACGGGATGGTCCGCCGGCTGCGAGGTGCGCTCCAGGATGACGGCCTCGCGACGCGCGTCGGCCGCCGCCGCCTCGATGACCTCGAGATACATCTCCTCGCTCACGCGATGGGAGCAGGAGTAAGTGGCCAGGATGCCTCCGGGTGAAAGGAGCCGGAGCGCGCGGAGGTTGAGCTCCTTGTAGCCGCGCAGGGCCCCGTCGACGGCCTCCTTGCTGCGGGCGAAGGGCGGCGGATCGAGGACGATGAGGTCGAAGGAGGCCTCGCGGTGCTCGGTGAACCAATCGAAGACGTTGGCGACCTCGAAGGAGGCGCTGAGGCCGTTGCGTTCGGCGGCCGAGCGGGCGGCGGCGATGGCGTCCTCGGACTGGTCGAGGCCGAGCACGCTGGCGGCGCCGGCCTTGGCGCAGGCGAGGCCGAAGCCGCCCTGGTTGCAGAAGGCGTCGAGCACGCGGCGGCCCTGGGCGAGCTTCGCGACGTGCTGGTGCTGGTCGAGCTGGTCGAGGTAGGTGCCGGTCTTCTGTCCGCCCATCAGGTCGATGAGCACCTGCACGCCGCCGACTTCCATCCACGAGGGCTCGAGCGGCTTGCCCGAGACCGTGCGGATCTCCTGACGGAGCCCTTCGAGCTTACGCGTCGCGGCGTCGTTGCGGAGGACGATCTCGCGCGGTCTCAGCAGGCGCTGCAGGACGTCGATGATCGTCGCGAGGCGGCGATCGACGCCGCAGGTCAGCGCCTGGACGGAGAGCAGGTCATGGTAGCGGTCGACCACGAGGCCCGGAAGGCTGTCGGCCTCGGACCAGATCAGGCGGCACACCGGCTTGCCGGCGCGGCGGTTGACGGCGGCCGTGACGAGTTCCTCGAGCAGCGGGCCGTCGAGGGTGACCGGACGGCGCGAGTAGCGACGCCAGGCGATCTGGGACTTGCCGTTCCAGAGTCCGGCGCCGAGACAACGCCCCTTCGGATCGGTGAGCTCGACGCAGTCGCCGTCGGTCGGCGCCTGTCCGGCGAACTCGACCTCCCCGAGGAAGGCCCAGGGATGGCCCCGCAGGGCGCGGACGGGGCGGCCGGGGCGTATGCGGATCGCGCGGAGCATGCTTCAGTCGACGGCCCGCAGGCGGGGCACGGCCCAGAGCGCGATCGCCGCGGCGGGCAGCCACGCGGCCAGCACGGCCGGAATGGAACCGCTCTCGCCGTAGGCGCGGCAGACGGAGGAGAGGAAATAGAAGCCGAGGAAGAGGCCGAAGGTCTTGGCCACCCCGATCATCGGACTGACGCGGCCGCCCGCCACCGAGAAGGGGATCGCGACGGCGATCACCACGAGGCACACCGCGGGGGCGCTCAGGATGGAATGGTAGCGCATCACGTAGGCCGACTGGTGAGCCGAACCGCGGTCGCCGGCCTGGTCGACGTAACGTGAGACCTCGCGGAACGAAAGCCGGTCGGGATCCTTCGTCGCGAGCACCATCACCTCGGGATCCTCGTCGAACTCCTCCGGCGTGAGCACGGCGAACTTCGGCTGCGAGAGCAGCGAGCCGGTGGACGGGTCGAAACGCAGGTCGCGGCCGTCACGGAAGGTCCACCGCCAGCGGCCGGCCGTCTGACGGAACTCCGCGAAGCGCGCGGTGACGGTCCGGATCTCGCGCCCGGAGGCGTCGAAGGAATGCACGGTGACCTCGAAGGCCTGTCCCGCGGTGACGCCGAGACGGGCGATGAGCCAGAGCCGGCGCGCACGGGCGTTCTCGAACGAGACGAACTCCGCCTGGCCGCCCGTGGCGGCCACGGCGCCCTGGGCGCGGAGGGCGCGGAACTGCTCCCGCTCCAGCAGCTCCCGCTCGGCCTCCATGGCGTCAGGCACCCAGAGCGCGCCGGCCAGCGCCAGCCCGGCCGCCAGGACCGCGCCGACGGCCCACAGCGGCGCGGTGAGCCGCCACACGCCCACGCCGGCCGCGCGGATGGCGGCCAGCTCGGAGTTGCGGTTGAGGGAGCCCAGGACGTAGATGACGGAGAGCAGCAGGGAGACCGGGACGAGCAGATGGACGCCGCCGAGGGACCTCAGGGCGAGGAACTCCAGCACCGTCAGGAAATCCGAATCCCAGGCGAGGAAGTCAGGCGCGTAGTTGTAGAGCACCGAAAGGACCTGCACGCCCCCGAGCGCCAGCAGGCATAGGGTGAACACCTTGGCCCACTCCGAGAGGAGGTATCGGTCGAGGATGCGCACCGAGGAAAGCACACGGGCACGGACCCCCGCCAGCAACACCAAAGCCCGCGGACGTGCGCACGCTTGCAACCCGCCGGCAGCGGGGCTGTCTTAAGGCATGGTCGGATACTCCATCCGGCCGACCCGTCCGCGACATGCCCCCTTCGCGCCCCAACCCGTATAATGCGGTCACGATGGATCGCCCCGTCCTGACCCTCGCCCTCCTGCTGACCGCCGCCGCGGCCGAGCCGCGGCCGGTCGACTACAACGAGGACGTGCGCCCCATCCTCTCGGAGAACTGCTTCTACTGCCACGGACCCGACGGCAACAAGCGCAAGGCCGACCTGCGGCTCGACGTGCGCGCGGAGGCCCTTGCCGGCAAGGCCTTCGTGCCGGGCGACCCCGACGCGAGCGAGATGATCAAGCGCCTCCTCTCCAAGGACCCCGAGGAGGTCATGCCGCCGCCCAACTCGCACCGCACCGTGTCAGCCGCCCAGCGGGAGGTGCTGCGCCGCTGGATCGCCGAAGGGGCGGCCTACAAGGAGCATTGGGCCTTCGTGACGCCGACGCGTCCGACGGTCCCCGCCAACGGAGAGAAGCACCCCGTCGACGCCTTCGTGTCCGAAAGGCTCAAGTCCGCCGGCCTCGCGCTCTCCCCGGAGGCGCCCCGTGAGACGCTGCTGCGCCGACTTTCGCTCGACCTCATCGGCCTTCCGCCGACGCCGGAGGAGACCGCCGCCTTCCTCGCCGACTCCGCGCCCGACGCCTACGAGAGGCAGGTGGACCGCCTGCTGGCCTCGCCCCATTACGGCGAACGCATGGCCCTGCCCTGGCTCGACGCGTCGCGCTACGCCGACAGCAACGGCTTCCAGCAGGACGGCGACACGTTCCAATGGGTCTGGCGCGACTGGCTGGTGAAGAACCTCAACGCCGACAAGCCCTTCGACCGCCTGAGCACCGAGATGCTCGCCGGCGACCTGCTCCCGAACGCGGGGCCGGATGAGAGGATCGCCACGGGCTTCGTGCGGAACCACATCCTCAACGGCGAGGGCGGCAACATCCCGGAGGAACAGCGCTTCAACAACCTGTTTGACCGCGTGGAGACGACCACCACCACCTGGCTCGGCATGACGGTGGCCTGCGCGCAGTGCCACGACCACAAGTATGACCCGGTGACGCAGAAGGACTACTACCGCTGGCTCGACGCGTTCAACCGCGCGAAGGAGCGGGGCACGCCCGCGGGCGGCCCGACGCAGAACGGGGGACGAAGCCGCTTCCGTCTCGACGGCATGCTGGTGGACGCGCCGTCACCCGAACAGGCCGCCGAACTCGCCCGCCTGCAGGCGGACTTCGACGCGCTGAACAAGGACTTCTTCGCCCACCAGACCAAGGCCTTCGAGGCCTGGATGGCCAAGCCCACGAAGGACAAGGGCATGCTGCCCAAGGAACTCGAGGCCCTGCTCGCGCCGGACAAGAAGCCCGCCGCGGCGGAGACGAAGAAGCTCCGCGAGCACTACAACAAGAACGTCTTCCCCGAGGACCGTAAGGGCATCGCGGCCTTCAAGAAGATCGACCGCGCCAAGCAGCTACTCGACGGCTACCGGGGCGACGTCCTGCCGCGCGTGATGGTGATGAGCGACGACCAGCCCCGTGAGAGCCACGTGCTGGACCGCGGCGCCTATCTCGCGAAGAAGGAGAAGGTCACCTTCGACACGCCGGCCTTCCTGCCCCCGATGCCCAAGGACGCTCCGAAGAACCGCCTCGGGCTGGCCCAGTGGCTCTTCCGCCCGGAAAACCCGCTGACGGCCCGCGTGCAGGTGAACCGGCAGTGGCAGCTGCTGTTCGGCCACGGCATCGTGCGCACTTCGGAGGACCTCGGCGTGCAGGCCGACCGCCCCACGCACCCGGAACTGCTCGACTGGCTCTCCGTCGAGTTCCGCGAGAGCGGCTGGAGTCTCAAGCGGCTGCAGCGGCTGATCGTCACGAGCCGCACCTACCGCCAGACGGCCAAGGTGTCGCCCGAGGCGCTCGCCAAGGATCCGGAGAACCGACTGCTCTCACGCGCCCCGCGCTTCCGTCTGCCTTCGCCGCTGCTGCGCGACGTCGCGCTGCGCGCCTCCGGCCTGCTCGCCACGAAGATGGGCGGCGCCCCGGTCTATCCCTACCTGCCCGAAAATCCCTGGGAGAGCTTGGCGCAGGTCACGAAGGAACGGGACTTCTCCTACCCGACGTCCAAGGGCGAGGACCTCTACCGTCGCTCCATCTACACCTTCTGGCGTCGCACCGTCGCCCCGGTGAACATGTTCGACACCTCCGCGCGACAGACCTGCCGCGTGCGCACGGCCGTCACCTCCTCCCCGTTGCACGCGCTCACCACGCTGAACGACCCCACCTGGGTCGAGGCTTCGCGCAAGCTCGCCGAGCTGGCCATGAAGGCCGCCCCGGATGACGCCGGCCGGCTCGCCTACGCCTTCCGTCGCGCGCTCGGACGCGCTCCGGAGGGTCGCGAGCCGGAACTGCTCGCGAAACTGCTCGCCGGCCAGCGCCAGGCCTACGCCGGCGACGCCAAGGCCGCCGAGGCGCTGCTCGCCGTCGGCGCCAGTCCGCGCGACCCGGCCCTGCCCGCCAACGAGCTCGCGGCGCTGACCGGCGCCTGCCTCGCCATCTTCAACCTGGACGCCGCCCTCACCCGCGAATGACCATGCACCCACGCGACCTCTCCCCCGAGGACATCCGCCTCTCGCTCACGCGACGCAGCTTCCTCTCGGCGTCCATCCAGGGCGTCGGCGCCGCCGCGCTCGCCTCCCTGCTCTCCCGCGACCTGCTTGCCAAGCCCGCCGCGGGCGCCCTGCCCGGCCTGCCCCACTTCGCTCCCAAGGCGAAGCGCATGATCTGCCTCTGGCAGGGCGGCGGACCCTCGCACGTCGACCTCTTCGACCACAAGCCGACGCTCCAGAAGATGGCGGGCCAGGACATCCCCGCCTCCGTCCGCGGCGACACGCGGCTTTCGACCATGTCGAGCGGCTACTCGAAGTGGCCCTGCACGCCCGCCATCGCGCCGTTTGCGCGCTACGGCAAGTCCGGCCTCGAGATGAGCACGATGCTGCCGCACACCGGCTCCATCGCCGACGAGATCTGCGTCGTGCGCTCGATGAACACCGAGGCGGTCAATCACGCCCCGGGCGTGACGTTCTTCATGACGGGTTCGCAGATTCCCGGCCGCCCCGCGATGGGCGCCTGGCTGTCCTACGGACTCGGCACGATGACCGAGGACCTGCCGGCCTACGTCGTCATGACGTCCTCGGACAAGAACCGGACCTGCGGGCAGCTGTTCTTCGAGCACTACTGGTCCAACGGCTTCCTCCCCGGCAAGCACCAGGGCGTGCGCTT
>CAIOPO010000090.1 GCA_903860195.1 uncultured Opitutia bacterium | reverse complement strand
GCGGCGTCGACGGCGGCCGTGATGGCGCCCGCCTGGGCGCGGACGGTGAGGTTGGCGGCGTCGACCTCCAGGACCTTGTCCAGGCGCGTCAGGCAGAGGACGATGCATCCTTCCGAGGGGACGCTGCCGCCGCTCAATCCCGTGCCGGAGCCGCGGGTGACGACCGTCAGGCCGCGTTCACCGGCGAGACGCACCACCTGGGCGACCTCTTCGGTCGATCCGGGCAGCACGACGACGCCGACCGGGCCCTTGAGCGCCGCCGTGCCGTCGAAGCCGTAGGGGATGGTGTCCTCCGGCGCCGTCAGCACCTGCGCTTCGCCGGCGATCTCCCGCAGGCGTGCGAGCAGGGCTGGGTCGACGGCGCCCATCGGTCGCTCAGATGAGCTTCAGCGCCTCGTCGACCGAGGCGCCGCGGTGGACCATCGCCATCAGCGCCTGGGTGATGCCGCGCGGATTCGGGTGCTGGATGACGTTGCGGCCGTACACGATGCCCGAGGCGCCCTGCTTGAGGAGGCCTTCGGTGCGGACGAGGATCTCCTTGTCGCTCACGCGGCCGCCGCCGCGGACGAGCACCGGGATGCCCGAGGCCGTCTCGATGACCTTGTGATACTGCGAGACGTCGTCGGTCGGGTCGGCCTTGATGACGTCGGCGCCGAGCTCGACCGCCTGGCGGACCAGGTGGAGGATCTTCGTGAGGTCGCCGTCGACCATGTAGCCGCCGGCCACCGCGTTGGGCTGGAAGACCAGCGGTTCGACCATCATCGGCATGCCGTAGTGGTCGGCCTGCGGCTTCAGCTTGAGGATGTTCTCGACGCACTGCGCGGTCACGTCGGGCGCACCGGGGATCTGGAAGAGGTTCACGCAGACGCACGCGGCGTCGAGGCGGACGGCCTGGAGCATGGTCTCCTCGATCATCAGGCTGAACGCGGTGGAGGGCAGTTCCTTCCCGTAGACGTTGGCCGTGTCCGTGCGGAGGACCAGGGCCGGCTTCTGCTTCCCCGGGATGGACTGCAGGTGCCGGGCCTGTCCGACCGTCAGCTGGATGGCGTCAGGGCCGGCGTCGACCAGGGTCGCCACGACCTGACGCATGTCCTCGATGCCTTGGAGGAAGCCGGGCTGGTTGAAGAAGCCGTGGTCGACGGCGACATCGAAGCAGCGCTTGGACGTGGCGTTGAAGAGGCGGTTGAGACGGTACTGCTTCATGAGGGGGAGTGGGGCGGGACTTACTTGAGTCCCATGATGTGCTTGAGGACGTGGAGCTCGAGCGCTTCGTAGTCGCGGGCGTCGCGATACTGCTGGACGAGCTTCTGGTCCAGCGTGCGGACCTTCTCGACGAGGGCAAGGAACAGCTCGCGGCTGTTCTTCAGGTGGTCGGTGACCGGGCAGCCCCGCTGGGTGCGGATGGCCTTGACGTCCAGGCCGATGAATTCGCCGCGGCGGCCGTAGCCCGCCTCCTCGAGGACGCGGACCTGATTGAACGCCGCGCGGAGGTTGGCGCCGCCGAAGTTCTTGTCCTGGTCGTATTTCAGGCCGTTCTGGTCGTTGAGGTGGACGCTCGCCAGCTTGTCATGGGCGAGGGCGAAGGCCATCTCGTCGCTGGCGTCGAGGCCGGCGAGCATGGCGTGGGCGGACTCGATCAGGCCCTTGACGCGCTTATGGTCCTTGGAGGCGTAGGAGAGGGTGAGGGCGTGGCCGATGGTGGGCACGTAGGCCTGGTCGGTCGGCTCATTCGGCTTCGGCTCGATCCAGATCTCGATGTTCTTGTCGTAGTCGAGCATCGCGTTGACCGTCTCGAGCAGTCGCCGGTAGGCCAGCTTGGCGTCCTTGGCCTCGCGGATGTAGGTGCCCTCGCGGGCGAGCCAGAGCACGATGGCCTTGGAGCCCACGGCGTTGGCGATGTCGATGGACTTCTTGGTGCGATCCCAGGCGTAGGCGCGGTCGGACGCGCTGTTGGAGGTGTAGCCGCCGTCGACGGTCTGGTCGGCGAACCAGAGGCGCGGGGCGACGAACTCGGGAGTCAGGCCCTGATTGGCGAGCATGGCCTTGACCACGGCGGCCTGCTTCATGATCTGGTCCGGCTTCAGCGAGTCCATCCCCGGCACCACGTCATCGTCGTGGAACTGCACGCCCTCGAAGCCCAGCGGGCGGAAGAGCGCGAACTTCTCCTCGTGCGGGAAGGCCTTGCGGACGTCCCCGCCGAACGGATCGGCTCCTTCGCTGATGTTCCAAGGTCCGAAAGAGAAGCGGTAGGTGACGGGGGTGCTCATGGTGGGTCGTCCATCTTAGCATCGCCCGACGGTTTCTCTACGCTCGGCGTCTCCCGTGGCGGCACTATCGTCTCAACTCTCCCCTTGCCGCGGGGGGTGCTTTTGATACGAATGCCCCTGTGAAAGCCATCCGCGAGAAAGTCGAGCTGCCCGAGGGGCACTCTTTCCGCGTGCTGCGCTGGTCGAAGTCCCTGCGGGAGGTCGAATGCCTGCTTGGGCCGGGCCGCACGCAGGCGGTGCAGGGGGAGGGCAACCACTGGCACTTCCACAAGGAGATGGAGCTGACGCTGTTCACGGACGGGGAGGGGACTCGTTTCGTGGGTGACGCCATCGGCGCCTTCGGATCCGGCGACCTCGTGCTGCTCGGCGAGCGTCTGCCGCATCACTGGCACACCTCGGGCAGCTCGAGCGGACTCTCGATCCAGTGGCATTTTCCGGAAAGCCATCCCGTGTGGGCGTTTCCGGAGAACCTTGAATTACGCCAGCTTTTCAAGCGTGCCGAGCGCGGACTGCACCTGCGCGGGCGGACCGCCGCGACCGTCACCGCGCTCATGCAGGAGGTCGCCCGCGGTCGGGGCGCCGGACAGCTCGCGACCATGTTGCGGCTGCTGGCCGAGGTCGCCGAGGCGCCGGAGGCCGACCTCGCGCTGCTTTCCTCGCGGAGTTTCACGCACCGTGCCGAGTCGCATCACCAGAAGGCCATCTCGAGGTCGGTCCAGCATCTCGTGGCCAATTTCCGTGACGAGGTCCGGCTGGACGACCTCCTGAAGATCTCCGGCCTGAGTCGCCCGACCTTCGCCCGGCAGTTCAAGCAGCATTCCGGCCGCAGTTTCAGCGCCTTCGTCAACCAGCTGCGCCTTCAGGCCGCTCGCCGGGAGCTGCGGGACGGCGACCGCGGCGTGCTGGACGTGGCTTTGGCCTGCGGCTTCCGCCAGGTGACCTTCTTCAACCGCCTTTTCCGCCGAGAACTCGGCTGCACCCCCACCGAATACCGTCGGCGGCAGCGCAGAAAGGGCAGGTGACCCGCCGGGCACAGACGGATGTTCCCTGCGGCGGCGCTCTTTAGGTGTTGGGGGAAACCCCGGCGTCACCACACTAATGCACCACCCCATGATCAGGACCCTGCTGCCGACTCTCCTGGCCGCCGCCGCTCTCGAAGCCGCGCCCGCCCTCACCATCTACAACGGCGGCTATGCCGTCGTGAGGGACACGCTCACCTTCGAGCTGAAGCCCGGCGTGAGCCGTGTGACCTTCGCCGGAGCCACCGCCCAGGTGGAGCCTGACACGGTCATCCTCCGCGACACCGCCGGCAAGGCGGCCTTCCGCATCCTGGAGCAGTCCTACCGCAACGATCCGGTCTCGCAGGCCATGCTGCTTTCGCTCTTCGAGGGCAAGGAGCTGGACTTCGTCCGTCGCAATTCCGAGCGTCCCGACGAAGTCATCCGCGCCAAGGTGATCCGCAGCGGGCACGTCCCGGGCGGCGGCGCGGTGCAGCCGATCGTGGAGGTCGGCGGGCGCCTGCAGTTCTTCCTGCCGGGAGAGCCGCTCTTCCCTTCGCTCGGCAATGACAACGTCCTGAAGCCCACGCTCGGCTGGAGCCTGCAGTCCGAACATTCCGGCAAGGTGGACGCCGAAGTGGCCTACCTCTCGAACGGCTTCGGCTGGGAGGCCAGCTACAACCTGGTGGCGCCGGAGAAGGGCGACAAGGTCGACCTCGTCGGCTGGGTCACCATGCGCAACCACAGCGGCTCCGCCTTCGACGGCGCGACGGTCAAGCTGATGGCCGGCGACGTGAACCGCGCAGTCGCCCCCATGCTCCGAATGCGCAACACCGCCTTGCGTAGCGACGCGATGATGGCGAAGGCCGCCGAAGTGGTCACCGAGAAGTCCTTTGACGAATTCCACCTCTACTCGCTGGCCAATCCGGTCAGCTTCCGGGACCGGGAGATCAAGCAGGTCGAGTTCGTGCGCGCCACGGGCGTGAAGGCCGAGCGTCTCTACGTCTACGAGGGGCGGTCCTGGAGCTACTGGGGTCAGCCGGGCGGCCAGACGAAGGTGCAGGTCTACCGGGAGCTGATGAACACCGAGGCCAACGGGCTGGGCATGCCGCTGCCCAAGGGCAAGTTCCGCTTCTACGCCCAGGACGATGACCGCCGTCTGGAATTCGTGGGTGAGAACCAGATCGACCACACCGCCCGCAACGAGCGCGTGCGCGTGCTCACCGGCAACAGCTTCGACCTGGTGGGCGAGCGCCGTCAGCTGGACCTGCGACGCAACGCCAGCCGCGTGGTCAGCGAGGCCTACGAGGTCAAGGTGCGCAACCGCAAGAAGGAGCCCGTGGAGATCCGCGTCGTCGAGCACGTCGCGCCCTGGACGGACTGGACCGTGACCGAGAACACGCTGCCCTTCGAGAAGCTCGCCTCCCACCGCATCGAGTTCCGCGTCCCGCTCAAGCCCGACGAGGAGCGCGTCATCACCTACCGCGTCAACTACAACTGGTAACCCTTCCTTCCATGCGCCTACTCCCTCTCTTCCTCGCCGCGGCGGCCCTCCAGGCCGGCCCGGCCCTCACGGTCTACAACGGCGGCTACGCCGTCGTACGGGACACCCTCCCCGTCGAAGTCCGCAAGGGCGTGACTTCCGTCGCCTACGCCGGCGCCACCGCCCAGGTGGAGCCGGACAGCATCATCCTGCGTGACGTCGCCGGCAACGCCGCCTTCCGCATCCTGGAGCAGTCCTACCGCAACGACGCGGTGTCCCAGGCCATGCTGCTCTCGCTCTTCGAGGGCAAGGAGCTGGACTTCGTCCGCCGCAACACCGCCCGCGCCGACGAGGTCGTGCGAGGCAAGGTCGTGCGCAGCGGCCACGTCCCCGGGGGCGGTTCGGTGCAGCCGATCATCGAGGTCGACGGCAAGCTGCGTTTCTCCCTTCCGGGCGAACCGATGTTCCCCGCGCTCGGCGACGGCAACATCCTGAAGCCCACCCTGACCTGGCGGATCCAGTCCGCCGAGGACGCCAAGTTCGACGCCGAAGTGGCCTATCTTTCCAACGGCTTCTCCTGGGAGGCCAGCTACAATCTGGTCGCGCCGGAGAAGGGCGACACGGTCGACGTGGTCGGCTGGGTCACCATGCGCAATCACAGCGGCACCACCTTCCATGAGGCCACGGTCAAGCTCATGGCG
>CAIOPO010000089.1 GCA_903860195.1 uncultured Opitutia bacterium | reverse complement strand
CTGCGCCGGTCTTGGTGAAGATGACGCGCGCGACCCCCTCGCGGTTCACGGGCTTGCGGAACTTCAGCCGTACGCGTTCGAGCAGGTCGTTGCCCTGGCCCGCGCCTCGGACCGGATCAAGGTCGACGCGCAGGCATCCCAGCTGCGTGTCCCGCGTCACCGGCAGGCTGGCACCGGTGTCCTTGTCCTCGGCGATGAGCCCGACGTCCTCGGTGATGTGCCGGTTATCCCCGGGAATCACTTCGAGCACGCCGCGATGCCATCCTGTTTCGTCGGCTGGCGTCACGCCGGCCTTGCGCCAATCTCCCGCTCCGTGGTCGTCGCGCATGGACATCGACATGTTCACGTCCTTCCATGCGGCTCGTTTGCGCGTCGTTGAGCCCTCGCCCTCCGCCCGGAAGGAGAGTGAAAGCCCCTCCTTGGGGATGATCGCTTCCCTGCGGGCCGCGATCGCGCCGACCTCGGCGGCGGTGAGCGCCTTGGGATGGAAGCGCACTTCATCGATCGCGCCCTTGAAGTGGTAGCCGTCGCCGTTGCCGTCTCCCCGTCGGCCCAGATGCAGCGGGCTCTGGCCGGGCTGTCTGGGAACGCCGGCGGTCGTGCGCGCGGCGGTCGCTCCGTTCACGAAGAGCACGAGGTCCTTTCCGTCGCAGGTGAGCGCGAGGTGGTTCCAGGCCTCCGAGCGGACGTCCACCGAGGAGAAGAGCGTGCGGGCTCCGGCTCGGCCGCCGCTCAGATTGATGCGGCCGGCGATCCTCGTGCCGTGCAGCGTGAAGCCAAAGCCGCCGGGAGTCTCCTCGTTGGCTCCCCGGCAGGCGATCCACGGACCGAGCTTGGTGGCGGACGAGGCGTCCGTGGGCACGTAGGCCCAGAGTTCGAAAGTGAACTGCGGCGCACCGAGGGCCGGACTGTCCGGCACGGTGAGATGATTGGCGCCCGTCAGGCCGAAGCCGCCGCCGTTAAGCCCGAAGCAGGCCTCGCCCTCGGGCATGGGCAGCAGGGGAGGGCGCGCGTGCAGGATGATGTTCAGCCGGTCGGGCCAGGCGACGGTCTCGAGGCGGAATTCGCCGGCGAGTGGCTTGCCTTCCTTGTTCAGCAGATCGACTCCGAGCACGTCTGCGCGCTGGAGATACCTGCCGGATTCGATGAGCCGTGGCCCTTCCTTGCCGTCCCAGGGCCTGCCGCCTTTGACTTCGAAGCGCTCACCGTCGATTGTCGCGCTCAGATAAAGCCTGCCGCGAGGCATCGACGCCCAGCCAATGCCGTTGCGCAGAATCAAGTTCTCGGGCAGACGTCCGTCAATCTCACCCGGTGAGGGATTGTAGGGAGCGGGGTCGCTTGAACTTTGGCCACCGAAGTGCCGCACGGTCAGCGTCTTTGTGTCCAGGGCGAAGACGTATTGGCCGGTCTCGATGACGCGCACGCCGTAGCCGCCCCTGGCCGGAAGTCCGTCGGCCCAGTGCATGCTGGTCCAATCCGATGTGACCGGGGAGCGCACTCCCGGGGTGAACGGCGGCAGGGCCTTGGGTGGGGCGGGATCGGTCCTCTTCCCCGGGTCAGCGACCTGTGACAGCCCTGCGGTCGCCTGAAGCAGCAGGCAGGTCAGCAGTGCAAGTGCGCGGGGCATGGCCCACCCTAGAGCGACGTGGGCCCGGAAGGGGAGCGCCAAATCACTTCACCGCCGGCCAGTCGTCGGTGCGGAAGGTGGTGGCGGGCAGTCCGGCGCCGTTGACGAGATTGCAGTCGGGATTCTCCAGCCATGCGTAACGGACGGCGACAGGCGCGGCCACTTCGGCG
>CAIOPO010000088.1 GCA_903860195.1 uncultured Opitutia bacterium | reverse complement strand
GCCGGGGCATCGCCGCCCGCGGCCTACGCATGCCCAGCCCGATGGACCAGCTCCGCGAAGTGGTCCAGGCGGTCAACGTGCCGGTCCAGGCCGTCGGCGGTCTCACCCTCGAGCAGGCCGTCCGTTGCCCGGAATACGGCGCCCCGCTCGTCGTCCTCGGCGCCCCGCTCACGATCGACGCCGACGCCTTCAAGACCGCCCCGGGTGATCTCGAGTCCTCCCTTCGCCTCATCTGCGAAAAAGTCCACGCCTACGGCGACGTCAAAGTCGGACGCTAAGCACCGCCCCTGGCCCCAGCCCTAGCCCTAGCCCTTTTTCCGCATCCTCCATCCTTCATCCGCCTCCCTCATGTCTTCCGCCCCCGCCGTCGTAAACTTCGCCCCTGAAAAAGGATCCGTCGAGATACGTGAGGTCGCCCGCCCCGTCATCGGTGAGGAAGACGTCCTGCTCGAAGTCGCCAATGTCGGCGTCTGCGGCAGCGACCTCCACCAGTGGACTTCCGACCACTCCTGGCCCGTCAACTACCCGGTCGTCCTCGGCCACGAATTCGCCGGCCGCATCGTCGAGCTCGGCAAGAAGGTCGAAGGCTGGAAGGAAGGCGACCGTGTGGTGAGCGAGACCGCCGCGATCATCTCACAGAACAACCCGATGACCCGTCGCGGCCTCTACAACCTCGACCCGACCCGCAAGGGCTTCGGCTACGGCGTCAACGGCGCGATGACCAAATACGTGCGCGTCCCGCAGCGCATCCTGCACGCGGTGCCCGACGCCCTGCCCTTCGAACAGGCCTGCCTCACCGAGCCTTGCTGCGTGGCCTACAACGCCGTGGTGAAGAACGCCCGCATTGAACCGGGCGACCGCGTGGTCGTTCTCGGACCCGGCACGATCGGTATTCTTTGCGCCGCGATGGCCAAGCAGTGCGGCGCCCAGGTCGCCATCGTCGGCCTGCCGCAGGACGCCCATCGTCTCGCCATCGCCAAGCAGTATGGCTGCGAGGTCATCATCGGCGACGCCAAGCCCTGGGCCCAGCAGCGCGACGGCCTTGGAGCCGACGGCGTGATCGACGCCGCCGGCGCGTCCGCGACGCTCAAGATCGCCCTCGACATCGTCCGCCCCGCCGGGTGGGTCAGCAAGGTCGGCTGGGGCCCTCAGCCGCTCGGCTTCAACCTCGACCCGCTGGTGCAGAAGAACGTCACCCTGCAGGGAAGCTTCAGCCACAACTGGCCCATCTGGGAGCGCGTCATCGCCCTCATGGCCAGCGGCCAGTTCGACGTCCGTCCGATCATCGGCGGCGTCTGGCCGGTGACCGAATGGCACACGGCCTTCGAGAAGATGCACAAGGGCGAAGTCGTGAAATCCGTCCTCAAGCCCGTCTGACCATGCGCCTTAAAGACAAAGTCATCCTCGTCACCGGCAGCACGACCGGCATCGGCAAGGCCATCGCCAAGCGCTGCGTGCGCGAAGGCGCCAAAGTCATCGTCCACGGACTCGAGAAAGACCTGGCCGCCGAGACCCTCGCCGAGATCGGCGCGGCCAACGGCGTCGTGCACATCGAAGACCTGACCGCAGCCGGCTGCCCGCAACGCCTGGTCGATCTCGCCGTGAAGACCTACGGCAAACTCGACGGGCTGGTGAACAATGCCGCGCTCGTCGCGACCGGAAACATCCAAGACACCGATGCGGCCTACCTCCGCAAGATGCTCGAGGTGAACACGGTCGCGCCCTATCTGCTCATCCAGGCCGCCCTGCCCCACCTGTCCAAGACCCGCGGCGCGGTCCTCAATATCGGCAGCGTCAACGCCCATTCGGGCGAGCCCAACCTGCTGCCATACAGCGTGTCCAAGGGGGCGCTCATGACCCTGACCCGCAATCTCGGTGACACGCTGCACCGCACTCACGGAGTGCGCGTGAACCAGATCAATCCGGGCTGGGTGCTCACGGAGAATGAGTCCAAGCGGAAGCAGTCACATGGCCTCAAGGGCGACTGGTATGCCGACCTGCCCAAGGTCTACGCCCCCGCCGGCCGGCTCATCTCGCCCGACGAGATCGCGGCCTCGGCCGTCCTCTGGCTTTCCGATGAACTCGGCCCGATCAGCGGCTCCGTCGTCGACCTCGAACAGCACCCCTTCATCGGCCGCAATCCGCCGAAGGACCCCGAATCCCTGCCAGGACAGAAGGCCTGACCATGCCGCAGATCGCCGCCTTCCCGAAGGCCTACATGCATGCCCTCTGCAAGGACGGCACGATGAAGCTCTCCGAGTGGTTCAAGCTCGCCGCCACCCTCGACGTCCAAGGCCTCGAGTTCTACGCGGGCTTCCTCGAGATGGCCGATGAATCCAATTGGCCGCTCTTCCGTCGTCAGGTCGCCGACCTCGGGATGTCCATCCCGATGCTGTGCTGCTCGCCCGACTTCACGCATCCGGACAAGGCCTTCCGCGACGACGAGATCGCCAAGCAGAAGCGCTGGATCGACATGACCCACGCGCTCGGCGGCTCCTACTGCCGCGTGCTCAGCGGCCAGCGCCGTCCCGAGCTCTCCGACGCCGAAGGCGTGCGCCTCGCGGCCGACAGCATCAAGGCCTGCATCCCTTACGCCAAGGAACGCGGCGTGACGCTCATCCTCGAGAACCACTACAAGGACGACTTCTGGCTCTACCCCGAGTTCGCCCAGAAGATGGATGTCTTCTGCGCCCTGGTGGACGCCCTGCCCTCCGACGGCTTCGGCGTGAACTACGACCCCAGCAACGCCTACATCGCCGGCGACGACCCCATCGCACTGCTCAGGCGCGTCTCGAAGCGCGTCGTGACCATGCACGCCTCGGACCGCTACCTCATCGAAGGCACCCTTGAGGACCTCCGGAAGGAAGAAGGCGGCGCCGCCGGCTACGCCAAGCGCCTCCGCCACGGCGAGATCGGCAAGGGCCTCAACGACTACGACGCCATCTTCAGCGAACTGAAGCGCGTCGGCTTCGACGGCTGGATCAGCATCGAAGACGGCGTCGACGGCATCGACCAGCTCCGCCGCAGCGCCGAATTCCTCAAACGCAAGACCGCCCAATACTGGGGATGAATTTCATGCGCGAACTCGCCCATGGTCTGCTTCTGGCCTTCTGCCTCAGCGGCTGCGTCAGCCCTGATGGGGATGTCGCGGCGCTCCGACGCGCCTTCGAGGCCGCGAAGCCAGGCGACACGCTGGTCATCCCTCCGGGCGACTACGCGTTGGACGGCAAAGTGCCGATCCCGCTGAAGTCCAACCTGACGGTCATCGCCGAAGGGGCGACCTTCCGACTGCCTGAACACATGGGCGACAAGGCGCGAGCGGTCGTATTCCAAGGAGAGGACATCCGTAACCTGACCTGGAGGGGCGGCCGCTTCGTCGGTCGCGTATTCGACCAATCGCGCTCCGATAACACCTGGGAGCCCAACGTGAACACAAGGGGCATCCTCATCACGACCTCCGTGGGCGGCCGCACTGAGAACCTGCGCTTCGAGAAGATCCAATCCGACGGTCTGGCCGGCGCCGCCATCACGGTCCTCGGGGCCGAGAAGAAAGGCTCGAAGAAGGAAATCCTGACCTACGCCAAGGATGTCCGCGTCACGGACTGCCGTCTGGAACGCACCGGAAAATACATGTGGGATTACGGCTTCCTCTGGCAGATCATGGTCTGGCCGGAAGAATACGGCGCAGCCGAGCATGCCCACGCGGCCAAATACTTCCGTCACGACCTGGTCCGAGATGGCGTCAGGATGACCGCCGGGGATGACCGCGTGTTCTTCGCCAACACGACGCCGCTGCCCATCTCGAAGGTCCGCGAAGGGCTCGAAACCGACCGCGGCTATGACTCCCTGTGTTTCTTCGGGGACACCCTGCCTTCCAACCTCATCCGCGGCCGCCAGTATTTCGTCGTCGAAAGCACCCCGACCTACGTCCGCATCGCCGATAAGCCGCTGGGCAAGCCGATCCGCTTCCAGTCCTCGGCCGGACCGAAGACCAAACTCATTACCCAGCTCTTCTCCGCCCACCTCGCCCTCTATTCCCCGAACGGCGCCGGACCGGGCAAAGGCGCCCTCGACCTCGTCGGCTGCGAAGACGTGGAGGTCCGTGGCAACACCCTGAGCGCCCTTGGCGACACGATGCACATCCAGAAGAGCCGGCGCATCGTCTTCGACCGCAACCAGATTACGGGCTCCCGCATGGGCGCCTTCTTCCTGGCCGAATTCTGCCAAGGCGCCCTGGTCACGAACAACGTCGTCGACGGCACGAACGGCTCCCGCGTGGTCAGCATCGAGCAGTCCTGCGAGGACGTGATCGTACGGGGCAACACCTTCCGCAACGGCGGACGCGGGTCCTGGATCAATCAGCCCCGCAATCTGCTCATGGAGGACAACGTCTTTGAGCACAACACGACCAAGTGCGAACGAGACCCCAAGCGCGGCCGGCGCAGCTTCGTGACCGGCGAGTATGAGGAATACGCCGAGGTCTACTTCACCACCTACGAAATCGGCGGCACCTATGGGAACGTGGTCCTGCGGAACAACCGCTTCATCAGCGGCCCGAACGCCAGGCACGCCATGAGCTTCATGCCGGGCGGATCCAACATCGTCATCCAAGGCAACCGCTTCGAAGGCCCGGCCCGTGACATCCTTCCGGCGAAGGGATGCTCCGGCGTCGACATCTCCGGCAACATCGGGCTGACTCCCTGACATGAACCCGGAAATCGTCCGACCCAACGTCATCGGGCTGGGTGAGGCGCTCTGGGACGTGTTTCCGGACGCGGCCCGTTTCGGCGGGGCTCCTGCCAACTTCGCCTGCCATGCGGCCGCGCTCGGCTCCGAAGCGTGGATGGTGAGCGCGGTCGGACGCGACCGGCTCGGCGACGACGCGGTCGCCTCCCTCGCCCAGAAAGGGGTGCACACG
>CAIOPO010000087.1 GCA_903860195.1 uncultured Opitutia bacterium | reverse complement strand
TCCATTGGTGGAGGTCGCTGCCGCAGACGCCGACATTGGCGACTTCGAGCAGGACGTCTTCTTCACCGATGACGGGGCGGGCGACCTCACGTATCTCGACGGATCCCTTTTCAGGGGCGAAGTTTACGACGGCTGGGGCGGAGGACATGAGGGAGGAGGATGGAGGATGGAGGATGCGGAAAAAGGGCTAGGGCTAGGGCTGGGGCTGGGGCTAGGGCTGGGGCCAGGGGCGGCGCTTAGCGTCCGACTTTGACGAAGCCGTAGGCGTGGACTTTTTCGCAGATGAGGCGAAGGGAGGACTCGAGATCGCCCGAGGCGGTCTTGAATGCGTCGGCGTCAATCGTCAGCGGGGCGCCGAGTACGACGAGCGGGGCCCCATATTCTGGGCAGCGGACGGCCTGCTCGAGGGTGAGGCCGCCCACGGCTTGGACGGGGACGTTGACCGCCTGGACCACTTCGCGGAGCTGGTCCATCGGGCTGGGCATGCGTAGGCCGCGGGCGGCGATGCCCCGGCGTTCGTCGTAGCCGATGTGGTGGATGACGAAATCGCAGCCCAGGTCTTCGCAGAGCTTGGCGCCGGCGACCATGTCCGGGCAGCCGAGATTGTCGCCCATGACCTTGGCGCCGTGGTCGCGGCCGGCCTTCACGATGACCTTCAAGGTCTCCTCATGGGCGCGGGCCATGACCACCACGTGGGTGGCGCCGGCCTTGGCCATCATCTCCGCCTCGAGGTACCCGCCGTCCATCGTCTTGAGGTCGGCGACGATCGGGGTGCGGGGGAAGGCCTGGCGCAGGGCGCGGACGCCATGGAGGCCTTCGGCCAGGATGAGCGGGGTTCCCGCTTCCAGCCAGTCCACCCCGGCCCGCATCGCCATCGCGGCCGTTTCCAGCGCCTCGTCGATGTTCGTGAGGTCTAGGGAGATTTGGACAACCGGCTTCATGGGGTACGCTCCAGAATCTCCGGAAGTCGCTTGAGGGCAAACCGCTTCTAGGCAGTCTAGGGTTAATCTTGGATGCCATGTCGTCCGCCGCATCGGCTTTTGTTCCCCCCGTAGTTTTTTTATGAAGAAAACGACGCACACGCAGTCGGAGCTGGAAGCCGTCCAGCGGGAATACCTTCGCGGGGTGTCCTTTGATTCGGCCCTGTTGGTCGCCCTTGAGGCCATTCCGGGCGTGCTGATTTTCATCAAAGACCGGCAGGGCAGGACGATGTATTCCAGTCACCAGTGGGCGCGTCGTCACGGGTTCCAGCAGTCTTGGCAGATGCTCATGAAGACCGACCAGGACCTGACCCCGGGCAGGCTCGCGGAGGGCTACTTGGCCGATGACCGCAAGGTTTACGAGACCGGTGAGCCGATCCATGGTCGTCTGGAGAGCTGTCTCGACGACGTGGGGCTGCCTGACTGGCACCTTACCAGCAAGTTTCCGCTGCGCAACGCCCGTGGGTTCATCGTCGGGCTCCTGGGCATCTCCCGCCCTTGCGTCGGGGCGGAGCGCGAAGGCCTGTCGGATGGCAGGATTTTGCCCGCCTTGCGCATCCTGCATTCCGACCTCGTCAAGTTCCCCCGCCCGTCACGGCTCGCCTCGGCCTGCGGACTGTCCCCGCGTCAGCTTCAGCGCCGTTTCCTCTCCGCGCTCGGAATTTCGCCCCGTCACTATTGGATGAAGTGCCGGATACGTTCGGCCTGCGAGGCCTTGCGTTCCGGCGGCGAGAAGAAGTCCGTCCTGGCCGCCCGGCTGGGCTTCTGCGACCAGAGCAGCTTCACCGCCCAGTTCCGCCGACACACCGGCCTGACGCCCACCGCATACGTCAGGCAGAGGCGCGGATGAAGCTCAGAGCCGGCGCAGGATGCAGCGGCAGGGGGCGCCGTCGCCCTTGGCGATGCGGAGGGGCAGGCAGATCATCTCGTAGCGGCCCGGCTTGGCCTTGGCCAGGTTGAGTCCTTCGATGATCCAGACTTTCTTGCCGAGCAGGATGTGGTGGGTCGGTACGGAGTCCTTGTAGAAGCCGCCGACGCTGAAGTAATCGATGCCCACGGTGCGGACGCCCTTGTCGACGAGAACCTGCGCGGCCTCCTTGGAGACGTAGACGAAATCCTTGTCGAAGGATTTCTTCTTCCAGCTGACCTCCGAATTACGGGTGCGGAAGAGGATGCGTTCGCCCTTCTTAAGCTTCAACTTGGCCAGCTCAGGGGGTTTGATGGATTCCCGGTCCTTGATCTCAATCACACGGCAGGGGCCGATGACGGCGTCGAAGGGCAGATCATCCATCGTGCCCAGGCCTTTCAAGAAGTGCCACGGCGAGTCCATGT
>CAIOPO010000086.1 GCA_903860195.1 uncultured Opitutia bacterium | reverse complement strand
CGCGTGTTGCTCTGCGCGGGCGACACCCTCAGCCGCCTGACCAATCCCGCGGACCGGTCCGTGGATCCGATCTTCGGCGACGCCGGGTCCGCCACCCTTGTCGAGCGCACCGGACGCTCCGAGCCTTGGCATTTTATTTTTGGAACGGACGGGAGCAGGTCGGATGTTATAAAAGTTCCAGCAGGCGGGTCCCGTCAGCCCATCGACCAAGGCGCGATGACGCCCGTCCTTCACAGCGATGGCTATCTGCGTTGTCCTGCAAACCTTTGCATGGATGGGGCGGAGGTCATGGCTTTCACTCTCAGAGAAGTACCTCCCATGATTAAGGAGCTGAAATTGCTCTCGGGGTTCCAAACCCCCGACGCGCTCATTCTCCATCAGGCTAATCGGTTCGTGGTCCAGACTGTAGCCAGACAATGTGGTGCGAGTGCGATTTTTGTTCCAAGTGGAGTTACCGAACAGTTTGGCAATCAGAGCTCCGCGTCCATACCATGCGCCCTCGTGCTTGAGCTTGGCGAAAAGACCTTTAGTTCCCCTTTGAGGACAGTGGCAGGCGCCTTCGGGGTAGGCCTTTCGTGGGCTGGTTTCACCGGCCACGTTGGACCGTTCCCTTGCGTGCCCGTCCAAAAAATTAAAAAATGATGAATATAGATCCGGAAATTTTTTTGAAAGACCTGAAGGCGGAGATCGATTTGTTCGCAGTCGCACAAAAAGACACTAGCCTTGATGCTCTTCCTGGATGGGATTCCCTGGCTATTTTGCTGGTGCTCTCCTTTTTCGAGGAAAAATACGGCGTTTCTGTTAGCGGCCAACAGGTGCGAGCGTGCAGGACTGTCGCTGACCTTTATAGCCTAGCATTCCCTGCCCGCTCATGAAGAAGCTCCTCATCGTCGGCGCCGGCGGCTTCGGCCGCGAAATGCGCGCCTGGTGCCGTCAGCATCCGGATCACGGCTGCCTCTGGGCCTTCGACGCCTTCCTTGACGACAACCCCGAGGCCCTCGTGCCCTTCGGATCCTTCGCCCCCGTCCGTCCGCTCGCCTCCCATCGCCCCGCGCCCGACGAAGTGTTCGTCTGCGGCCTCGGGCTCCCGGCCGTCAAGGAGCGCCTCGTGCGCCCGCTGCTCGATCGCGGCGCCGAATTCCTGACCTTCGTGCATCCGTCCGTCACCCTCGGTGAGCGCGTCACCCTTGGGCGCGGCGTCGTCCTCTGCCCCGGCGCCGTGCTTTCCGCTGACATCGTCCTCGGCGAGTTCGCCATGGTGAACCTCAACTCCACCGTCGGTCACGACGCGCGCCTCGGCGCCTGGAGCACCCTCAGCGCCCAGTGCGACGTCACCGGCCACGTCCGGCTCGGCGACCGCGTCTTCATGGGCAGCAAGTCCACCGTCATCCCCCGCCGTTCCGTCGGCGACGGCGCCACCGTCGGCGCGGGCGCCGTGGTGATCGCCGACGTGCCGGCCGGCGTGACCGTCGTGGGCAACCCCGCCCGCATCCTCTGACCTTGCGCAAGGCCCTGCTCATCTTCGGCTCGGTCCTGATTCTCGGCCTCGTGGCCCTGGTCACGGCCGTGTCACTGACCGACGTCCCCCGACGCTTCACCGGCCGCGTCACCGACGCCTTGCCCCAAGAGGCCGCGGGCTGGAAGCGTCGCGACGTTCCCATCGCCGGCACTTCCGCCGGCGCCGCCAACGTACTCGGCATCCTCAATTTCAGCCAGGCCGAGCAGGCCATGTATGAGAAGGACGGAAGGCGCGTGCTGGTCTACGCCGCCTACTGGGAGCCGGGCAAAGTCTCCGTCGTCGACGCCGGGTCCCACAACCCCGACTCCTGCTGGGTCAACGCCGGATGCGTGCGCACCGAGCGTCGGCATTCCGTCGTCGGCCTTCTCGCCGGCCGTTCCCTGCGGCCCTATGAATACGGGCAGTATCTCGTGCCCGGCGGCGGACGGCAGAACGTCGTCTTCTGGCATCTCGTGAACGGCGTCCCCAACCGCTATGAGGAGCAGGAGGCCGGATGGCGTGACGGATTGATCGGCCGCCTCGAGCGCCTGCCGTTGCTGCTGAAGGACATCCGCGAGTTCGGACTCAACCAGAAGAGCGAGCAGATGTTCATCCGAGTCAGCTTCACGCCCCCCCTGCCTGACGCCATGGCCGATCCGGACTTCGTCCGACTTCTCCAAGCCCTCGCCCCGTTGGGAATATTCGAGGACCAAGGGTGGAAGTGAAGAGTAGCTGGCCGGTTGACAAGCTGGCCAGTTGACAAGGAAAGCAGCAAAGCATGGACGAGCTGACCGGTTGCGCGCCACCTGCACTTCTTCCCTTGTCCACCTGTCAACTTGCCAGCCCGCCAGCTAGTTCGCCACTCCCTCCGGGCCTATGAGTCTCTCTGGTCAACTGAGCCTCTGAGCCTCCGGGCCTCTTCCCCTTGCCCACCTGTCAACTTGCCAGCCCGCCAGCTAGTTCGCCACTCCCTCCGGGCCTGTGAATCTCTCTGGTCAACTGAGCCTCTGGGCCTCCGAGCCTCTTCCCCTTGCCCCCTGACCTAAATGCCCCGCCTCTACCTCTCACCTCCTGACGTCGGTCAGGCCGAGATCGAGCACGTCCTCGACGCTTTCCAGTCCAACTGGGTCGCGCCGGTCGGCCCGAACCTCG
>CAIOPO010000085.1 GCA_903860195.1 uncultured Opitutia bacterium | reverse complement strand
CTGCTGGGCGGCGTCCAGCGGGACGATCTTCGGCGGGGTCGGAGCGCCGGGCTTGCCGACCCAGAGCAGACGTTCGTCGATGGCGGCCACGGCCTTGGCGCCCTCGCCCGATTTCAGGGAGACCTTGAGCGAGGCGAGCGCCACGGAGGAGCCGTCGAGCCACAGCGGCTTGGGCTTCTGGCCGCCTTTGACCGCGGCCGACTGCGAGAGGCCTTGCACGATCGTCAGGCGGACCGCCGGCTTCTCGTCCGCCAGCTTGAGCAGGTCGTCGAAGGGGTCGGCCTTGCCGGCCTGCGCGACCATCGCCGCGAGGGAGCGCAGCGCCTCCAGCGCGGGCTTGCTCGGCTTGTCCCCCGCTTTCTCCGCGATCAGCCGCGCGACGGCCGGTTCACGGCCCCGGATGCCGGTGAGCGCGCCTTCCCGGACGAGCACGTTGTCTCCGCGCCGGGTGAGCGTCCAGGCGAGCGCTTCGTCCGTCACGGGGAGGTTGGAGGAGGAGAGTCGCACCGCCACCTGGGCGAGCACCCCCGCGTCCTTGTCGGCGGACAGTCCCGCGATTTCGGCCAGCGTGTCGGCCGGCGCGGTCCGCACCGCGGCGGCGCGCACGCGGGCGTCCTGATCCTTGAGCGCCGTTCGTGCCGTGACGCCGTCCAGCGCGCCCATTCCGTCGAGGGTCCAGAGGGCGTGCAGGCGGGCGAGGGCGGGGGCGTCGGCCTTGGTCGCCAGAGCCCTCAGGCCGGGCGCGGCGGCGGCGTCAGCGCGTTCGACAAGGAGCCGCTGGGCGGTGTCGCGGACCCAGCCGTTGGGGTGCGAAAGCGCGCCGATCAGCCCCGGCGAGTCCGTCGGCAGGCGGAACGCGGCGGGACGGGGCGCGCCGTCCCGTACCACGCGCCAGATGCGGCCGCGGTCGAAGGGCGTGACCAGTTTCCGGTCCTCGATGTTGGCCACGAGGTAGTGGGTGAGGAAGGCCTCGTGCTGGATGATCCCGCGGTAGAGGTCGACGATGAGCATCGTGCCGTCGGGCGAGTTGAGCGTCTGCACGGGACGGAAGCGCTCATCGGTCGAGGTGAGGAATTCGGAGCCCGGATGCGGGTCGGCGGCGGTCACGACGCCCTCCTTCTCCGTGAGGACGACGCGTTTCACCAGATTGCCCGCGGGTTCGGGGATGAGCGCGCTGCCGGCGAACGCCGCGCCGAGTCCGTCGCCCCGGTAGACGCCGGCGCCGCAGGACGCCGTGGCCCGGGTCAGCGACCCGTCGGGACGCAGGGTCTTGCCGTCGTAACCGCGGTTGACGCCCGGCGTCGGGTGCGAAGGCCAGACGTCCTGAGCGAGCATCACCTTGTGGTTGATTCCCGCGGCCGTCCGCAGGAGCGGATTGCGGGCGTAGGCCTCGGCCTGCAGGAGGTCGGCGCGCAGGAGGTCGGAGTTGTAGTTGAAGTAGAGGCGCCCCACGTCGTCCTGGCAGAGCCCCCACTGTCCGCGGCCCAGTCCGCCCGTGAGCTTCTTCCACTGACCTCCGGTCAGGCGGAGCCGTGAGGCGTAACCCGAGCTGTAGACATGGTTGTCGATCGCCCAGGTGGGGGCGTTGGCCATGTGCTCCGGCTGCCCGCCTTCCTTGCCGTAATCATCGGCGACCACGGTCTTCTTGTCCGCACGGCCGTCGCCGTCCGTGTCCTTCATGAACCAGAGATACGGAGGGGCGGCGACGAGCGCGCCGCCGTCGACCGGCATCACCGCGCGGGGCATGACCAGTCCGTCGACGAACACCGTCGCCTTGTCCATGCGTCCGTCGCCGTCGGTGTCTTCAAGGACGGAGATCCGTCCGTTGGGCTCCTTCTCGCCGCCCCCCTTGAGGTCCTGCATGTAGCCTCGCATCTCGACGACGAAGAGCCGGCCGCGTTCATCGAAGGCGGCGGCCACCGGTGACTGCACCATGGGCTCGGCGGCGACGAGTTCGACCCGCCATCCCTTCTCCACCTTGAAGGTGGCGAGCTGCTGCTCAGGCGTGAGCGGGGCGGGGGCGGGCAGGCGGAACTTGAGCTCAACCTTGGCGGGACCGGCGTTCTTCTCGTGCAGGGCCAGGGCGCAGGCGCTGCCGAGCGCCAGCCAGGCGAGGGCGACGAGCGGGGTCTTCATGCCACCCAACACAATCGAAAGCCCGGCTTTTGCGAAACAAAACCTGCGATTCAGCGCAGCGCCTCCAGCGGGATGACCGCCAGTTCCGCGCTGTTGTTGTTCCAGAGCTCGCGTCCGGTGCCGGCCCTGCCGATGCCCCCGCCGCTGTTGGAATAGCCGACGTAGAGGAATCCGCCCAGCTCGAGGGCGCAGGGGTAGGCCAGGCCGGCCTTGGGGTGCGATTCGCCGGGGCCGGAGGGGTGCACCGCGTCGCGGATGATGAAGATCCGGCGGAAGGCCTCCTCGCCGGGTTCGGAGACGGCGATGCTGAGAGGTGAGCGTCGGTTGCCGCCGTCGCCGCTGATGGAATTGATCAGGTAGCGACGTCCGTCCGAAAGCATCCCGGCCGCGGGCTTGCTGGCGGCCATCGGCAGGTCGGAGGGCGCAAGCGGCGTCCAGGTGCGGCCACGGTCGCGGCTGACCGAGGTGAGGAGCTGGGCCTTCTGTCCGTACCGGGAGTAGAGGTGCACGCTCTTGTCCGCGACGACGATGGCGGACTCGCCCCAGACGCTGCCGAGGCCGGGCGACATCGGGATGCGGATGAGGTCCCATTTCGTGAAGTCCGCTCCGCGGCTGATCGCGACCGCCGGCGGATTCTGTCCGCCCACGGAGGCGCCGGACATGATCCAGTTGCCGTCACCGAGGGGCCGCGGGGGCTCGAGCGGCCAGAAGCCTCCGCCGATGACCGTGCCGAACTTCTTCCAGGTTCCGTCGGCCTGCAGGAGGTAGGCGCGCGTGTGCACCTCCTTCAGCGTGCCGCGATACGCTCCATGGAAAGCCCACAGCCGGCCGCCGTGCGAGAGCATCACGCCGTGGCTGACGCCGACGTCGGCTTCGGGCGAGCCGTCGATGGTGCGCACGGGGCTCCAGGTGCGTCCGTCGTCCTCGCTCACGGTGAACCTCGCCTCTTCCGTGGAGGTGTTCTCCCCGCCGCGATTGTGCCCGAAGGTCGCGTAGAGCCGGCCCTCATGCGAGGCCAGCGCGACGCCGTGCAGGAAGCGGTAGCCGTCGAGGTTGAATTCGTAGGGCTTGATGACCTGGAAGCGGACGCCTTTCAGGCGCGGCAGCTCCGCCGCGGCCGGGACGGGTCCCTCCGAGTCCCAGACGTCGGCCGGATGACGTCGGGAGGAGCAGCCGGTGAAAAGGAGTCCGGCGGAAAGGATCAGGCCGAGGAGACGGAGTTTCATTTGGCGGGCTCGGACTTCTTCTTCTTTTTGCCGGACTTCTTTTCGGAGGCGTCCTTGGGCGAGGGGAGGGAGCCGTCAGCGGGAGGCTGGTCGGCGAAGTCCGGGATGCGGAAGCCGACGGCCGTGGCCTGACGCCCGTACTCGGCTTCGAGCCGCGCCCTCAGGTCGGCCGCTTCGGGCGCCTTCGCCAGGTTGCGGGTCTCGTAGGGGTCGGCCTTCAGGTCGAAGACCTCGGTCCATTCGTCATGGCCAGGATACTTGATCAGCTTGGCGTCCGCCGTGCGCACCGCGGTGGTGGTCGGGACGCTGAAGCCCCTTTCGTAGAAGTAGCAGTAGAAGTATGCGTCGCGCCACGCGACGTCATCCCTGCCTTCGAGCAGCGGCCGCCAGCTGCGTCCGTGCACCTCCTTGGGGACGGAGAGGCCGGCCAGGTCGAGGAAGGTGGGCGTCGGGTCCACGTTGAGGACCATCCGGTCGTCGGTCCGTCCGGCCTTCACCGCGCGCGGGTAGCGGACGACCATCGGGATGCGCAGCGACTCCTCATAGGCGGAGCGCTTGTCGCCGAGGGCGTGCTCGCCGAGGTAGTAGCCGTTGTCGCTGGAGAAGACGAAGACGGTGTCTTCGGACAGTTTGAGCTCATCCAGCAGGGCGAGAAGACGGCCGACGTTGTCGTCCACGGAGTTGATGCCTCTGAACATGCCCAGGTTGGTGGGAACGAGCCCTTGGGGCGCGGCGGCGGCGGTGGCGGCGGCCTTCGGCCCGACGGTCTTCAGGTAAGGCGGCTTGAGTCCCAGGTTGGGCACGGCCCGGGCCTGTTCGCCCTCGTAGGCCTTCTCGTGGCGGGGCGGCGGGGTGAAGGGTCCGTGGCAGGTCTTCAGTCCGAGGATCATCAGGAACGGCCGCTCGCGGTTGGTCCGGATGAAGTCCATGGCGAAACCGGTCGTCACGTCGTCGACGAAGCCGGTCGTCGGCCGCTTCACGCCGTCGATCTCGATCGGGCAGTCAAAGTAGACGCCCTGGCCGGTGAAGCTGGCCGAGGTGTCGAAGCCGGGACGTTTGCCGGACTGGTTGCCATGGTGCCACTTGCCGAAGTATCCGGAGACATAGCCAGCGGTGCGGAGCAGCCCGGGGAGGCTGAGGTTGTTCTCCGGGTGCGCGGTATGGTTGTTGGTCACTCCGTTGACGTGGCCGTACTGGCCGGTCACGAGCGAGGCGCGGGAGGGGGCGCAGAGTGAGTTCACGACGAAGGCGTTGCGGAAGCGCAGGCCTTCGGCCGCGAGGCGGTCGAGGTTCGGCGTACGCAGCCAGGGAAACCGGGCCTTCTCCCCCTGCTCACGTTGCACCACGCCCAGGGCGTCCCAGCGCTGGTCGTCGGAGAAGACGTAGACGAAGTTGGGCTTGCGGGTCTCCGCGGCGGAGACGGCCGTGGCGATCAGGAAGAGCAGCAGACTGACGGGGCGCATCCCGTCATCGTGACTCCCCCTTTTTGTCTGGCAACTCCGCAGGGGGAGGCGGGGGCTCGCCCGCCGTGATGCGACGGATCGCCGCGGAGGCGGGCAGGTTGACGATGACCGAATAGGACTGCCTGTCCAAGGAAGGTTCAATCTGCCAGAACTCACGCCCATGGACGGCCGGGTCGAGGGTCGTGCCCGGCTTTTCAGGTACGGCCGGAGTGTCGGCCGTGGCCGGCTTGGCCGGGGTTCCGTCCAGCAGGATGGTGAGCCGGTCGGGCGGGAGTGTCAGTCCGGCGAGGCGGAGCGGCACGTGGCCGACGCCCCCTTGGAGGGTGAAGTCAGCCCGGTTGTCCTGGCAGCGCACGGTGACCGCGGGGTGCAGTGAGATGACCGTCCCGACAGTCGCCTGCGCCAAACGCGCCCCTTCTTTTGCCTCGCGCAGCACCCTCTCGGGCGGCGTCAGTGAAATGAGCGCCTGCCGCAGGCCTTCGTCGGGCCCGTAGTAGTCCTCCGGCTTCTGCGGGATGACGACGTGCTCGATCAACGCTTCGACGTGGTCGCCCGGCAGCAGCGCCTTCACGTCGGGCGGAGGGACGAGGTCGAGCGTGGTGGACAGTCTTCCGAAGGGGAAGCCTCCTCTTTCCACCAGCCAGGGCAGGGCCGGCTTTCCGCCGAGCACCGCTTTCCACTCTCGGATGACGAAGCCCCGGTCAGCATAGGCCCCCGCCTGCTTGCCGTCGCTGCCCCTGCCTCCATGCAGTGAAGCCCAGGGAGTTGACCCTTTCAGTTCGACGGGTTCGCCCAGCCGGATGTTCCGGTCGATCGCAGGCGCGGGCGTCCAGGCGCGGAGCAAGCCCGTCGCGTCGCCGTAAGCCAGTGACTCCCCTTCGGGGTAGTTGTACATGTCGGCTCCCATCTGGAAGATGACGAAGCGCCGGAAATCGACCCTCTCGTCGACGTCGAGGCGGAGACGGTAGGTCGCGCGGGCGATGTCGGAGGTGCGGCCGATGCTGACTTCGGTCGAATGGTGGATTAACTGTCCCGTGCTTCCTGAATACAGCACCCGCGAGAGGCAGGGACCCTGGCTCAGGTAGGTCGTCCGCATGTCTGAACGAGGGACGAAAGAGCCGGGCTGCGGCGTGAGGTTGAGCCGGATCCAGTCGGCGCCGCCCACGTTGTTGGTCCACTGCCACCGGTCGCCGCGCATGGGGGTCACCATCAGGGGTCGCACGTCGAGCACTGCGCAACCCCGCTGGGCCTGGTCGGGCTCGAAGCAGAAGTTCTCCCCCCAGGAGCCGATGGCGGCCTGGTCCCAGAGCTGGTTGGAACCCCAGCCGATGAGCGAGAGCTGCGAATGGGTGACCGCCGGCAGCCTGCCCCAATGTCCGTAGGCGAGCGCAAGCTCCAGTTCGGATTCGTCCCGACCCCACGGCAGGCGCAACAGCGTGACCGCATGGAACCAGGTCGACGCCAGCTCGCCGCCCTCCGGCCAGGAGTGCCAGTTCTTG
>CAIOPO010000084.1 GCA_903860195.1 uncultured Opitutia bacterium | reverse complement strand
GGCTCATCGGCGCCGCGGGCAGGGCCGCGACGGCGAGGGGATTGGTCGCGCTCTTGGAGGTGATGCGCGTCGGCGACTTCGACATGGCCTTCACGTTGCGCGGCTTGGTCTTCTGGCGGTCCTTGGTGTTGCGTTCGCCGCCCGTGCCGCCGCCGGCGCCGGTCGCGAAGGTGTTGGGATCCTTCTTCCCGCCGGTCGTCACGGTCGCGATCACCCAGAAGGCGGCCAGCAGGACGAGCAGCAGGTGCACCGCGATGGACACGGTCAGCCCCTCGCCGCCGATGCGCTGCCAGAAGCCCTTGCGAGCCCGGACGGTCAGCACGGGCTGGTCCGCCTGGCGGTCTTGGTCGGCGGGCCCTTGCATGGTTCAGCGGGCGATGGCGGCGCGCACCGGGGTGAAAATCCAGCCTTTCGCCTCCATGTCGACGTTGGGGACGGACGGGTGTCCTTTGGCGATCTGCTCGGGCAGCGGGCCGTCGGCGAACCTGAGCAGCTTCAGCCCCTCGCCCTTGCCGTTCAGGGCGCGGGGCTCGATGCAGAGCATGGCGTAGAAAGTGCCCCCTGGCGTCTCGCCGAGGACGATCTCGATGGGCACCTCCTGTCCGGCGGTGACGGTGATCCAGGGCCCGCAGCGCATCGGCTTGCCGAGGCTCGACCGATGGGTCTCGTCGCATTTCTGGCTGTTGAACTGCTTGTAGACGTTGCCTTCGCCGGTCACGAAGTGCTGATAGCCGGAGTCCAGCGCCACGCGGCCGTTCCAGCGCACGACCAGCCAGTCGTCGCCGGATCCGACGAACCGGAACTGCCCCGACGTGGGCGCCTTGACCGCGCCCTTGTAATGGGCCACCCAGCGCGAGGGCTTTACCTGCTTCTCCACGCCGTAGGCCTTCGGGGCGGCGTTGGCGGGGCAGGGCGGGATGAAGATCTGCGTGGCGAACAGGACGTCGGGCGCCTTGAACTTGTCGCTCAGCGAGCTGACGGAGAAGTTCTTGTCCACGAGGAACTCCTTCACTTCCCGGTTGTAGGCGCCGATGGCTGCGCTGTTGGACGGATCTCCGAAGACCTCGGGCTTGCCGCCCATCGCGGAGGTGGGCTTGCCCGCGCGGGTCTGCTTGAAGTCATAGAAGGTGCCGGCGATGCCGTAGGATCCGGTGCCGCCCTTCGCTCCGAACATCGACACGAAGTTGCGTCCGCCGCGGCCGCCGCCGATGCCGGACCCGATGCCGCCGCCGGCGCCGCCGCCGAAGCCCTTGGAGCCGGAGCCGGACATGAGTCCGCCGGCGATGGGGCTCATCGGGGCCGCGGGCAGGGCCGCGACGGAGAGGGGATTGGTCGCGCTCTTGGAGGTGATGCGCGTCGGCGACTTCGACATGGCCTTCACGTTGCGCGGCTTGGTCTTCTGGCGGTCCTTGGTGTTGCGCTCGCCGCCGTTGCCGCCGCCGGCGCCGGTCGCGAAGGTGTTGGGATCCTTCTTCCCGCCGGTCGTGATGGTGGAGACGACCCAGAAGGCGGCCAGCAGGACGAGCAGCAGGTGCACCGCGATGGACACGGTCAGCCCCTCGCCGCCCAGCCGCTGCCAGAGAGGCCGGCGAGGGCGCGAGGCGAGGACGGACGTCTCCTCTTCGGGCTTGTCCTGGGGGTCGGACATCGGGGACTGCATTTCATATTCTGCCTTCTGTTTCTCAACGCCAAATATCCCCCGGCGAGGTCCCGGCTTCCCCTTTGCCGCAAATGAGTGAAGATGGCGTAATGATGTCCGTGGAAGGAAACGACAGGCGGGGAATCGGTGTCGGTTCCGTCCCAGCGGACGTCCTCGCCGGCCTGGCTCGGAGGCTGGCCGTCGGCGACGGCAGTCTCGCCGCCGCCGGGGATCTCCGGCGATGCGTGCGCGAGCTGGGCGGCGAGGCCGCCCCCGCCCTGCGCCGGTCGGCGTGGATCGCGGCGCTGGTGCCTCCGCTCGGCGTGGCGCTCGCCCGGGCCGCGCTGGGGGCGCCGGTCGGGACGGTCGCCGCGGAGGTTCCGCTCGGGACGGATGACGGCCGAGCAAGCGCACTGGTCATCACGCCCTCTGCCGACCTGCCGCTGGCCGCCGCCTGCGCCCGGTCCTTGCCGGCGGCGACCGTGATTTTCGTGGGCGGGGCGCGGCCCGACGCGTCCCTGCGTTCGGCCTTGGGCGCGAGGAACGCGCTGCGTTGCGCCGATGTCGCCGAAGCTTCGATCGCGGCCGGCGGCCCGACGCTCGCGAGGGTCTCCTTTCACGGACTCGACGGTCGCGCGCTTGAGGCGGCCGCCCGTGAGTTCGGCCGACCGGCGCGCCTGGACCTGAATGCGCCGCCCTCGGACGAACCGGTTCCGCTCGCGCCGGTCGTCGACTGCGACTGGAGCGAGGAAGGACTCCGTCGGGCGGTGCACGCGATCGAGACGCCTGAAGTCCTCGGAACGCCCGGTGTCTTCGCGCGGCACATGCGCACCTTTTCCTACGGCTGGGGACGGTCCTACCTGCGCCTGGACGCCGGCGCAGATCCCGCCGAATGCGCCCGGGCGCTCGACTGCCTCGTCGCCATGCGGCACGTCTGGATCGTCAGCGTCGACCCTTCGCACGACCCGCGGCTGATCGAGCGTGTCGCGCGCGACGCCGCCTTCTGCGAGGTCCAGACGCGGGACGTCTTCCTTGATTTCGTGATGAACGGCGACCGCGTCCGGGTGCTCGGACCATCGCCCCCGCCGGCCCCGTGGGCCGACGCGTCCTTCTTCGTCGGCCCGCTTTCGCCCCGCCCCGATGAGGAGATCCGCCGCCACTATGTGCGCCAGCTGCTGCGGGTCGGGCTGCCCTGCGTCATCGGCCCGGCCCGTCTCGCGTTGGGTTGCGCGGCGTCCTGGGCGGCCTAGTCTGCGCGCATGGACATCCGCCCTTTGGAGGAGAAGATCGCCTTCCTGCAGCGCCACGTGGAGCAGCAGGACCGAGCGATGCTGGAGCTCAGCCGCGAAGTCGCCCGGCTGTCCGAACGTCTCGCCCGGGCCGAGGCCCGCCTCCAGCGGCAGTCCGCCGGCGAGGAGCCGGGCCCGCCCGCCGATGAGCGGCCGCCTCACTGGTAGGGGCTTGCCTCCGCCTTGATTGCGGAGAACATCGGTCCATGTCCTTCTCATTCCTGGCCCAGACCCCTGCCGTCAGCACCGACGTCACCGATCCGCTCAGCTTCTGGGAGTACGGCATCTACTTCGTGGTCGCCGTCATCATCACCGTCTGGGTCGGACGCACGCTCTTCCGCAATGGCCGCACCTTCCTGGTCGACGCCTTCCATGGCCGTGAGGACATGGCGGACTCCGTGAACCACCTCCTGATCGTCGGCTTCTACCTCGTGAACGCCGGCTTCATGCTGCTCTTCCTTTCCAGCGGCGCCCGGCCCGAGCGTCCGCTCGTCGTCGCGGAGCACCTCAGCTGGAAGCTCGGCATCGTCGTCGTCGTGCTCGGCGTGATGCACATGCTCAATCTCCTCATCCTGAACGGCCTGCGGACCGGCGGCATGAAGACTCCGCCGCCTTCGCTTCCCCCGAAGGGCTGAAGTTCCGTCCCGCATGTGCGGCAGGGTGACGCAGTTCGGCCCTTGGGCCGGCGTCGTCAGCGACCTCGGGCTCACCGCCCCCGTCGTCGCTCCGCGCTACAACGTGACGCCCGGAACGCCTGCGGTCACGGTGCTCTCCGAAGGCGGCGCGTTGCGGACCGAGTCCGTCGCGTGGGGCTTCCTGCCGGCGCGTCCCGCGGCGGGCGGACGCGTCGAGGGGCATGCCAACGCCCGGGCGGAGGGCGCTTACGATCGTCCGACTTTCCGTGAATCCGCGGGGCTGCGCCGCTGCCTGGTGCCCGTCGACGGCTACTATGAATGGAGCGTCGAGGGCCGCGTGCGCGTCCCGCATTACTTCCGTGCGGCCGACGGCGGGCCGCTCGCCCTCGCGGGCCTCTGGTCCGACGCCGCCGACGGCCGTGGCGGACTTCGGCGCACGTTCTGCCTGCTCACCGTCGCCCCGAACCGCGAGGCCGCCGCGGTCCATTCGCGCATGCCGGTGCTGCTCCTCGGCGGGGCGCGGCGCGCCTGGCTTTCCGAACGGCCGTTCTCGCCCGACGACTTCGCGTCCTTCACCCGCACGGCTCCCGACGGATCCCTCGGCTGTCATCGCGTCGGGCCCGAAGTGAACCGTGCCGACGCCGAGGGCCCGGGCCTCGTGCTCCCCCTGGGCTCCGCTCCGGCGCAGGGCGACTTCCTTTCTGATTTGCTAGGGTGACGTCCTCGGCTGACAGTCCCGTCCCGATGCCCGGCCCGTTCCACACGCCCAAGATCGTCGACAAGCCGTGGGGTCGGGAGATCTGGTTCGCCGACCAGCCCGCCTACGCCGGCAAGATCCTCGAAGTGAAGGCCGGACGTCGCCTCAGCCTCCAGTATCACGAACGCAAGACCGAGACGCTCTGCCTCCTTTCCGGCCGGGTGCGCCTGACCTTCCGCCCCGCCTCGGGTGACGCCGCGCCCTCCGCCCAGGAGGTCGGCCCGGCTGATGAGCACGTCTGGACTCCGGGCCGGGCCGTCCACATCCCCGTGCGCACCGTGCACCGCTTCGAGGCCCTCGAGGACAGCGTGCTCATCGAGGTCTCGACTCCCGACCTGACCGACGTCGTCCGCCTGCAGGACGACTTCGCGCGGCCCGCCCGCGACTGAACGGACCCTTTCATCATGCGCAAAGTACTGGCATTCGACCTCGGCGGCACCAAGTTCGCCTTCGGCGTGGTCAATGAGGACGGCAGCGTCCTCGGCTCCGGCCGCGTCGAGACCTTCGCGGACAAAGGTCCGAAGCAGGCCTGTGAGCGCGTCGCCGAAGCCGCGCACCGCCTGCTCGCCGAGCTCAGGCTGCGCCCCGTCGACTTCGTCGCCATCGGCGTCGCCTCGCCGGGCCCGCTCGACATGGCCCGCGGGTGCGTCGACGGCTCGCCCAACCTCCCCGGCTGGACCGGCTTCTCCATCACGGAGTTCCTCAGCGCCTCCTTCGGCGGCCTGCCGGCCCGCATCGACAACGACTGCAACGCGGCCGCGCTCGGCGAATACCGCTTCGGCGCCGGCAAGGGGAAGAAGAACGTCGTCTACATCACCGTCTCCACCGGCATCGGCGGCGGCGCGGTCATCGACGGCCGGCTCATGCGCGGCGCCAACGGCAACGCCGCCGAGCTCGGCCACATCCCCCTGACCATGGACGGGCCGCGTTGCGGCTGCGGCAATCCCGGCTGCTGGGAGGTCTACGCCTCCGGCACGGCCATCGCGCGCCGCACCCGTGAGGCCCTCGCCGCCGGCCGGCCTTCCTCCATCCCCAAGTTCGCCGGGTCGATCGACCAGGTGACCACGCATCATCTCTTCCAGGCGATGGCCGAGGGCGACGCGCTCGCCAACGAGATCTGGGCCGAGTCGATCAACTACCTCGGGCGCGGGCTCGGCGCCGTCATCAACACCTTCAACCCCGACGTCATCGTGGTCGGCGGCGGCGTGACCGCGGCCGGCGACGCGCTCTTCGTCCCCATGCGCAAGAGCGCCGCGCAATACGCCTTCCCCCGCCTCTCCGCCGTCTGCTCCATCGTGCCCGCGGGGCTCGGCGGCAACGTCGGCGTGGTCGGCGCGGCGGCCTGCGCCTTCGAGCACGTCAGCTGAACGGCCGCGGGTGAAGGTCTCCGTCGTCATCCCGGCCTTCAACGAGGAGAAGCTCCTGCCCTCGACGCTCGGGGCCGTGCGCGCGGCCGCGGCGGCGTTCACCGCCCGCGGATGGGAGTGGGAGTGCGTCGTCTGCGACAACAACTCCACGGACCGCACCGCCGAGGTCGCCCGTGCGGCCGGCGCCGCGGTCGTCTTCGAGCCGGTCAACCAGATCGGACGCGCCCGGGACGCCGGCGCCCGCGCCGCCACGGGTGCGTGGCTCGTCTTCATCGACGCCGACTCCTGGCCTTCGCCGGAACTCTTCGCCGACATCGCCGCGCGCGTCGACTCGGGGCGGTTCGTCGGCGGCGGCAGCACGGTGCGGCTCGAGCCGGGAGCGCCGGCCTTCGCCCGGTTCGCCTGCGCCGGCTGGAATCTCTGGAGCCGCGCCGTCCGTTGGGCCGCCGGTTCCTGCGTATGGGCCGAGGCCGGCGCCTTCCGGGAGGCCGGCGGCTTCGGCACGGAGCACTACGCCGGCGAGGAGGTCTACCTGAGCCTGCGTCTCAAGGCCGCGGGCCGGCGCCGCGGGCTCGGCTTCACGGTCCTGTCCGCGCACCCGCTGCTCACCTCCGCGCGCAAGGCGCGTCTCTACTCCCCGTTCGAGGCCGTGCGCTTCCTGTTCCGCATGGCCTGCACCTTCGGCCGCGCCTCGCGCAGCGCCGAGGCCTGCCATCTCTGGTACGACGGCCGCCGCTGACGTTCAGAGACGCCGGCGCTTCCAGGCCGGGATCGGGAACGACGTCAGGCGGTCCGAGGCGACTTCGACCGGATCGCGCGGACGCAGGGCGCGCGCCTCGCGGTCGTTGACGATCTCGTAATGCCGCGCGGCCGTGATGCGGTCGGCCACCTCCCAGCAGTTCTCCGGCCCGTTCACCCACTTCTCCGGCGGCAGGCGGCGCAGGTCGAAGGGGGCGGAGTAGCTCCGCAGCGTCTTGCGCGGGCCCTTGGCGTATTCATGGAAGTAGGACATCGCGAGCTCACGCACGCTCCGGTAGACGGGGTCCCGCCAGCGCAGGCAGACGTAGTTCGTCTTCGAGACCGCCCCCCAGCGTCCGCGCACCCGGAACGGGGCGATCACGTGGTCCATGTCGCGGTGCGCGCTGAAGTCCAGCAGCAGCGGCGGATGCCCCTGCAGCCAGAGCGCGAAGGCGGCGATCATCGCGCCTTCGATGCAGTGTGCGCAGTCCGCCTCGAGGGCCTTGAGCACCGGCCGCGCGGTGTCGCCCTCCGGCTCGAAGTTCTGCGGCAGCCGGCAGAGGAAGTCCTGCACCTCGCGCGGCGTGCGGAGGCGGGCCAGGGTGCGGGCGTGGGGCCGGGGGAGACCGCGGCGTTCCGCGAGCCGGATGCGGGCCGCTAGGTCCATGCGGCAGGATGGGCGGCGGCGACCGCTGCGACAAGCGGCTTTCGGGTTGGATTGCGGCCCGCCGTCCCGCTACGGTGCCCGCATGCCACTCTTCGACTTCGTCTGCGCCGACTGCGGCAAGGCCAGCGAGGTGCTCGTCCGCGCCGACGAGCGCCCCGTCTGCCCGGCCTGCGGTTCCGAACGCCTCGAGAAGCAGCTTTCCGTCGTGGCGGTGAAGGGCCTCAAGTCCGACCACGTCCACACCGGCTCCTGCGGTTGCGGCAAGCCGCGCGGAGGCTGCGGCGCGTCCTGACATGGACTCTTCCACGGTCGAGCATCTGCGGCAGGGCCTCCTCAGCCTCATCCTCCTGATCGTGTCCATCGGACTCCATGAGTTCGGACACGCCTGGGTGGCCGACCTCCGTGGCGACCCGCTGCCCCGCCTGCAGGGCCGGGTGTCGCTCAATCCCTTCGTGCACGCCGACCCGCTCGGCACCATCGCCATCCCCGCCATCATGATCTTCCTGAGCCCCGGCGTCGGGCTCATCGGCTGGGGCAAGCCGGTCCAGGTCGCGCTGATGAATCCCCGCACGCGCCGGGTGGACGACCTGCTGATCACCTTGGCCGGCCCCGGCATGAACCTTGTGCTGTGCCTCGCCTTCGCCCTGGCCGGCGGCCTCGGCGGCTACACCCAGGGCCCCGTCGCCGACTTCCTCGAGGAAGGCCTGGTCC
This sequence comes from uncultured Opitutia bacterium, assembly GCA_903860195.1. Lineage (GTDB taxonomy): Bacteria > Verrucomicrobiota > Verrucomicrobiia > Opitutales > UBA953 > UBA953. Next base: position 2,394 of record CAIOPO010000084.1, on the reverse strand, counting down.
TCAACGCCAGTCTCATCGCCTTCAACCTCATCCCCGTGCCCCCGCTCGACGGCTCACGCGTCGCCCTGCGGCTGGGCCTTTTCTCCGAGGCCGCCTTCACGACCATGGCCCGCTGGGGCTTCATCGTGCTGCTCGTGCTGGTGAACCTGGCTCCCTTCCGGATGTTCCTCGGGCAGGTGGTGAAGCTCATCGTCCTGCCCTGCTTCGGACTCTGGAAGGCGCTGCTCTGACCGCCAGCCGAGGCTTGCCAACCCCTGCGTCCCGCACGAAAGTGCGCCCATGCAGACCCTCGGCGAAAGACTTCAGGAGGCCCGCCAGCGGCTGGGCGTCACCCTGCGTGAGGCGGCCGAGTTCACGAAGATCCGCACCGACTACCTGCAGGCGATGGAGGCCGGACAGTTCGAATCCATCCCCCTCGCCGACGTCTACAAGCGCGGCTTCGTGAAGCTTTACGCCAAGTATCTCCGGCTCGACGAGGAGAAGGCCGCCGCCGACTTCAACGCCCACCACTCCCTCAAGGCCTCCCGCCGCCCGCTCGACGCCGGCGTCGAGGAGCCGGAGGGCGACGGCTTCTCGCTGCCCGTGGGCCCTTCCGTCCTCGACCGTGACAAGCTGGTCTACGTCATCCTGGTCGTGGGCCTGGTCGCGCTGCTTTTCTGGGCGGTGTTCGGCTGAGGCGGGGCGGTTGACCTGTCGCCCGACCGGGGTAGGATGACCGCGTGTCCGTCCGTCCCGAATACAGGGTGCTCGTCCTCAACCGTCTCTGGCAGCCGGTGAACATCGTCGGCGTGCTCCGCGCGATGAACCTGCTGCTGCGCGGGCGGGCCAGCGCCGTGCACGCCGAGGGCGAAGGTCCGCACCAGGTCTTCCCCGCCGGCGAGTGGTTCGCCCACTCCCTGCGCAATCCGCCGCCCGCCGCCGACGGCGTGCGCTCCGCCTGCGCGCTCATCCGCGTGCCGCGCGTGCTGCTGCTCGGCCTCTACGACCGCGTGCCGCGCCGCGAGATCCGCTTCAGCCGGCGCAACGTCTACCTGCGCGACGACCACACCTGCCAGTACTGCGGACGCCAGTTCCGTGAGGAGGAGCTCAACCTCGACCACGTGGTGCCGCGCGACGTGGGCGGCCGCACCAGCTGGGAGAACATCGTCACCGCCTGCGTGCGGTGCAACTCGCGCAAGGCCAACCGCCTGCCCGAACAGGCCGGCATGACCCTGCGCCGCGCCCCGGCCAAGCCCCGTTGGCGGCTGGTCACGGCCTCGGCCCTCTCGGAGGACGAACTCGCCGCCTGGCGGAACTTCCTCGAGGTGACCCCCGCCGGACAGCTTCCTTGGCGCAACTGACCTCCGGCTGGTGCGGGTAACCAGATTCGAACTGGTGTCACCACTTTGGAAGAGTGGGGTCCTGCCACTGAACGATACCCGCGCGGCCGGACTCTGACTATCGAGGCCGGAAGGCCGGGGTCAAGCCCTCGTCCGGGGAGCGGGCAACCGGATTCGAACCGGTGTCTCCACTATGGGAAAGTGGGGTCCTGCCACTGAACGATGCCCGCGCGCTCCCGGACCGTCTCATCATGGCCCTTGCGGTCTTTCGGGTCAAGCGGCCGCCAGCCCTTTGCGCTTTCCCGACGCTCCGCTTCGGGCATCTTCCAGCCATGCCCACCAAGGTCCGCGCACCGTCCGCCTCACGTCCGCGCGACGTGCTCATGATGGCGACTCCCAGCCAGAACGCCGACCTGCGCTGGTTCACGGGGTTCCGGGCCTCCGACCCGTTCCCGGCCTTCTCCGCGCACGGACGCAAGGTCGGCCTGCTGCCGCTGCTCGAGGTCGGCCGGGCCCGCGCTGAATCCTCGCTCGACGAGGTGGTCGACCTCTCGGCGCTCATCGCCGAACTGCGGCGCACCAATCCCGCCGCCGGCGTGCCGGACGCGATCGTCTTCGCCGCGCTCGCCCGCGGAGTCAGCCGCTTCACGGTCCCCTCCGACTTCCCGACGGGGCTCTTCCTCCGCCTCAAGGACCTCGGGCTCGACCTCGTCCCGCTCGGCGCCCAGGTCACGGAACGCGGCGCGCCCGAGCTCTTCCCCGCGCGCTGGATCAAGTCGCGCGCCGAGGTGGCCGGCATCCGCGCCGGCAACCGCGCCGCCTGCGCCGGCTTCACCGCGGTCGAGCGCGTGCTCGCCGAATCCTCGGCCGGCCCCCGCGGCGCGCTCCGCTGGCGTGGCCGCGCGGTCACGGCCGAACTGCTCAAGGAGGAGGCCCAGGTCGCCATCCTCCGCGCGGGCGCGCTCTGCGACATCGGGCTGATCATCGCGCCGGGCGACCAGGCGGTCGACTGCCACTGCTCGGGCTCGGGCCCGGTCCGCGCCGGCGAGCTCATCGTCTGCGACATCTACCCGCG
>CAIOPO010000083.1 GCA_903860195.1 uncultured Opitutia bacterium | reverse complement strand
GACCGCAGGATCGGAGGAGTCGTAGGGGCCGATGAGAGGACGGTCATGCGCCGCGAGTTCGCCCCGGTCCGGGTTCCTCTTGTCCATCGTCCAATGCCAGCCCCAGGCGCCGGAGCGATCTTTGCTCTCGAACCAGGGCATCACGTGGACCAGTACGGCCGGACGGCGCGGTGGCGCTTCGGGAGCGCAGGCGGCCAGGAGTCCCGTCAGGGCGAACAGCAGGGCGCGCAGAGCGGGCATGGGGCACTAGAGCCCTGCGGTCCCGTTTCGACAATCCACAACTGGAGGCCCCGGCGGCTGCTTGAGCCGCCGGGGCCTTTTTAAGTGGTCGGGCTGGAGAGATTTGAACTCTCAGCCTCTGCTACCCGAAAGCAGCGCTCTACCAGATTGAGCCACAGCCCGACAAAGGAACGTCCATTGAGCAGGTGCGTGGGCTGAGTTCAACCCAAATTCCCTGCCGGGTCCGTTTGCAAGGGGCGGCTTTTCCCTGACGCTGGAGGGATGGGCATCCAAGTCAGGCGTTCGGCCGAGAGGGGCTTCGCCGACCATGGTTGGCTCGTGGCGCGGCACAGCTTCAGCTTCGCCGACTACCATGACCCTGCCCACATGGGCTTCAGGTCTCTGCGGGTCATCAATCAGGACGTCGTCGCCCCCGCCATGGGCTTCCCGCCGCACGGCCACCGAGACATGGAGATCTTCACCTACGTTCTGGAGGGCGTGATTGAGCATCGCGACAGCCTGGGCAACCATGCCCAGCTCAGACCTGGCCAGATCCAGGTCATGAGCGCCGGCAGCGGAGTCCGTCACAGCGAATACAATCCCTCCAAGGCCGAACGTCTGCATCTCATCCAGGTCTGGATTGAGCCCGACCGACCAGGCCTGCGCCCTCGCTACGCCGAATGGAAGCCCACGGAGGCCCAGCTTGCGGCGGACAAGGTGCTCATCATCTCGAAGGACGGTCGCGAACGGTCCGCGTCCATCAGTCAGGACGCGGATGTCTGGCGGGTGAAGACATCCGGCGCGGGAGTCCTTGCCCATGAGCTGCGAGCGGGCAGGGGGCTCTGGTTCCAGCTGATCGCCGGCGAGGCGGAGGTCGGCGATGTGAAGCTCTCGCCTGGCGACGCCCTCAGTTCGGAGGACGCCGGCGCCGTTACCTTCGTGCATTCCGGTCCGATCGAGGCCCTCCTCTTCGACCTCGCCTGACCGTCTGCTTCCCTCCACCGTCGTCCACCGTCCATCCTGCATCTCCTCCCCATGGCCACCCCCCACATCCCCCAGAAGTCTCCGATTCCCGTCCTGGTCGAAGCCGGCAAGACTTACTACTGGTGCTCCTGCGGACAGAGCAAGAGCCAGCCCTTCTGCGACGGCGCGCACAAGGGGTCGGCCTTCGCCCCCGTGCCCTACAAGGCGGAAGCCGCCGGAACCGTCTATTTCTGCGCCTGCAAGCACTCCAAGAAGGGCCCTCTTTGCGACGGAGCCCACAAGGGCCTCTGAAGTTAGCCCTTTCATAAGCGCTCATTTGGGTTACCCTTTTGGCGCTAT
>CAIOPO010000082.1 GCA_903860195.1 uncultured Opitutia bacterium | reverse complement strand
CCGGCGAGCTGCTCGACGGTGAAGCGGTCGAAGGGCTGGTTGGCGTTGAGGGCGCGGATGACCCAGTCGCGGTAGGCCCAGATTTCACGGCCCGGGTCGCTCGGGTATCCGGCGCTGTCGGCGTAGCGCGCGAGATCGAGCCACTGCCGGGCCCAGTGCTCCCCGTAGGCGGGCTTGGCGAGGAAGTGGGCTACCACTTCGGCCTGCGGTCTTCCCGAGAGCTTGTCCAATTCTTCGGAGGTGGGCGGCAGGCCGGTGAGGTCGAGGGCGGTGCGACGCACCAGGATCGCCGGGTCGGCGGCAGGAGCCCAGGTCAGGCCCTCGCGGCGATGACGGTCGGCGAGGAAGGCGTCGACGAGGTTCTTCTCCCCGTTGGCCGGGACCTCGGATCGGGCCACGGGCTCATAGGACCAGTGACGGCCCCAGGGCGCTCCCTGCCTGATCCACTCCCTGAGCAGTTCGACTTGGGCGGGGGAGACCGTCTTGTGCTGCTTGGGCGGCGGCATCACCTCGTCGGGATCTTTGGAGAGGATGCGGGAAATGAGCAGGCTCTTGTCAGGATTGCCGGGGGCGATCACGCGCTCGCCGTCGCGGTCACGCTTGGCGTCCTGTTCATCGTCGAGGCGCAGTTCGCCCTTGCGGCCTTTTTCGTCAGGTCCGTGGCAGGCGATGCAGTTCTCAGAGAGAATGGGGCGGATCTCGCGGCTGAAGGAGATCTTGCGGTCGGCTCCCAGGAGAGGGGTGCAGAGGAGAAGGGTGAGGAGGGGTGCCCTCATGGTTCGAAATAAAGTTCATCCCCGGCCGACCGCAACCCCTGCTGTGAAGACCGGGATGGGGAAATCGGCCTATCGGCGACCGCGGGCCTTCAGGAACGCTTCTGTCATGCGGCTGAGTTCGGCCGTATCGGCGCCGGGCCGCAGCCGCCGCATCAGGGTCTCCAGTTCCCGGTGTCCGCGCTTGGCGGTGGGCTCGATGCCGGTGTCCTCGCCATAGTCGTTCCACGTCGCGATCTGCACGACCTTGGCGCCGCTGTTCAGGGCGAGGTCCAGGGATTCCGCGAACGTGGCCCCGTCGCGGTGGTCGATGCGTCCGTAGCTCGCATGCAGCCCGGCCTCGGCGTAGAAGTCCCGGTATCCCGGAAAGGCCGCGGCCAGCATCCGGTCCTTGTCGGGACCTTGATGCAGGGCGGCGAATTCGGCCTTCCATGCTTCCGGTGCGATCGTGCGGCCTTCGCTCACGGGAATCCAGGCGTAGGCGCCATCGACGCCCCAGGAGCCGCCCGCGCGAAAAGCCAGATGCGGCAGGGTGAAGACCAGGGGCGAGGAGGGCATCCGCGTCCGAATGGCCGTCCATTCCGGCTCGGTGAGATACTGCGGACCGAAGATGAGCAGCGCCGGGCGTCCGCCGAGACGGAAGTAATCCGGATCTCTGAGCCAGTGCTTCTCCAGCCAGTCAAAGGATTCGGCGACCTTGGATGTCGCGGCGGCGCGGGAGAGGCCGGCCTCCTTCATGAAGCGTGCGCCGGCGTTGTCCTCCACGCAGACCGCGAACTTGAGTCCGGCCTTCTTGACCTCCGCCACCAGCAGCAGGGAGGCACGATGGATCGCCTCGTAGTCCTTGAACCCGACCGGCCCGTACCAGTCGAGGATCACGCCGTCGACGCCGGCCGCCTTCATCAGCGCGACCTGATAGGCGACGACCGCAGGATCGGAGGAGTCGTAGGGGCCGATGAGAGGACGGTCATGCGCCGCGAGTTCGCCCCGGTCCGGGTTCCTCTTGTCCATCGTCCAATGCCAGCCCCAGGCGCCGGAGCGATCTTTGCTCTCGAACCAGGGCAT
>CAIOPO010000081.1 GCA_903860195.1 uncultured Opitutia bacterium | reverse complement strand
GTAGAACCGGCCGGCCTCGGCGGGCAGCTCGGGCTTAACGCCTTCAGGCAGCCGGGCGTAGAGGGACGGGTCCCACTGGTCCTCGGAATGCGAATCCATCTTCCGGAAACCGAAATAATGGGCGAAGCCGCGCTCAATCGGACCGGGCCGGCCCAGATGCCACTTGCCGACCATGTAGGTGGAGTAGCCGGCGGCGCCCAAGGTTTCCGCAAGGGTGGCGTTGTCCTCCAGCAGGTGACCGGTGTAGGCCGGGCCCAGTCTGGCGGCGGGCTTGGCCGTGACAAAGTCCCCCACCCCCGCCTCATGGGGGTGACGGCCGGTGAGCAGCGAAGCCCGGGTCGGACAGCAACGGGCGGAGGTGTAACATTTCTCAAACCGGGCGCCGCGGGCCGCGATGCGGTCGAGGTTCGGCGTCGGAATCTCACCGCCGTAGCACCCCAGGTCGGAATAGCCCAGGTCGTCGGCCAGGATCAGCAGCACGTTGGGCCGGACCGGCTCGGCGGCGCAGGCTGCGGCCAGAACCAGCAGGATGAAGCGGACAAGGGTCATCAGGGTGACGGAAGCGTGCCCATCATCGGCACGCTTGCCAACCCCTTCGCCGAGCTCAACGCCCCGATTAGAGCCCCTAAAGACGCCTTTTTCGCCCTTCTCACTTGCCCCTTGGGGGGTCGCTCCTACGTTCCGCCTTAACCATGGTCAAAACCGACTTCGGCTACAACAGCAAGGTGGAGGGCGAGGTCATCGTGACCCGGGCGGATGCGGTCGTGAACTGGGTCCGCAGCCACTCCGTCTGGCCCATGCCGATGGGTCTGGCCTGCTGCGCCATCGAGCTCATGGCGGCCGGCGGCTCCCGGTTCGACATCTCGCGCTTCGGCATGGAAGTGATGCGCTTCTCCCCCCGCCAGGCCGACTGCATGATCGTGGCCGGCACCGTGACCTACAAGATGGCCGAGGTCGTCCGCCGCATTTACGACCAGATGGCCGAGCCCAAGTGGGTCGTGGCGATGGGAGCCTGCGCTTCCTCCGGCGGCATGTACCGCTCCTACGCGACCTTGCAGGGCGTGGACAACATCGTCCCGGTCGACGTCTACATCTCCGGCTGCCCGCCCCGCCCCGAGGCGCTCCTCGACGGCATGATGCTCCTGCAGGAGAAGATCCGCAAGGAAGGCGGCTCGCTCCGCCGCACCTTCAAGGGTCGCGTGGTCGAGACCAAGGTCGTCAGCTGATCCGATGGACGCCGCCGCCCTCACCGCCCGCTTCCCGTCCGTCCGTGACCTCGCGGGCAAGGACATGCCGGCCTACGAAGTCGCGGGCTCAGACCTCCTCGCGGTCGTCAAGCACCTCCGGGACGAGCAGTCGTTCGACCTGCTCGCCGACCTCTGCGGCGTCGAATGGAAGGACCGCACGCCGCGCTTCGGCGTGGTCCTCCACCTCCTCTCGACCGCCTCCAAGGAATACGTCCGGCTGCACGTGCCCGCCGTCGACGACCGCGTGCCCAGCGTCTCCTCGCTGCATCCCGGGGCCAACTGGCACGAGCGCGAGGCCTACGACATGTTCGGCATCCGCTTCGACGGCCACCCCGACCTGCGCCGCATCCTGATGTGGGACGGCTATCCCTATCACCCCCTGCGCAAGGACTTCCCCCTCGCCGGCATCGAGGTGCCGCTGCCCGCGGCCGACGTGGCCGCGGTCACCGGCCAGGCCGTCGAGCCCGCGCCCATGATGGGCGGCCCCTTCGTCTCGCACGGCGGTCACATGTCCGAAGGCGAGCCCGCCGCCCTCGACCAGTCCTGGACGGAAGAGCGTCCCAAGTCCTGAACCCGCCGTGAAGATCACCAAGGAAATCTCCATCGGCGACGTCGCCGCCCGCGCCGAGGAGCTGCGCGGCGAGAACATGACCCTCAACATGGGTCCGTCGCACCCCGCCACGCACGGCGTGCTGCGCCTCTCCCTCGAGCTCGACGGCGACAAGGTCGTCAAGTGCGACCCGGTCATCGGCTACCTGCACCGCGGCGATGAGAAGATCGCGGAGAACATGACCTACAACCAGTTCGTGCCCTACACGGACCGGCTGGACTACCTCGCGCCCCTCGCCAACAACGTGGCCTACGCCATCGCGGTCGAACGGCTCGCCGGCGTCAAGGTGCCCGAACGCTGCGAAGCCATCCGCGTCGTCTGCTGCGAGATGGCCCGCATCTCCTCGCACCTGCTCGGACTCGGCGTCTACGCCATGGACACCGGCGCCTGGACGGTGTTCATGTACACCTTCAACGAGCGGGAGCGCCTGTACACGCTCTTCGAGGAGCTGACCGGCGCCCGTTTCACCACCAGCTACACCCGCGTCGGCGGCGTGACGCGCGACCTGCCCGAGGGCTGGCTCGCGAAGGTCGACGCCTTCTGCGACGGCGTGCTCCGCACGGTCGACGAGGTGGACCGCCTCCTCACCCGCAACGGCATCTTCCTCGAGCGCACCGAGGGCGTCGCCCCCATCTCCAAGGAGCTGGCGCTGGCCTACGGCCTCACCGGCGCCAACCTGCGCGCCTCCGGCGTGCCGTTCGACCTGCGCAAGGACAAGCCCTACTCGGGCTACGAGCGCTACGACTTCGACGTGGCCGTGGGCACCAAGGGCGACTGCTTCGACCGCTACCTGGTCCGCATGGAGGAGCTCCGCCAGTCGGTGCGCATCCTGCGCCAGGCCGTCCGCGGCATGCCCGGAGGCGCCTGGTACGCCGAGGACGCCAAGAAGATCTTCCTGCCGCCCAAGGCCAAGGTGCTCACCCGGATGGAAGAGCTCATCCAGAACTTCATGCTGGTCACCGAAGGCCCCCAGGTGCCGCCCGGCGAAGTCTACTTCGAGGCCGAGAACCCCAAGGGCGCCCTCGGCTTCTACGTCGTGTCCCACGGAGGCGGCGTGCCCTGGCGCTTGCGCATCCGCGGCCCGAGCTTCGTGGCCCTCTCCATCCTGCCCGCCGTCGTGCCGGGCAACTACCTCACCGACATCGCCTCCGTGCTCGGCTCCCTCGACTTCGTCATGGGCGAGTGCGACCGCTGAACCATGCAGACCCCCTCCCCTTCCGCCGCCGACCGGCCGTTGCGTCCTGAGACGCTCGCCAAGGCGCCCGCCATCGTCGCGCAGTATCCCCAGAAGCGGAGCGCGACGATGCCGCTGCTGCACCTCGTCCAGGAGGACCGCGGCCACATCACGAAGGATGACATGCACTGGGTGGCCGAGCAGGTCGGCGTCACGCCGATGCAGGTGCTCGAGGTGGTCACGTTCTACCCGATGTTCCGTCAGTCGCCGATCGGCCGGCGCCACGTGCGCGTCTGCCGTACGCTCTCCTGCGCCCTCCGCGGCTCCTACGCCCTGATGGAAGGCCTGGAGAAGTCGCTCAACTGCCCCCGCGGCGAGACCTCGCCCGACGGCGACTTCACCCTCGAGTTCGTCGAGTGCATCGCCGACTGCGGCTGCGGTCCGGTCGTGCACGTCGACGGTGCGATGCACGAGAACGTCGAGCCCGCCCAGGCGGAGGCCTTCGCGGCCAAGCTGAAAGCCACCCTCAAGGATCCTGACTACGGCCGCCGCGCCCCGCAGCCCGGCACGCCCGAATGGAACGGCTGAACCCGGAGACCACGCCCATGCCCGCCGTCGAACGCCCCCTCATCTACGCCAACCTCCGCCAGCCGGGCTACACGGTCGACCTCGACTGCTACCTGAAGCACGGCGGCTACGAGGCCCTGAAGAAGGCCGTCGCCATGAAGCCCGAGGAGGTGTGCAAGGAGGTCGAGACCTCCGGCCTGCGCGGCCGCGGCGGCGCCGGCTTCCCCACCGGGATGAAGTGGAAGTTCCTCGACCGGAAGTCCGGCAAGCCCGCCTACCTGGTCGTCAACGCCGACGAGTCCGAGCCGGGCACCTACAAGGACCGGCAGATCATCTACAAGGACCCGCACCAGATGCTCGAGGGCATCGCCATCACCGCCTGGGCCATCCAGGCGAAGCAGGCCTTCATCTACATCCGCGGCGAGTTCATCCACGGCGCCAAGATCCTCGAGGCGGCCATCGCCGAGGCGAAGTCCAAGGGCTTCCTCGGACAGAACATCCTCGGCACCGGCTACTCCTGCGAGGTCGTCGTCCATCGCGGCGGCGGCTGCTACGTCTGCGGCGAGGAGACGGGTCTCATCGAGTCGCTCGAGGGCAAGCGCGGCTATCCGCGCATCAAGCCGCCCTACTTCCCCGCCGTCCTCGGACTCTACAACTGCCCGACCATCGTCAACAACGCGGAGACCATGGCCCAGGTGAAGCACGTCCTCGCCTTCGGCGGCGCGGAGTTCGCCAAGATCGGCGTGCCCGGCGACAGCGGCACGCACATCTGGGGCGTCAGCGGGCTGGTGAAGCGCCCCGGCCTCTACGAGATCGAGGCGGGCAAGGCCACGTTCGGCGAGCTGCTCTACGACTTCTGCGGCGGCCCCCTCGACGGACGCAAGTTCAAGGCCATCATCCCCGGCGGCTCCTCGACCAAGATCCTCAAGTTCGGTGAACGCTTCAAGGGCAAGCTCCCCAACGGCACCGAGTTCGACTGGGCGCTCGAGGACATCCCCCTCGATTCCAACAGCATCGCGGCCTGCGGCACGGGCCTCGGCACGGGAGGCACCATCGTCCTCGACGATTCCGTCGAGATGATCCAGGCGCTCTCGAACCTCAACGCCTTCTACGCCCACGAGACCTGCGGGCAGTGCACCCCCTGCCGCGAGGGCTCGCTCTGGCTCAGCCGAGTGTCCGGACGCATCGCCAAGGGCGGCGCCAAGGAGTCGGACGTGCCCCTGCTGCTCGACATCGCCAACCAGGTCGCCGGTCGCACCATCTGCGCCCACGGCGAGGCGGTCGCCTGGCCGGTCCAGTCGGCCGTGCCCAAGTTCAAGGACGAGTATCTCGAGTCGATCCGCCTGCGCCAGCGCGGTGAACCCGTCCCCAAGCTCAAGTTGATCTGAGGAGGGCTATCAGGGCCAGAGCCAAGGACAGGGCTAGGGACAGTTGCTGAATTGAACTGACCCTGCGTCTGCTGCTGTCCCTAGGAGTCAAACCCGTCCCTGCCCCTGTCCCTGTCACCAGCTCCATCCCTCTTTCTCCCTTTACCCCCCTGCCCGCTGCCAACTAACTCAATCCCATGGAATTCCCGAACGTACGCGCAGTCGCCAAGGCCAACGTCTATTTCGAGGGCAAGGTGGTCTCCCACTCGATCTTCTTCGGCTCCGGCGAGAAGAAGACGCTGGGGCTGATCTACCCCGGCACCTATCACTTCGGCACCGACAAGGCCGAAGTCATGGAGATCACGGACGGGGCCTGCTCGGTCACGCTCGACGGGAGCAAGGACGAGAAGTCCTACTCCGCCGGCACCAAGTTCGACGTTCCGGCCAAGTCCGGTTTCACCATCACGGTGAAGTCGGGCATCTGCCAGTACGTCTGCAGTTTCATCGGCTGAAGCGAAGGGCCCGACCAGGGCCGTCACCATGCCTGACCCTCAAGGACGCCTTCCTGACCCCCCTTCGCCGGCGGGCCGGGAACGCCCATGGGTCCAGCTGAAGACCTTCACTTCCAAGCCCAACGTCTTCCGCTCGATGGTGGGCGACGTCTCGGCCGACGCCCGTCAGGGGGACGTCGTCACGGCCTACGACAAGCAGGGCTCGTTCATCGGCTACGGCTTCTGGAACGCCGGCGCCCCGATCGCCCTCCGCATCCTCAAGCACACGCCGGGCCGACCCGACGACGCCTGGTTCGAACAGGCCCTCCGGCGGGCCGTGGCCCTGCGCAGGGACTTGCTGAAGCTCGACGCCGACACCGACGCCTACCGCGCGGTCAACGGCGACGCTGACTTCCTCTCCGGACTGATCGTCGACCGTCTGGGCGACGTTCTCTCCATCGAAGTATCCTCAGTCGGCGTCATGCGCCGCCTGCCCCGCTGGCTGCCGGTGCTGCACGACGCCCTCGGCACGAAACGGGAGATCGTCCAGGTCGACCCGCACGTCGCGCGCATCGAGGGCATCATGCCCACCGACGTGCCCAAGTCCGCGGTCCGCTTCGTGAAGATCAAGGAGTCCGGCATGGTCCAGGAGGTGGACTTCGCCGACGGCCACAAGACGGGCTTCTTCTGCGACCAGCGCGACAACCGGCGCAAGTTCGGCGCCCTCGCCAAGGGCCTCAAGGTGCTCGACCTCTGCTGCTACACCGGCGGGTTCTCCATCGCCGCCAAGCTCGCCGGCGCCGCCGAAGTCACCGGCGTGGACCTCGATGAGAAGGCGGTCGAGATGGCCAAGCGGAACGCCAACCTCAACAACGTCCGCGTCGACTTCGTCCACGCCGACGCCTTCAGCTGGATCCGGCAGATGCAGAAGAACGGCAAGACCTGGGACCTGGTCCTCTGCGATCCGCCCAAGTTCGTCGACAGCCGGGATCCCGACCTCGAGGCCGACGGTCTCAAGAAGTACAACGACCTCAACGTCCTGGCGATGCAGCTCGTCTCGCCCGGCGGCCTTTTCGTCACCTGCTCGTGCTCCGGCCTGGTCTCCGCCGAGGCCTTCGAGGAACTCGTGACGAAGGCGGCCCACCGGTATCAGAAGCGCCTCCAGATCTTCGACCGCACCGGGCCCGGCGGCGACCATCCCACCGCCTCCAACCACCCCGAGGGACGCTACCTCAAGGTGCTTTGGAGTAGGATCGCCTGAGGTGACGGACGCTCAGTTCGGCCCGGAGGCGACGGAGCCTCTGCCGCCGATGCGCAGCTCGACGCTGCGGACCGCCCCGCTGGAGTCGGTCAGGTTCAACCTGATCGTGGCGGGGCCTCCGCCCGAACGCCGCAGGGCGAGACTCCTCAGCACCTTCTCGTAATCCTCCTGTGAGCCGGCCCCGGTGATGCGCAGGGCTCCGGTATCCTGCACGGTCTCGATTTTGAGATCGCCCGCGGCGACCGCCAGAATGCTGTCACGTCCGACGACGAAACCTTCAGGCGCTTCCACGGTGACGGCACGGATCTCATTGGTGCCCAGTGAGCCGGAATTGATGGCCAAGGCCTGGCCGAAAGCGAACACTCCCGCCTCAGGCACGGGCACGGGCGCGCCGGCGACGACGACGATGGAGTCCGACGGAGCCGTGACGGAAGGCTCCACCGTGACGCCGGGCGCGAGCGGAGCCAGAAGCACATCGGCAGGGACGACCGGCACCTCGGTCAGGACGAGGAAGAGCGACTGGCCTTGGTTTCTCGGGTCGGGAGTGAGGGTGACGCCGCCTCCCGAAAGACTGGTTCCGGGCACGAGCGTGATCACGCCGGAGACGACGCTGGCGGAGAGCTGGCCGGCCACGGCGAGGTTGCCGATGGACATGGCGGAAGCCGCGCTGAGGGTCGCGTCGCGGGTGACGGTGACCGTGCCGGAAGCGGTCTGATCGAAACCGGAGGCGGCCGTGAGGTCACGTCCCACGATCAGCTGGCCTCCGGTCTGCACCAGACGGTCAAGAATGAGGTCCGTGGCGAAGTTGGCCACGCCCCCGGACTGGGTGAAACGGACCAGGGAGGAATTGCCGGCGACGTTCAGCACCCCGCCCTGGAAGTCGAGCGAGCCTCCGCTGAGCGAAAGAAGGTCGACAGGGCCGGACTGGGCGGGAGACACGGCAGCCAGTCCGAAGACCGGTTCGACACCGACTGGAATCACGACCTGTCCGACATTGGCGAGGTCAGGCACGGCACCGCCCGCCCAGTTGGCCGGGTCGAACCAATTGCCCGAGGCGCCGCCGACCCAGGTGACCGAAGCCAGACGGGTGATGTCCGCGGACGTCGCGCCGGTAGCAGACGGCAGAGAGTAGTTGGCCGCATCGGCGCCGCTGATCGCGATGGAAGTCACATTGACCGTCTTGCCCGTGCCGACGTTCTTGTCCGCAAAGGCCGCACCAAAGCTCACATTGATGAGATCTCCGGTCAACCGATCATCGGACGAGGAGACGGAAACGGCGTCCGTGCCGTCGTAAGTCCTGCTCTGAGCGGTGAAGACCAAGGCCAAAGAACGGCTGGTGATGTCGGCGGTGAGGCCGGCCGGCTGGACGAGCGAGTAGTTGGCCGCGTCGGTGCCGGAGATGGTGTAACCCGTCACCGTCACGGCCTTGCCCGTGCCCACGTTCTTGTCGGCGAAGGTCCCCGCCCTGCCCGTGGTGTCCAGGATGACGGTGTCGCCCGTGATCGGAGCGATGCTGCCGCCAGAGATGACCGCGTTCACGCCCTGGTCGTAGACCCTGCTGGCTGCCGTGGCCCCGGTGACGTTGAGCGTCAGCTGGCTGATGGCGGCGGTCAGGCCCGTCGGCTGCACGAGGGCGTAGTTGCCGGCGTCGGCGCCCGAGATGGTGTAGCCCGTCACCGTCACGGCCTTGCCTGTGCCCACGTTCTTGTCGGCGAAGAGTCCCGAGCGGCCGGTGGTGTCCAGGATGACGGTGTCTCCCGAAATCGGGCTAATCGAGCCGCCGGAGATCACCGCGCCCAGGAGGGCGTCGTAGGTCTTGTCGGCCGCGGACGCACCAGTGACGTTGAGCGTGAGCTGGCTGATGGCGGCGGTCAGACCCGTCGGCTGCACGAGGGCGTAGTTGGACGCGTCGGCGCCGGAGATCGTGTAACCGGTCACCGTCACGGCCTTGCCCGTGCC
>CAIOPO010000080.1 GCA_903860195.1 uncultured Opitutia bacterium | reverse complement strand
CTGAGCCGCGGGCCGCCGGACGGCGCGCAGCGAGAGGGCGAAGGAGGGCAGCGCCGAGGCGAGCAGCCACCCGAGGCCGCTCCACAGCAGGGCTTCCGAGTCAGGGCTGCGCAGGGCCGTTCCGGCAAGGCCCCACCACAGCAGCGCGCCCGCGAACGGCTCCCAGGCACGGCGGATCGAGGCGCGGGCCAGCGACCAGGCGCCGGCGAGTGCGGCGCAGATGCCGGCGGCCACGGCCGAGCTGAAGGCGCCGAGCGCGAACCGGGCGTAAAGCACGAAGCCGCAGGCGACCAGCAGGGCGAGCAGCACGGCGCCCCCCACCCTGCGGGTCTCAGGGATGACGGACAGGGGCAGCCGGTTGGCCCGGAGGTAGAGCGCCGACGCCATCGCCGCCATCAGGACCGACAGCGACCAGACGTAGGCGAGACCTGAGACGGGGATGGAGTAGGTCGCGATGGCCCACTGGGCGAGAAGGCATTTGGCGAGGATGAGCGACCAGAGCGCGCCGAGACGGTCGAGCACGACGGCCTCCCGGTAGGCGCGCTCGACCGAGAGCGTGAGTTCGGCGCCTCCGCCCGGGGGCAGCGATGTCAGCGGCGAGTTCAAGGCGTTCAGGAGACCCAGAGCCGGAGGCTGCGGATGGCGTCGGCCACCTTGGCCGGGACCTCCCGCTCCCAGCCCTTCTCATCCCGGCTGATGCGGTCCGCGAGCGTGCGCGGCTGGCAGGACATCGCGGCCATGTCCGCCCCGTCCAGCGGCACGAGGAACCCGTTGTTGAGCAGATGCTGGTAGAGTCCGCCGACGGTGGGCCGCATCTGCAGGTCGCCCGCCGTGACCACGGAGTCCTCCGCCACGCTGTAGCTCTCGGCGAAACAGACCCGGCAGGCGACCGGATCGCTGATGAGCCGGCGCAGCTGGTCTCCGCGCATCGGGTAGACGAGGATGCGCACTCCGTCCTTGAAAAGACGGCCGCAGGCCTCGAGGACGCCGCCCTGGAGATGCTGGTAATGCTCGGGGTCGAAGAGGTCCACGAGGTTGTTCATTCCGGCCACGAGCGTGATGGCGCCCGTCGTATGGAGACGGAAGTAGGCGGGGAGCCGGTACCATCCGCGGTGACGCGTGACCAGCAGGTGACGTCCCGTGAGTCCGACGAGGCGGATGCGGTCGATGACTTCGGACTCGGGATTGGGGTCCGCGCCGATGCACATCTCAAAGAGCGGCAGCACGGAATCCGCGCCTTCGGGCACGCGGCGGCTGGCGCATTCGAGCATGTCCACGTTGACCAACGAGACCGGACGGAACGTGCCGCGGGCGACGACGACCGAGCGCTTGTAGAAGACTTCACTGGGGACCTGGGGCTGCCCCTCGGGCCCGAAAAGCACGGCGTCGGTGAGGCCCAGGCGCACCAGGCGGAGCGCGGCGACGCGGTTGTCGAACTGCGCGAAGGCGGGGCCGGCGAAGCGCACGTACTCGACCTCCACCCGGCCCGATCCGACCGCCTCGATGAGGGAGAGGAGGAAGCCGTCGACGTCGGCGCGCGCGTGGAGGGCGGAATGCAGGAGGTTGACCCCGACCGCGCCGAGGGCGTCCTGCTGCCTGCCGGCGTCCTTGTCCCAGAGCCGGAGGTGCAGGATCACTTCGCTCGGTTCGGCGCCCGGGCGGTCCTGGAAGCGGACGCCCATCCACGAATGACCCTGCCCTTTGCCGTCATGGGGCGTGGTCGCCACGGTGTCGGCGAAGGCGAAGAAACGGGTGGTCGCGCCACGGTCGGAGGCCAGACGGTCGACCAGCAGCTGGTACTCATGGCCGAGCATCTGCTCCAGACGTTCGCGTGAGACGTAACGCCTCGGGTGCCCGTAGATGGCGTCGCTGATCCGCATGTCGTAGGCCGACATGCTTTTCGCGACGGTGCCGGAGGCGCCGCCGGCCTTGAAGAAGTGCCGGACCACCTCCTGACCGGCCCCGATTTCCGCGAACGCGCCGTAAGCGGTCCGGTCCAGATTGATCGCCAGGGCCTTGCGGGCCACTGCCGACGCCAGGTCTTCGGATGGCTGGTCCATGCCGTAAAGTTAGAACGGAAGTCGACGGAAACAAGCGGAAGCGGGAGAGAAAAAGACGCTTCGGGCTGGCGAAAACGGGGCAGCGAGGCACCCTTTTGAACAACTCCGAAAACATGAAGGAATTCCTGCGCAGCCTGCTGGCGTCCACTCTCGGAACCCTGATCGCGGGCGCCGTCCTCGCCTTTGCCGGCACCGTCCTCCTGGTGGCCATGGCCGGCTCAGCCGGCTCTCCGGCCGACCTGCCCGTGCATGTGCGGCCGAAGTCGATGCTCGTCATCGGCGGCGGCCTGCGCGTCACCGACACGCCGGAGTTCGGCGAGCCCTCCCTGGGCGACCTGCTGGGCGGCGGCGAGGGTCCGCGCGTGGACCTGCTGCGCGCGGTCGAGGCCGTCGACATGGCGGCCAAGGATCCCGCCATCGCCGGCATCCTGCTGGCGGGCGAACTCGACGCGGGCATGGCCCAGTCGGCCGAAATCCGGTCGGCGGTGGCGGAGTTCGCCAAGTCGGGCAAGCCGGTGATCGGCTGGATCGAGAACGGTTCGCAGGGGCAGTACTACCTGGCGAGCGTCGCCAAGCCCCTCTTCGTGCACCGGTCGGGTGAAATCGAGCTCAAGGGGCTCGCCTCCTACGGTCCCTACTTCGGGGAGACTCTGTCCAAGGTCGGGATCGGGGTGCAGGTGACCCGCGTCGGCAAATACAAGTCCGCCGTGGAGCCGTTCATCTCCTCCTCCATGAGCGAGGCCTCGCGTGAGCAGGAGACCGCCCTGCTGCGCAACGCCTGGGCGCGGGTGCTGGCGGAGATCGCCGGTTCGCGGGGCATCGCCGCGGCGGAGATGGTGCGGACCGTCGACGCCGGCGGCGTCTTCGGCGCCGAACGGGCCGTGAAGCTCAAGCTGGCCGACGCCGCCCTTCACCGTGACGAGCTCGTCGCCAAGGTCGTCGCCGCGGGCGCGGCCTCCGCGGAGGACGGCACGTCATTCCGGCAGATTTCACTGGGGCGCTACGCCCGCAAAGTCCGGCTGCCCTCCCAGGGCGGACGCATCGCCGTGGTCTACGCCGAAGGCGAAATCGTCGACGGATGGGGCGATCCGACCAACGCGGGCGGCGACCGCATCGCCCACAGCCTCCGCCAGCTCAGGGGCGACGCGGAGGTCAAGGCCGTCGTCCTGCGGGTCAACAGCCCGGGCGGCTCGGCCTTCGCCAGCGACGTCGTGGCGAGGGAGGTCGCCATGCTGCGCGCCAAGGGCGTGCCGGTGGTCGCGTCGTTCGGAGACGTCGCCGCCAGCGGCGGCTATTACATCGCCGCCCGGGCGGACTCGATCGTGGCGGACAGGCTGACGATCACGGGATCCATCGGGGTGTTCGGACTGCATTTCAACTACGGCGAGCTCGCCCAGAAAGTCGGCCTCGGCACGGACGGGGTGAAAGTGGGCGCCTACGCCGACCTTCTCTCCTCCCACCGGGCCGCCACGCCCCAGGAGATGGCGGTCGTGCAGACGCTGGTCGACGAAGTCTACGAGGACTTCCTCGGAGTGGTGGCCGAAGGACGCAAGATGCAGCGCGACGGCGTGCATGCCGTCGCCCAGGGCAGGGTCTGGCTCGCGCCGGACGCGAAGCAGGCCGGCCTGTTGGACTCCTTCGGGGGCCTCCGGGCCTCGATCGAAGCCGCACGCAGGCTGGCGAAGCTGGAACGCATCGAGATCCTCCAGGTGCCCCGGCTTCATGAAGGGAGGGAGAACCTGCTGGAGCAGCTGCTCTCGCCCGAAGACGAGGAGGACCCCGTCTTCACGCGGGGCGCGGACGCCGATCCGCTTCGCGGCCTGATCCGGGCCAACGCCTCCCTGCTCCGCTCCTTCAGGAGCCTGAACGACCCCAAGGGCGTCTACCTTCGCGGACCGGACAGGATCGAGTCCCGCTGAGGCCCTCGCTCAGGGACGGCGCGGCATCTGGGCCTTGGCCTGGGGCATCCAGGACTTGAGGTTGGCGATGCGCGTCGAATCAGAAGGGTGCGTGGAGAGGAACTCGGGCGTCTTGCTGCCGCCCTTGGCGGCGAAGCGGGACCAGAAGCCGGGGGCGGCCTCGGGGTTGTAGCCGGCGCGCGCCATGAAGAAGAGGCCGAGCTTGTCCGATTCGGACTCATGGGCGCGGCTGTAGGGAAGCATCACGCCGACCTGCGCGACGGCGGGCAGCGCGACCATCCAGGCGTTGCGCGTGCTCTGCGACTTGTTGCGCGTGGCCTGGTCGGCGACCGCGACGGAGGCGGCCATCACGAGGCCCTGGGAGACGCGTTCCGCGCCATGTCGGCAGAGCACGTGCGCGACCTCGTGCCCGAGGATCACGGCGATGTCGTCGTCGGTCGGCGTGAAGGCGAACATGCCGGTGTTGAAGCCGATCTTCCCTCCCGGCATCGCGAAGGCGTTGGGCGTCTTGTCGTCGATGACGGCGAACTCCCAGCGGGAGGAAGGAGGCAGGACTCCGGCGCGGTCGTCGGGGCGGGCCGCGGCCACGACCTTGAGGCCGATTTCGCGGATCTTGGCCAGGCGCGGATCGTTGGGCAGCTTCTTCATCTTGGCGAACTCGCCCGCGGCGAGGGCCGAGACCTCCTTGTCATCGATGAGGATGAGCTGTGAGCGCCCGGAGATCGGGACGGTTTCGCAGCCCGCGAGGAACGCGGCCGCGGCGGAGAACAGGAGTGCGATCAGACGGTTCATGACGGGAGAGTCAGCGGGGCGGCGCGTTGTCGGGTCCGGCGGCGTCCACGTAGTACTTGCGGTAGGAGGAGTCGTAGGAGTCCGTGTAGACCGAGGCCATCCGGACGGACATGCGGTTCAGGACGACGCCGAGGAGCGGGGCTCCGGCCTCCCGGAGACGGGCGAGGCAGGAGACGGCGTTGCGCAGGCTGACGAGATTGAACCGGACGACGTAGATCACCCCGTCGACCTTGGGAATGAGGTGCAGGGCGTCGGAGACGGCGCCCACGGGGGGCGAGTCGATGAAGACCCGGTCGTACTTCGAACGCAGCTCGTCGAGCAGTTCGGAGAAACGGGGGTGGTTGATGACCTGGGTGGGATTGCGGCAGCTGACTCCGACCGGCAGGACGTCGAGTCCCGGCGCGACGTCCCGGACGACGGCCTCCTCCAGCTTCATCTCGCCGTTGAACCAGCGGCTGAGGCCCCCGTCGCCGGCGAATCCGAGGGAAGGCCCGACGTTGGGCAGCCGGAGGTCGGCGTCGATCACCAGCACGCGCTCGGCGTGCTGGGAGAAGAGCAGCGCCAGGTTGGTCGCGACGAACGTCTTGCCCTCGCTCGGCCGCGTCGAAGTGATGAGGAAGACCTTCCCGCCTGAACTGGCTGGGCCGATCTTCATCGAGGAATAAAGGGCGCGGACGGCCTCGGTGGCCATGCGGTCCTTGTCCTGCCTCGCCAGCAGCGCGCGGTCGGGACCGACGGCCTGCGAGAGCTTGGGGATGGTGCCGAGGAGCGGCAGGCCGAGCCCTGCTTCGACGTCCCGGGCGGACTTGATGCGGTCGTCGAAGGTCCCGAGCACGACGGCGAGGCCGAGGCCGAGCGCGAGGCCGACGGCGAGGCCGATGAGCCCGCTCATGTAGTAGTTCTTGTTGATCGGCTTGTCCGCGACGGAAGGCAGGTCGAGGATGCGGATGGAGGTGCTGGCGCCGCTCGAGCTGGAGCGCAGCTTGGCCTCCTCGTAGCTGAGCTTGAGCTTGGAGAGGAACTCCTCGGAGCCCCGGATGTCCTTGTCGACCCGCTCAAGGTCCACGTTGGCCGCCTGCAGGCGCGATATCTCGTCCTCCTTGGCGACGAGGTTCTTCAGGATCGCCTCGTAACGGGCGCGGGCGTTCTGCAGCGAGGCGTCGAGACGGGCGACGGAGAGGCTGACGGCCTCGTCGAGCTCCCGGCGGGTCTGCTCCATCTGGGTGCGGCTCAGGACCAGCGCAGGATGCTGGTCCGTGTACTTCTTCTCCATCGCCGCGACGGTGACCTTGAGGTCGGTGAGCTTGGTCCAGAGGGCGCTGACGCGCTCATCGGTCCGCACCTGGGGGACCTCGGCGACGTCCTTGCCCGCGGCGCGCTGGGCGGCGACGTTGCGCACGACGATCTCGCTCTCATCGATCTGCTTGCGGACTTCCTCGCGGTCCTTGACCAGGACGGACCTTTCCGCGGTGAGCGTGCCGGTGTCCTTGGCGATCGCCAGGAGCTTCTGGCTGCGGATGAGCTCGTTCTTCTGCTCGTACAGACGGCGGACCTTGTCCTCCAGGGACTCGATCTCGATGCGGGCGCGCTCCACCAGGGGGTTGGCGATGTTGAGGCGCTCGTCCTCGCTGTTCTTCTGGATGGCCTCACAGAAGAGCCGGGCGACGTGGCGGGAGAGGTCGCGGTCGCGGTGGGTGAACTCGACGTTGACGACGAGGGTCTGGCGCTGGGGGGTGATTCCGCGCTGACGCGCGAAGACCTCCTGGTCCGTGAGGGGACCGGTGAAGATGTTGCCCGCCTGGTAGGGCTCGAGGACCTGCTTCTTCTCCGCGGCGGTGAGACGCTTGGAGACTCCATCGATGATGGCGGAGCTGCGCATCGACTCGACCGCGGTGAAGAAGTCGTCGTTGGAAAGGATCTTGAGGCTGTCCTCCACCGTGGAGTTCTGTCCGGCGATCGTGGGGGCGAGGCGGAAGACGCGCAGACGGCCGGTGGCCCGGTATTCGGGCATGGTGCCGTAGGTGTTGAGCAGCGAGGCGGTCATGCCGACCAGGGCGACCAGCAGGATCCACCAAAACCGCTCCCGCAGCATGATGAAGTAGGCGCCAAGGGGGCTGCCGCCCTTGTTCTGCGGCCCGTAGGAACCGTAGCCTTGGCCATAGCCCTGTCCGTAACCCTGACCATAACCCTGACCGTAGCCTTGGCCATAGCCGCCACCGTAACCTCCGTAGCCACGGTAGCTGCGGGCGCCCCGAGGATCAGGCTCAAACCTCGGCTCACCAGGCTGCTGTTCAGGCTTCTCCATGGGTCAGATGCGGCTGTCGTCGACGTAGATCTGGTCCTCGTCCTCGAGCACGAAGTCGGGCTCGTCGCCGGAGTCGATCTTGCGCATGTCCTTGCTGATGACCTGCACGACTCCGTCGCGGATGCGCTTCACGGCGACGTCGGAACGGCGGCCTCGGGGAAGGATGCCTCCGGCCATCGAGAGGGCCCGGCCGAGGGTGAGGCTCTCCTCGGGGGGGATGGAGATCGGGCCGGGCTTGCCGACATAGCCTGACACGTAGACGCGCCGCTCCGCATACGTGACGATGGACAGGATCACCTGGGGCTCCTTGAAGTAGCGTCGGAAAAGCCGGGCCAGCTCCTCCTGGGACTCGGTGACGGTGCGACCGGCGAGGGGCACCAGCTGCTTCAGGAAGGGGACATCCACGGTGCCGTCGGGATTGATCCTCCGCTCGATCAGCGTATCGGCCTCATTGATGACCTGGATCCGCACGGAATCCCGGGCGCGCAGCCGGTAGGTGTCCTTGCCTTCCGCACGACGAGGGGTGGGCGCGGGGTCGGCGAGGGCGGACGGAGAGACCTCTCCGGCCGGGGCTGATGCGACAGGCCGGGAAGGCTCGGCCGGGGCGCCGCCGCCGACACGGAGCACGTCCTCCGAATCCGGATCAGGGAAGTCGAATTCGCTGGCACGCCGGGGTGTGCAGGCCGTGGAGGCGACGGCCGCGAGCAGAAGTACCAGTATTTCCCTTTTGGTGAACCGCATGATGGATCGGTGGGCGGCGCGGAGCCCGCACCTCGTGCTCAGTAGCGGAAGGCCGCGGAGAGCGTGAAGGTGTTGGAATTGAAATTGCCGTCGGGGTTGGAGGCGATCCGCGAATCGGTGAAGTTGTAGCCGGCGTTGAACGTCAGGTGCTCGTTGTATTTGAAGTCGGCGCCGAGCGTGTAGACCATCGTGTCGACGGGCGTGAGCACCCCGGCGTTGAGGGCCTCGGTCTCATTGCGGGTGACCGACAGGTTGAGGGAGAGCCCCTCGATGGCGTTGGCCATCGTGAGCCCGTAGGTGTAGGCGGTGGAATCGTTCTGGCCGCCGGTCGAGGACGCCGTGACGTCGCGGGAGAGCGTGAGGTTATGGGAGAGACGCTCGGTGAGGACGTGATTGAGCGAAACGGACCAGGAAGGCACGCTGTCGGAGGCGGCTCCCTCGTTCTGGAACTGAAGCCAGCCGACCCGGGCCGTGGCGTTGAGCTTGCCGGACTCGGTGAGCTGACCGCGGGTGGTGAGACCGTAGAAATCCTTGGTCAGGCGGCCAGGGAGCGCCGGGCGGAGCGCGCCGCTCGAGTCGAAATAGGGGGCCGCCTCGTAGTCGGCCTGCTCGCGCAGGTAACGGAAGCCGAACCAGAGCTTCTCAAAGGCCTGATATTCGATGTCCACGGGCACGGAGACGACATCGGTCTCTGTCAGGGCGTTGGTATTAAAAGTCTGAAGGGCACCGTTTACGACCACGGTCGGGTCCTTGTAGTGGTTGTAGGCACGGGATACGCCGACTCCGATCTGGACCTTCTCGCTGAGACGGTAGTCCGCGTCGAGGGCGTGGCTGTAATTGGCCTGGCGGAGCAGATTGGCACCGATCACGGCGCCGGTGATGCCCTGCGAGGCGAGATCGTCATTTCGGGCGGTCTCCCGGTAGGAAGAGTCGAGCGAGATGGTCAGCGGCCCTCCGGTGGAGAACCGAACCTTGCCGGAGAGGAAGTCCCGCTGGTCGTCGAGGTCGCGGAGGGCGGAGTCGGTGAACTCGACGAAGCCACGGCGCGCCAGCAGGATGACTTCGAGTCCCGTCTCCCGGCCGTATTCGAGCGTGATGCCGGGGCTGATGGTGAAGAAGGTGGCGGACCGTCCGGCGGCCTGGGAGTAGAGGTTGTCGGTGGTCTCGACGGCGAGGGAGGAGTCCGTGAAGATGTCGAGGTCATCCCCGATCTGGACCAGGGGGGAGGTCGGGATCCAGGAGGTGGCGGCGGGGGCAGCGGAGGCCAGGGACAGGGCGGAAGCCGCGATCAGGAATCGGGACATGGCGTTGGGTCGGGGTTGGGTTTTGATGAATACCCCCTGCCCTCACGGGCTTCAACCCCCAAAAGGCTCTGCCAACAAAAAGCCCCGCCTCCGGGGGACGGAGACGGGGCCGTTGGCGGACGGTCGGTTCAGGCCTTCTGCGCGGCCGGGAAGACCCGGATACGGCGGTAGGCGGGCAGTCCCGTGCCGGCGGGCACCAGGTGCCCCATGATCACGTTCTCCTTGAACCCGGTCAGCAGGTCGCGCTTGGCCATGGTGGCCGCGTCCGTGAGGACGCGCGTCGTCTCCTGGAAGGATGCGGCGGAGATGAAGGACTCGGTCTCGAGCGAAGCCTTGGTGATGCCGAGCAGGATGGGCTCGGACTCGGCGATCTGCCCTCCCCGCTCGCTGATCGAGCGGTTCACGCGGGTGAGCACCGTACGGTCGACCTGCTCGCCCCAGAGGTAATCGGAGTCGCCCGGCTCGGTGATGCGCACCTTGCGGAGCATGCGCGCGACGATGATCTCGATGTGCTTGTCGTTGATCACGACGCCCTGAGTCCGGTAGACCTTCTGGATCTCGTTGATGAGGTAGTCCTGCACGCGGGACTGGCCGAGGATGTCGAGGATGTCATGCGGGTCGACGGAGCCTTCGGTGAGGACCTGGCCCTGCTTCACCTTGTCATTGGCCGCCACGATGATGTGCTTGCCGTGCGGGATGAGATGCTCCTCCTCGCGGCCGACGGAGTCCTTGATGACGAGCTTCTTCTTGCCGCGGACCGCGGTGCCGATCTCGATGGTGCCGTCGATCTTGGCGATCTCGGCGGCCTCCTTCGGCGGACGGGCCTCGAAGAGTTCGGAGATGCGGGGGAGACCCGCGGTGATGTCCTGGGTCTTGGCGGCCTGGCGGGGGATGCGCGCGAGCTTGGAGCCGCGCTCGACGACGTCGCCCTCGTCCACGGTCACGCGGGCGCCGGGCGGGATGGAGAACTCGCACACGCCCTTGCCGTCGGGACCGACGACGATGATCTTCGGCTCCTGCTCGTCGGAGTGCTCGGTGACGTACTTGAAGAACGCGCCGCTGGAGGGGTCACGCTCCTCGGCGTAGGTCACGCCGAGCGTCATGTCCTGAAGCTTCACGCGTCCGTCGTGCGACGAGATGATGTCGGAGTGGTTCTTGTCCCACTGGGCGAGCTTGGCGCCCTTCTCGACCTTCTTGCCGTCGCGCACGAGGATGACCGAGCCGGTCTTGATGGGGTACTCCTCGAGCTTCTGGCCCGAGTCGCTGAGGATCTGGACCGAGCCGGTGCCGTTGATGGCCACGCAGCCGCCTTCGATCTCGACGTTGTTGATGTCGACGTAGACGAGCTTGCCGGACGAACGGGCGGTGTAGGAAGGGTCCTTGCTGGTCGAGGCGACGCCGCCGATGTGGAACGTGCGCATCGTGAGCTGGGTGCCGGGCTCGCCGATCGACTGGGCCGCGATGATGCCGACGGCCGTGCCGCGCTCGACCATGCGTCCGGTGGACGGGTCGAGGCCGTAGGCCGCGGGCGGAATCGAGTTCACGTTCATGTGCGTGAGCGGCGAGAGCACCTTGACGCGCTCGATGCCGCCGACCGTCTCGATGCGACGGGCGATCTCCTCGGTGATGAGCTCTCCGGCCTTGGCGAGGACCTCGGAGGGATTGTTGGGATTCGTGACGTCCTCGGAGGGGCAGCGTCCGACGATGCGTTCCGCCAGGGAGACGAGCAGCTCGTCGCCTTCGTAGATGGCGGTCTTGAAGACGCCGTTGGGCAGGCGCACGGCGACCCGGTCGACGCCGGCGTCGCGGAGACGTCCGATGAGCTCCTCGGTCAGGGTGGCTTCGGCCTTGGCGAGGGCCCGGCTTCCGCCCGACGGGACGACGTCCTCGGCGAGGTGACGGCCGAGGGCCGCCTCGGAGAGCACGATGACCTCTGAGGAGGGGGCGTGGTCCGCGGACTCGGTGACGATGACGTCCATGGCCACGTCGCAGAGCTTGCGGGTCATGTAGCCCGCGTCGGCGGTCTTGAGCGCCGTGTCCGAGAGGCCCTTGCGGGCGCCGTGCGTGGAGACGAAGTACTCGAGCACCGAGAGGCCTTCGCGGAAGGACGAAAGGATCGGACGTTCGATGATCTCGCCGGAGGGCTTGGCCATCAGGCCGCGGGCGCCGCAGAGCTGCTTCACCTGGGCCTTGTTGCCGCGCGCGCCGGAGTCCATGAGGACGTGCACCGGATTGATGAGCATGCGGCGCGGGTGGCGCGGGTCGCCCTTGCGGGAGCCGGCGACCTTGGCGGATTCGGAGAGGGTCTTGTAGACGGAGAGCGCGACGGCGTCCGTGGCCTTCGACCAGGTGTCCACGACCTTGCCGCGGCGCTCATTCTCGGTGATGGTCCCCTGCTCGTTCTGACGCTGGAATTCGCGGACGCTGGACAGGGCCTCCTTCACGATGCCGTCCTTCTCCTTCGGGTAGATCATGTCGCTGACGCCGATGGAGATGCCCGCCTTGGTGGCGACCCGGAAGCCGGTCTCCTTGAGCGCGTCAAGGACCGGGATGGAGGCCTCGCGGCCGCAGTGCTTGTAGGTGTTGAGGATGAGGTCACCGAGCTGCCCCTTCTTCACGACCGAGTTGACGAAGCCGAGCTCGGCGGGCCAGATCGTGCTGAAGATGATGCGTCCGACCGTGGTGACGATCGTGCGCGAGGCCTTGTCGCCGTAGACGGTGTCGCGTCCGAAGTCAGGATTGCTGTAGCGGACCCAGTCGTGGAAGTGGAGCGCGCCTTCGGCTTCGGCGTAGAGGGCCTCCGCGACCGTGGTGAGGACGGGCAGACGGTCCTCGGACGCCGGCTTGCCGGCGGGCTCGAGCGTCAGGTAGTAGGCGCCGAGCACGATGTCCTGCGAGGGCGTGAGGATCGGCTTGCCGCTCGAGGGCGAGAAGATGTTGTTCGTGGACATCATCAGGAGCTTGCACTCCATGATCGCCTCGAGGGAGAGCGGCACGTGGACCGCCATCTGGTCGCCGTCGAAGTCCGCGTTGTAGGCGGTGCAGACGAGGGGGTGCAGGCGGATGGCGTCGCCCTCGATGAGGACGGGCTCGAAGGCCTGGATCGAGAGCCGGTGCAGCGTCGGGGCGCGGTTCAGGAAGACGGGGTGCCCCTTCGTGACCTCCTCCAGGATGTCCCAGACCTCGGGCTTCTTCTGCTCGATGTACTTGCGGGCGCCGCGGACGGTGTGGGCGAAGCCCAGCTCCTTGAGGCGGCGGATGATGAAGGGCTCGAAGAGCACCAACGCCATCTTCTTGGGCAGGCCGCACTGGTTGAGGCGCAGCTCGGGACCGATGACGATGACCGAGCGGCCGGAGTAGTCGACGCGCTTGCCGAGGAGGTTCTGGCGGAAGCGGCCGTGCTTCCCCTTCAGCATGTCGGAGATGGACTTGAGCTGGCGGTCGCGGTCCTTGACCGGCTTGCCGTGGCGTCCGTTGTCGAGCAGGGCGTCGACGGCCTCCTGGAGCATGCGCATCTCATTGTGGATGATGACGTCGGGCGTCTTCATCTGGATGAGCTGCTTCAGGCGGTTGTTGCGGTTGATGACGCGACGATAGAGGTCGTTGAGGTCGGAAGTCGCGAAGCGTCCGCCCTCGAGGGGGACGAGCGGGCGGAGGTCGGGCGGGATGACCGGCAGCACCGTGAGCACCATGTGCTCGGGCTTCTTGCCGGAGTCCTGGAAGCCCTGGATGATCTTCATCCGGCGCGCGATCTTCTTCTTGATCTGCTTGGAGCGGGTCGAGCGGAGCTGGTCGCGCAGGTTGCCGATGGTGGCGAGCAGGTCCATCTTGCGGAGGAGCTGCTGGAGCGCCTCGGCGCCCATGCGGGCCTTGAAGGCGTCGGGGCCGTGGAGTTCGACGGCCTGGCGGTAGGCCTCCTCGTCGAGGAGCTGCTTCTCCTCGAGGCCCGTCTGGCCGGGGTCGATGACGAGGTACTTCTGGTAATAGATGACCTGCTCGAGCTGGCGGGTGGTCATGTCGAGCATGAGCGAGAGGCGGCTCGGCATGCTCTTGAGGAACCAGATGTGGGAGACGGGGATGGCCAGGCGGATGTAGCCCATGCGCTCGCGGCGCACGCGGGAGACGGTGACCTCGACGCCGCACTTGTCGCAGACGACGTCCTTGTACTTCACCTTCTTGTACTTGCCGCAGTAGCACTCGTAGTCGCGGACGGGTCCGAAGATGCGCTGGCAGAAGAGGCCGTTGGGCTCCGGCTTGAAGGACCGGTAGTTGATCGTCTCAGGGCTCTTGACCTCCTTGAGGCCCTTGACCTTGCGGTTGCCGTGCTCGTCGACCTCGTCGAGGAACTGCTCTCCGGTCCAGGCCACGATCTCCTCCGGGGAGGCGATCGAGATGGACACGAAGTCGAAGGACTGCTCCTTGGCCTCGTTCTGGGTGAACTCGGGGGTGTGCTCCGGATGGATCATGTCGGTAAGGTGCTGGGTGCGGTTCAGTTGCGTTCGGCGGCGCCGCTGCCGAGACGGACGTCAAGGCAGAGGGCCTGCATCTCCTTCATCAGGACGTTGAAGGACTGCGGGGTGCCGCTGGTCAGGGTGTTGTCACCCTTCACGAGCTGCTCGTAGATCTTGGTGCGTCCGGCGACGTCGTCGGACTTGACGGTGAGGAGCTCCTGCAGGGTGTAGGCGGCGCCGTAGGCCTCGAGGGCCCAGACCTCCATCTCGCCGAAGCGCTGGCCGCCGTACTGGGCCTTGCCGCCGAGCGGCTGCTGGGTGATGAGGCTGTAAGGTCCGGTCGCGCGGGCGTGGATCTTGTCCGCGACGAGGTGGTTGAGCTTCATCATGTAGATGTAGCCGACCACGACGTCCTGGTCGAAGGCCTCGCCGGTGTGCCCGTTGACGAGCATGGCCTTGCCGGTCTCGGGCAGTTCGGCCTGCTTGAGGTATTCGCGGATCTGCTTCTCGGGGATGCCGTCGAAGATCGGGGTGGCGACCTTGACTCCGAGCTTGGAGCAGGCCCAGCCGAGGTGCGTCTCGAGGACCTGGCCCACGTTCATGCGGGAAGGCACGCCGAGGGGGTTGAGGCAGATGTCGACGGGGGTGCCGTCGGCGAGGTAAGGCATGTCCTCGACGGGCACGATGCGCGCGACGACGCCCTTGTTGCCGTGGCGGCCGGCCATCTTGTCGCCGACCTGGATCTTGCGCTTGGTGGCGACGTAGACCTTCACGTTCTTGATGGCGCCTCCCTCGTCGATGCCCTGCTCGATGGCCTCGACCTTGCGGGCGCGCTCATGCTCGAGCTCGTCGAACTTGCGGTGGTAGCCGTCCACGATCTGGCGGATCTTCTGCTTCACCGGCGAGTCGTTCATCTCGATGGAGCGGGAGACGGCCGCGAGGCGTCGGAGCAGGGTCTTGGTGATCTTGCGGTTGGCGGGGATGATGGCCTCGCCGGTCTCGGAGTTCTTGACGTCGAGCGGGATCTTCTCGCCGAGGAGGATGTTGGACAGCGACTCGGTCATCTCCTCGCGGAGACGGGAGTCGGCGGTGCGGTACTCCTCGTTGACCTTCTTGAGCGCGCGGCGCTGGTCGTTGGGGGAGAGGCGTCCGTCGTCCTTGTCGGTGCGGGAGGACACCTTGACGTCCATGATGATGCCGGAGATGCCGGAGGGGACGCGGAGGGAGGTGTCCTTCACGTCACGGGCCTTCTCGCCGAAGATGGCGCGGAGGAGCTTCTCCTCGGGGGCCAGGTCACCCTCGCTCTTGGGGGTGATCTTGCCGACGAGGATGTCGTCGGCCTTGACCTCGGCGCCGACGCGGATGACGCCGTCGCGGTTGAGGTTGCGGAGGGCCTCCTCGCCGAGATTGGGGATGTCGCGGGTGATCTGCTCGGGTCCGAGCTTGGTGTCACGGGCGGTGACCTCGAACTCCTCGATGTGGACCGAGGTGAACACGTCATCCTTCAGCAGGCGCTCGGAGAGCAGGATGGCGTCCTCGAAGTTGTAGCCGTTCCAGGGCATGAAGCCGACCAGGACGTTGCGGCCGAGGGCCAGCTCGCCCTTGTCGGTGGCGGCGCCGTCGGCGATGACTTCGCCGGCCTTCACCTTGTCGCCGCGGCGCACGAGCGGCCGCTGGTTGAAGCAGGTGGAGGAGTTGGTCTTGAGGAACTTGCGCAGGTCGTAGACGTAGACGCCCTTGGAGGGGTCGCCCTTGAACTTGCGGTTGTCGAACTGGGACGGGGAGATCTCCCCGTCCTTGGTGACGACGATGCGGCGCGAGTCGGCGGCGGCCACGATGCCGGGGCCCTCGGCGACGACGACGGTCTTGGAGTCGATGGCGACGCGGCGTTCGAGCCCGGTGCCCACGAAGGGGGCCTCGGTCACGACCAGGGGCACGCCCTGGCGCTGCATGTTGGAGCCCATGAGCGCGCGGTTGGCGTCGTCATGCTCGAGGAAGGGGATGAGGGCGGCGGCCACGGACACGACCTGCTGGGGCGAGACGTCCATGTAGTCGACGTCCTCGGGGTCGACCTCGAGGATGTCGTCGCGGAAGCGCACGGTCACCTTGCCCTTGAGCCGGCCGGCGTCGTCGATGTCGGAGTTGGCCTGGGCCACCTTGAACTTCTCCTCCTGGTCGGCGGTCATGAACTCGACCTGGCTGGAGACCTTGCCGCGCACCACCTTGCGGTAGGGCGCCTCGATGAAGCCGAACTCGTTGATGCGCGAGTAGGTGGACAGCGAGTTGATCAGGCCGATGTTCGGGCCTTCAGGCGTCTCGATCGGGCAGATGCGTCCGTAGTGGGAGGGATGCACGTCGCGCACCTCGAAGCCCGCGCGGTCGCGGTTGAGGCCTCCGGGCCCGAGGGCCGAAAGGCGGCGCTTGTGCGTGAGCTCGGCCAGGGGGTTGATCTGGTCCATCAGCTGGGACAGCTGGCTGCGCGCGAAGAACTCGCGGATGGAATTGCCGAAGGGCTTCGGGTTGACGAGCTTCTGCGGGGTGATCGAGTCGACGCTCTGGTCATACTCGTTGATGCGGGCCTTGACGGTCTTGATGACGTTCTTGAGTCCGGCGCGGCACTGGTTGGCGAGGAGCTCGCCGACGTTCCTGACGCGGCGGGAGCCGAGGTGGTCGATGTCGTCGATCGTGCCCTCCTTGCTGCGGAGGCGGCAGAGCTGCTTGGTGGCCTCGACGATGTCCTCAGGGGTGATCGTGCGGGTGTCCAGGCCGACCTGGAGGCCGAGGCGCTGGTTGAGCTTGTAACGTCCGACGCGGCCAAGGTCGTAGCGCAGCGGATCCTGGAACAGGCGCTGCATGTGGGCGCGGGCGCCCTTCACGTTCACGGGCTCGCCCGGACGGAGCTTGCGGAAGATCTCCTTGAGGGCCTCCTCCTCGTTGCGGACCGCGCCGATGTCCTTGCGGAGCGAGAGGATGATGGCGCCTTCGTCGAAGGACGTGTCGAACACGCCGAACTTCTGCTTGGGCAGCTGGCGGTGGATCTCCTTGAGGGTGTCGCGGCTCAGCTTGTCGTACTGCTTGGCGACGACCTTGCCGGTCTCGACGTCCACGATCGGGTCGGCGTAGACGAGCTGGGAGAGCTGCTCGGGCTCGAGGTCGAGCGCGGCCTTGGCGGTGAGCTCGCGGTGCTGGTAGAAGAGAGCGAGGATGTCCTTGTCGTCCTTGTAGCCGAAGGCGCGGAGGAGCGTCGTGACGAGGAACTTGCGGCGGCGGCGGCGGCGGTCGAGGTAGACCCAGAGCAGGTCGTTCTGGTCGAACTGCACCTCGATCCAGGTGCCGCGGTCGGGGATGATGCGGAAGGCGTGGAGGACCTTGCCGCTGGTGTGGGCCGACTCCTCGAAGCAGATGCCGGGGCTGCGGTGCAGCTGGGAGACGACGACGCGCTCGGCGCCGTTCACGATGAAGGAGCCGCGGTCGGTGATCATGGGCACCTCGCCCATCAGGATCTCCTCGTCCTTGAAGGACTGCTTCTCGCGCAGCCGCAGCTTGAGCATCACGGAGATGGCGTAGGTCGTACCCTCGCGGATGCACTCGAGCTCGGTGGACTTGGGCATCTGGAGCCCGTACTCGAGGTATTCCAGACGGAAGTTCCCGTTGTTGCTCTCGACGGGGAAGGCCTCGCGGAAGACGGCCTCCAGGCCGAGGTTCTTGCGCGCCGACGCCGAGGCGGCGTCGAGCTGCAGGAACTCGTTGAACGAGAGGATCTGGTTCTCGATCAGGTTGGGCGGCGGGATCACTTCACGGAGACGGCCGAAGTTTTTGCGCTCTTGGGGCATGACGGGGGAAGGTAGGCTCGGAAAGGCTGGTGAAGGTGGCTGGCTGGTTTGCCCCGGTTTTTAGGGCGGCGGGGCGCCGCGGTGGGAAGAAAGGCGGGGAGGGCTGCGCGTACGCGGCGCCTCCCCGCCTGAAAGCGGGGACGCGGAAGGTTACTTGACCTCGACCTCGGCGCCGGCGGCCTTGAGCTTGGCCTCGATGTCCTTGGCCTCGTCCTTGGTGACGCCCTCCTTGACGGGCTTGGGCGCGCCGTCGACGAGGTCCTTGGCCTCCTTGAGGCCGAGTCCGGTGATGGCGCGAACCTCCTTGATGACGTTGATCGGGTTGGCGCCCTTGGCCTTGAGGATGACGTCGAAGGCGGTCTTCTCCTCGGCGGCGGCACCGCCAGCGGCGGCTCCTCCGGCGGCGACGACGGCGACCGGAGCGGCGGCGGAGACGCCCCACTTGGCCTCGAGATCCTTCACGAGGGCGGCGATTTCGAGCACGCTCTGCGCGCTCAGCCATTCGACGACCTGTTCCTTGGTGATGTTGCTCATGTTTTCGGGTTCCTTGAACGGTTAGAGTCCGGTGAGGACAATTGAGGGCTCGGGGCCCCTAACCGGAGTTCGTTGGATGTTGTGTTGTTTGGGTTTGGGTTTCCCTCCGTCTCGGGACGGCCACTCGGCCGGCCTCCGAAGGAGAAAGGGTTCAGGCCGCGGGGGCCTCCTTCTTGGCCTTGGCGTCGAGCACGCGCACGAAGGACGCGGCGGGCTGGCTGAGGAGCGAGAGGAGCTGGGCGCGGATGCCGTCGAGGGAGGGCAGCTTGGACAGCGCCTCGATCTCGGACTTGCTGAGGAACTTGGAATCCAGGACGCCGGCCTTCACGTCGAGCTTCGAGAAGTCCTTGAAGAAGCTGACGAGGACCTTGGCGACGCCGCTCGGGTTCTTTCCGCCCGTGACGAGGGCGGTGTGGCCGCTGAGATGGGCGGAGAGGTCCGGCAGGTTCGCCTGCTTGGCGGCGATGTTCAGGATGCTGTTCTTCACCACGTGGTACTCGGCGCCGTGGGCGCGGAGCTGGTCACGCACGGAGGTCGAGTCCTGGACGGTGACCCCGGTGAAGTTGGCGAGGAGGAGGTAGTTCGAGGAGGCCAGCTGGGCGGCGACTTCGTCGACGAGATACTGCTTTTCGGCGCGCATGGTTTTGGTTCGTTCAGGTTATGCGGTTCAGGCGGCCACGACGGCGGAGTAGGGACGGAGGTCGACGCCGACGCCGGGGCTCATGCTGGCGCTGATGGTGATGGAGCGGATGAAACGTCCCCCGGCGAAGCCGGCGGGCTGGGCCTTGACGAGGGCGGCGAGGGCCGCCTGGGCGTTCTCGGCCAGCTGCGAGGAGGAGAACGACTTCTTGCCGATGACGATCACGACGCTGCCGGTCTTGTCCATTTTGAACTCAACGCGGCCGGCCTTGACCTCCTTGATGGTCTTCGGGAGGTCGTCGGAGACGGTGCCCGACTTGGGGTTGGGCATGAGGCCCTTGGGACCGAGCACGCGGGCGACCTGACGGACGTCCTTCATCGCGCTGGTGGTGGAGATGGCGACGTCGAAGTCGAGGAAGCCGCCGTTCACCTTGGCGATGAGGTCGGCGAGGCCGGCGAAGTCGGCGCCGGCGGCGAGGGCCTCGGCGGGGTTCTCGGTGAAGGCGAGGACCTTGATCTTCTTGCCGGAGCCGTTGGGGAGCGAGACGGTGCCGCGCACCATCTGGTCCGACTGCTTGGGGTCGACTCCGAGGAAGGCGGAGATCTCGACGGTCTCGTCGAACTTGGCGGACGGCATCTTCTTGAGGATGTCGACGGCCTGTCCGACCTCGTACTTGGCCTTCAGGTCGGCGACCTGGAGGGCGGCGCGGTAGCGCTTGCTGGGGTTCTTGCTCATGGCGACTTTTGGTCTCCTGCTTCGTGCAGTGGTTGGCGGTTTGGGTTGGGAAAGGCCGGACTCAGCCGATGACCTCGATGCCCATGGAGCGGGCGGTGCCGGCGATCATGCGCGCGGCGTTCTCGGGGTTCACGGCGTTGAGGTCCTTCTTCTTCAGCTCGACGATCTCGAGGAGCTGCTTCTTCGTCACCTTGCCGACCTTGTCGCGGTTCGGCACCTTGGAGCCGGACTCGATCTTGGCGGCCTTCTTCAGGAGGACGGAGGCGGGCGGGGACTTCAGGATGAAGGTGAAGGACTTGTCCTGGTAGACGGAGATGATGACGGGCAGGATGAGGCCGGCCTGGTCCTTGGTCTTGGCGTTGAACTCCTTGCAGAACGCCATGATGTTGACGCCCTTGGCGCCGAGGGCGGGGCCCACGGGGGGCGCGGGGTTGGCGGCGCCGGCGGGAAGCTGGAGCCTGATTTCGCCTACTACTTTCTTGGCCATGTGTTTGTTGGTGAGAGTGGGGGTTGCGGGGCGGATCAGTCGCGGTCGTCGCGCTCGACCTGCCAGAATTCGAGTTCGACGGGCGTGGAGCGCCCGAAGATGTCGACGGAGACCTCGAGCTTGCCGCGGTCGGCGTCGATCTTGTCGATGTTGCCGGAAAGGTTGGCGAACGGACCGTCGGTGATCTTGACGCGCTCGCCGGCATGGAAGCTGACCTTGGGCACGACCTTGTCGGCGGCGTCGGCGACCTGCTGCAGGATGGTGCTGATCTCCTCGGCCTTCAGGGGGACGGGATTCATGCCGCCGATGAGGCCGATGACCCCGTCGACGTTGCGGAGGAAGTTCCAGGGGCCTTCGAGGAGCGAGCCCTCGTCGTCGAAGAGACGCGCGCGCACGAAGAGGTAGGAGGGGTAGAGCTTCATCTCGCTCTCACGCTTCTTGCCGTTGCGGAAGTCCTTGACGGTCTTGACCGGCATGAGGATCTCGGCGACGTAGTCGGCCATCTCCTCGTCCTTCACGGCCTTGTCGAGCAGGCGCTTAACCTTGCCCTCGTTGTTGGAGAGAGTCTGGAGGGTGTACCAGCGGAAGTCTGAGGAAGGGGCGGCCATCGGAGGTTCAGCGCATGAGGCGCGTGGCGAACTGGACGAAGTTGGAGAGGGAGAAGTCACAGAGGAACACCACGGCGCCGAGGAGGGCGGTCACCGCGAGCACGACGGCCGTCGAGTCGACCAGCTCCTTGAAGGACGGCCACGACGCCTTGACGAAGACCTCGGTGATGGTCTCGTTCCAGAAGGCGCGGATGCGTCCGAGGATGCCGGTCATGTGGTGGTGTCTTGTGGGAGAGATGGCAGGACGGGTGGGAATCGAACCCACAACCAACGGTTTTGGAGACCGCTACTCTGCCAGTTGAGCTACCGTCCTGTGCGTGGTTTCAAAGGGACGGGTGCCGGACCTCGGGGGAGGCCTCGGCACCCTTCGGGGCCCTAGGGCTGGAGGATCACTTGGTGATTTCCAGGATCTGGCCGGCGCCGATGGTCTTGCCGCCTTCGCGGAGGGCGAAGCGCTGGCCCTTCTCCATCGCCACGGGCTTCTGCAGCTCGATGGTGATGGTGACGTTGTCGCCGGGCATCACCATCTCGACTCCCTGGGGGAGGACGACGGTGCCGGTGGCGTCGCAGGTTCCGAAGAAGAACTGCGGGCGGTAGTTGTTGGTGAAGGAGGTGTGGCGGCCGCCTTCATCAGCCTTGAGGACGTAGATCTGGGCCTTGGCGACGGTGTGCGGCTTGATGCTGCCCACCTTGGCGAGGACCTGGCCGCGCTCGACCTGGTTCTTTTCGACGCCGCGGAGGAGGAGACCGACGTTGTCGCCGGCCTGTCCCTGGTCGAGCTCCTTGCGGAACATCTCGACGCCGGTGACGGTGGTCTTCTGGGTGTCGCGGAGGCCGACGATCTCGATTTCCTCGCCGACCTTGACGACGCCGCGCTCGATGCGTCCGGTGGCGACGGTGCCGCGGCCGGTGATGGAGAAGACGTCCTCGACGGACATCATGAAGGGCTTGTCGACTTCGCGCTTGGGCTCGGGGATTTCGGAGTCAAGGGCGTCGAGAAGGTCCTGGATCGCCTTCTCGCCTTCGGGCTTGGCCTCGAGGGCGGCGGTGGCGGAGCCACGGACGATCTTGGCCTTGTCGCCGTCGTACTGGTACTTGTTGAGGAGGTCGCGGACTTCCATCTCGACGAGGTCGATGAGGTCGGGCTCGGAGAGGTCGACCTTGTTGAGCCAGACGACGATCTTCGGCACGCCGACCTGGCGGGCGAGGAGGATGTGCTCCTTGGTCTGGGGCATGACGCCGTCGGCGGCGGAGACCACGAGGATCGCGCCGTCCATCTGGGCGGCGCCGGTGATCATGTTCTTGACGAAGTCGGCGTGGCCGGGGCAGTCGACGTGGGCGTAGTGACGGTTGGCGGACTCGTACTCGACGTGCGAAGCGGCGATGGTCACGGTCTTGGTGGCGTCACGGACGGTGCCTCCCTTGGTGATTTCAGAGTAGGACTTGTTCTCCGCCAGGCCCTTGCGCGCCTGGACGGCGACGATGGCGGCGGTGGTGGTGGACTTGCCATGGTCGATGTGACCGATGGTGCCGACGTTGACGTGCGGCTTGGTGCGGTTGAACTTCTCTTTGGCCATGGTTTTGGGTGGTGGAGGTGGTTGGTGTTGCGTGGAAAAGTGGTGGAGCCCCCGAGCGGATTTGAACCGCCGACCTCGTCCTTACCAAGGACGCGCTCTGCCGACTGAGCTACAGGGGCGTTCCGTCTCGTGCGCTGAGACACGATGGGAAGGGTTTGAATGAGGAACGGCTAATCCACCGTCAAGCGGATTTTTGCAGGGCTTTTACAACCGTTTTTCCGGCTAAGGACCGACCAAAACTTGGTACACTCCAGGCCCTACCTGCCCTACCCATTGCCGGGCAGCCAACCAGTCCATGATGGCCCGATCACTGCCGGCATCTCCAGAGGTCTGAATCAAGGTAGGTCTTCCCAACAATCCCAAAGAATCAACCCCTATGATGGCCTTAAGCATGCCAAATTGATTACTTTTAAGGTTAAAATTGGGAATTTCACCCACTTCTAATGTAATTACTGGCTTCGAAAGGGAATCGATGGGGGAAACCACACATCGGAAGCTTCGGCTCTTTATTGCGCTTAGTGGGGCTTTGGTGGAGCCGAAAGTCGACGTAATGTCTCCATTTTTAATATTAACGGCGTCCAGTGGGTCGGAAAGACGGGAAAAGTCAGACTCCAGAGGCAAATCGGCGGTCCGACCTGGCTCAAATCTGAGGCGTGGCGGAATAAAGGGGAAAGGGGAATCCTCGGGTCGCACCTGGTAATCGCTGCCCACCGAGGACAGTGAGGGTGAGGGGGGCAGGAAGGCCAGCGACTCGTCCAAGAGCAGAGTCCTTTGGGCCAAGGGGTCGTCGGAGGACAGCAACAGGGCCGTCGAGGATGCGGGCGTTGCCTTGGGAAGACTGGGGGAGCCGGGCTTGAAGACGATGAGCGCCAGAAGAAAGGCCGCCAATCCGGCCAACAACGCGGTCCGGGTCAACGGGGGCATCCGCCCGCCCGCCAGATTGCGCATGACGCGGAGGGCCCGCACGGATCAGTTGCCCGAAGGACGTTCGACGATGCTGACCTTGGCGAGGGACCCTCTGCCTTCGCGCAGGAACGA
Organism: uncultured Opitutia bacterium; assembly: GCA_903860195.1. GTDB lineage: Bacteria > Verrucomicrobiota > Verrucomicrobiia > Opitutales > UBA953 > UBA953. Next base: position 6,774 of record CAIOPO010000080.1, on the reverse strand, counting down.
GAGCACCACGGTTTCACCGGGCTTGCGGCGGGCGATCGCCAGCCGCAGGTCGTTCCAGCTCTGGAAAGGACGTCCGTCCACGGCCACGATGATGTCGCCGGCGCGGAGCCCGGCCTTGGCGGCCGGGCCGGAGGGAGCGGCCGACGTGATGCGGGCGGCGCCGCCGCGATTGAGCGAAAGTCTGGTCGCCTCATCAGCCGGAAGGTCCTCGCCTTGGACGCCGATCATGCCGCGGACGACCTTGCCGGTATTGGCCAGGTCAAGGGCCACGCTGAGCATGAGGTTGGAAGGGATGGAGAAACCGATGCCGATGTTGCCGCCGGCGCGGTCGGTCCGGATCATCGTGTTCATGCCCAGAATGCGGCCCTCGGTGTCGATGAGGGGCCCGCCGGAGTTGCCCTGATTGATGGCCGCGTCGGTCTGGATGAAGTCCTGGAAGGCCAGCTCGGCCTGCGTGGAACGTCCGGTCGCGGAGACGATGCCGGACGTCACCGTCATGCCGACCCCCAGCGGATTGCCGATGGCGAGGACGGAGTCCCCCACCCTCGCCTTGTCGCTGTCGGCGAAGCGTGCGAACGGAAGATTGCGCTCGGCGACCTTGAGCACGGCGATGTCGGTGCCTTCGTCCACTCCCAGCACCCTCGCCCGCAGCTGGCGTCCGTCGGAAAGCTGGACGAAGGCCGCCTCGGCCACGCGGTCGTCATCAAACATCACCACATGCCGGTTGGTGACGACGTAGCCGTCAGGGTGGATGATGGTGCCCGAGCCAAGGCCGCGCGGAACGAGCGTCTCGCCGGTCTTGCTGTCGGTGATGACCTTGCTGGGGTCGATGCGGCCACGGAACCGGCGCAGGACCGAATCCGGCACGACCTCGGCGGTGCGGATGCTGACGACCGAAGGCATGACGCGTTCGAGCATGTCGGCATGGCTGGCGCCGGGACGCGTACGGTCCAGGGGCCGGGGATCGGTCTCAAACTTGACGGCTCCCAGCGCGATGGCCGGGCCCAGGATGAGCAAGGCTAGGAGGCGTGACATGCCCCCAAGATTTAACCGGAAGCCGTGGGGAGGCAAGCGGCCTCAGCGCGCCATGGTGAAGCCGCCCCCCGGGGAGGAGGGCTCGGCCTCGTCCTTCTCCCGGTTGAAGCGCATGGAGAAGAGCCGGGTCACGCCCTTCTCCTGCATGGTGGCGCCGAAGATGGCGTCCGCCGCGGAGACGGTGCGCTTGTTGTGGGTGATGACCAGGAACTGGGAGAATATGGTGAACTCGCGGACGATGTCCGTGAAGCGGCCGACGTTGGTGTCATCGAGGGGGGCGTCGAGTTCGTCGAGGACGCAGAGGGGGGAGGGCTTCACCATGTAGATGGCGAAGAGGAGGGCCACGGCGGTCATGGCGCGCTGGCCGCCGGACAGCAGGGTGATCGTGCGCAACTTCGTGCCCGGGGGCCGGGCGATGATGTCGATGCCGCTCTCCAGCGGATCCTCGGACTGCACCATCTCGAGGTCGGCGGTGCCTCCGACGAAGAGGCGCTCGAAGGTGAACTTGAAGTTCTTGCGCACCTGGTCGAAGGTCTCGGTGAAAAGCTGGAGGGACGTCTGGTTGAGCTCCTCGATGGCCTTGGTCAGCTCCTCCTTGGACTTCCAGAGGTCGTCGCTCTGCGCGGTGAGGAAGCCGTGGCGCTCACGCAGCGAGGAATACTCCTCGACCGCGACGAGGTTCACGGACCCCATTCCGGAAATGCGGTCACGGAGGTCGGCGATCTCGCGCACGAGCGGAGGCCAGTCGGCGGACTCCATCGCGGCAAGGTCTTCGGCGCTCGGATCGGGCCGACGGACCGGCGTCCGCGGGGTCGGGGCGGCCGCCTCTCCGTCCTCGGTCTCATCGAGGTCCTCCAGGGCCGAAAGGCCCTCCGGCTCTCCGTCAGCCAGCCAGAGCTGCAGGCGCCAGTCGACGTCGGCGACCTCGAGCTGATGCTCGGTGCGGACCTTTTCCGCGATGAAGCCGCACTGGGAGCCCTGCTCGGCGAGGGAGACTTCCAAGGACTTGAGGCGCGATTCCGCGTCTCGCAGGCGGTCGCGGTCGACGGCGAGGACGCGGTCCTCGGTTTCCAGTTCGGCGTCAAGACGCGCCAGTTCGTTGCGACGTTCGGCCAGCTCGGCGGCGGCGGCTTCGGCTTCGACGCGGAGACGCTCGGAACGTTCGCGCGCGGCGGCGGATTCGCCGCGGAGCTCGCCGATCAGCCGGTCGTTCTGGGCCGCCTCATTGCGGCGGGCGGCGGAACGCGCGGCGGCTTCGGCCCGGCGTGACTCCAGTTCCGCGAGCTCCTTGCCCACGGTCTCGAGACGCTGCAGCTGCTCGGCGCGGGAGAGACGCACGTCACCCAGGGCGTTGCGGCGCGACTCGACCTCCTGCCGGCGCGTTTCCAGGGAACCCTCCGCCTGCACGGTCTCCTGGCGGAGACGGCCGAGGTCGGCGTCCTTCGTCGTCAGGACCGCCTGCGCGCGGTCGCGCCGCGCCAGGGCCTCGGACTTGGAGGCGTCGATCTCCGCGAGCTGGCGCTGCTCGCGGGCGATGCGCTCGTCGACGGCGCTGAGCGTGCCGCGGGCGGAGCGCTCGTCGGCCTGGGCGACCGAAAGCTCCTGCGAGGCGCGGTCGACCGCCACACGGCGGGCGGCGGCTTCGGCGTCGGCGGCGTCGATGTCACGCTGCAGGCCGAGCGCCTTCTCGTTCAGCGCGGTCAGACGGTCGTTCTCGGACTCCAGGGAGGCCCGGGAGGAACGGATCTCCGATTCACGGGAGAAGACGCCGGCGCCGGATCCGGCGGCCTTGCGAGGACGGCCGGCGAAGACCAGTCCGCGCCGGTCCACGAGGTCGCCGTCGGGCGTGGCCACCAGGAAGAAGTCGAACGAGGGATTGGCCCTCCACCAGCGGACGAACTCTCCCAGCGACGGACAGAGGTGGCAGCCATCGAAGAGATTGGCGACCAGACGCGCGTGCGAGGGCGACTTGGGCTTCACGGCGGAGGCGGCGGGACGGAGCCAGGACGGGACCTGCTGCGCCGGCCGGCCCGAAGGCGGAGCCTCGACCTGGAAGACGGCGCGACCGAGGTCGCGTTCACCGATGCGGGCGACGAGATCGGGCAGGATCTCGGCGGAATCGAGCGCGACCGCTTCGGAGGCGGCGCCGAGCAAGGCCTCAAGGGCGGTCGCCGAAGCGGAATCGGAGACGGTGACGAGCTCGGCGAGGGCGGAGGCCTTGCCGGCGGCGACGGTGTCGGCGAACTCGCCCTTGAGGACGGCCTTCGCCGCCTCGGAGAAGCCCTCCATCCTGGCCTGCATCTGCTCCAGCAGGCCGAGCTGGGCGGAAAGCTTGGCCACGACCCGGTCCTGTTCCGAGATGGCCTGCTGCAGCGCGCGGAACTCCGCCAGCAGGGCCCTCCCCTTCTCGACGGCCTCCTGTTCGGAATTACGGGCCGAGGTCAGCTCGCCATGGCGCGCGGTGACGACCGTGGCGCATTCGTTGGCGCGACGGGCGAGCGTCTCCTGCTCGGCGACGGCACGGGCCACGGAATCGGTCAGGTCCTGGTGGCGGGTCTGGAAGCCGCGCAGGTCCACCTCGAGATTGGTGAGGTCGCCGCGGGCGCGGGTCATCTCGCCTTCGGCGACGAGCACGTCCTGCCTGAGCCTGCGGAGCCTGGTCTCGTCCTCGACGAGCATCCTGGCCGCGTTCTCGACCTCGGCGGTCTTCTCCCGATAGGCGGCGTCCGTGGCGCTGAAGGCCCCGTCGGCGGAGGAACGGTCATCGGTCCGGCCGCGGAGCCTGGTCTCGAACTCGGCGATCTGCAGCTCGGCTTCCGCGGCCTCCGCGCGGATGTCGACGAGGCGCTTCGACAGGTCTTCGGCGCGCAGGTCGGCGGTCCGGGCCTGGGCCTCGGCCGCGTCGCGGTCGGCGCGCAGCGCGAAAAGGGCCTGCTGGTCCTCCTCCACCGCGAGGGACAGCTCGGACCGGCGTGAGCGCGAGCCGGAAAGCGTCTCCTCCCGGGAGCGCAGCGATTCCGCGACTCCTTCCGCCTCGGCGCGGCAGGCCGAGGCACGCGCCTCCAAATCGATGACCTGCGTGCGGCGCTCGCCGAACTGGCGCGCCTGCCACGCCAGGTCGAGATGGGTGAAGCGGTGACGCAGCCGGCGGTAACGCATCGCCTTGGCGGCCTGGCGGCGCAGCACCGCGATCTGGCGGCCGACCTCGCTGATGACGTCGGTCACGCGGGCGAGGTTGGCGTCGACGCCTGCCAGCTTGTTGAGCGCCTCGCGACGCTGGGTCTTGTAGCGCGTGATGCCCGCCGCCTCCTCGAAGAGGTAACGGCGCTCGGCGGGATTCGCGGAAAGGATCTGGTCGATCTGTCCCTGGACGAGGAACGAATAGGACATGCGGCCGACGCCGGTGTCCATGAACAGACGGTGGATGTCCTTCAGCCGGGAGGGCTTGCCGTTGATGAAGTAGTCGCTGGTGCCCTCGCGCTGCAGCCGGCGGGAGACCGAGACCTCGGCGAACTCAGTGCCGAGCTCCTTCTCGCAGTTGGCGAAGATCAGCTCGACCTCGCACTGCGGGAGCGCCTTGCGCCGGTCGGTGCCCGAAAAGATGACGTCCTGCATCGCGGGGGCGCGCAGGGACTTGGCGCTCTGCTCGCCGAGCACCCAGCGGATCGCGTCGACGATGTTGGATTTGCCGCACCCGTTGGGACCGACGACCGCCGTGATGCCGGGGCGGAGCTCGATGCGGGTCCGGTCGGCGAAGCTCTTGAATCCGTTGACGACGATTTCCTTGAGGTACATCGAGGGGCGAAGGGCACGATTGTCCCGCCCTACCCCTCCCGCAAGCGTCTTGTGCCCCCGCGACAACTCACTTATTCACGGGCCGGAAGGCGGCGTTTCGGGGTTGACGCACCCCCTCGCCCCCTGTTGCTTCGACCCCTTCAACGAACATGTCCGTAGAAATCAAGATCCGCAAGGGCGAGACGGTCGACAAGGCCCTCCGCCGCCTCAAGAAGAAGGTCGACCGCGAAGGCATCATCAAGGACGCCCGCGCCAAGCGCGGCTTTGAGAAGCCCGCCGAACGCCGTCGCCGCAAGAAGAAGGTCAAGAATTTCAACGCCTACCTCCGCAAGAAGTGGGAGAACGCCTGAGCCCCCCGCTCAGCGACCGACGCGAAGGCCCGTCTCCGACGGGCCTTCTGCTTTGCCGGACGGGAGGACCAACAGGAAGGGCCGGACTTGCGTCCGGCCCTTCGGCAACGACTGGCACCGCGATCAGCGGAGGAACAGCAGCTCCTGATAGGAGGGCAGCGGCCAGTACTCGTCGGCGACGACCTCCTCGAGCGCGTCGGCGGCGGCACGGACCTTGAGCATGGCCGGCAGGACCTTGTCGCAGGCGTGCTTGGCCTGGGCGTGGGTGTCGGACTTGCTCACGTCGCGCGCGGCGTCGAGGGCGTCGATGGCCGAGGAGAGCTCATCGGCCAGGCCGACGACCTCCTTGCGCAGCTTGCCGCCGGACTTGGTCTTCTCGACCGGAGTGAGGGCGACGGCGTACTTGAGGGCGGCCGGGAGCAGGAGGGTCTTGGCGATGTCGGAAACCAGCTTGGACTCGGTGTTGACGGCCAGCACGTAGGAGTGGGTGTAGATCTCCTCGCGGGACTCGAGTTCGGCCTTGGACAGCACGCCCTGGCGTTCGAAGACCTCGACGGAGGACTTGGAGACGATCTCAGGCAGCGCGTCCGGCGTGGTGCGCAGGTTCTTCAGGCCACGCTTGGCGGCCTCCTTGTGCCACTCCTCGGAGTAGCCGTTTCCGTTGAAGACGATGCGTCCGTGCTTCGTGAGGATGTCCTTCAGCACGCCCTGGAGGGCCGAGTTGAAGTCGGAGTTCTTCTTCAGGGCCGCGGACAGCTCGTCGGCGAGCTTGTCGAGCGAGTCGGCCATGATCGTGTTGAGCACGGTCAGGGGGCCGGCGACGGAGAAGGCCGAACCGACCGCACGGAACTCGAACTTGTTGCCGGTGAAGGCGAACGGGCTGGTGCGGTTGCGGTCGCCGGCGTCCTTCGGCAGCACGGGGAGCGTGTCGACGCCGAGGGTCATGTGGCCGCCCTTGCGGGAGCTGGAGGCGGAACCGCTCTTCTTCACCTGCTCGATGACCTCGTTGAGCATGTCGCCGAGGTAGATCGAGATGATGGCGGGCGGAGCCTCATTGGCGCCGAGGCGATGGTCATTGCCGGCCGAGGCCACGGAGGCGCGCAACAGCCCCTGGTGGAGGTCGACGGCGCGGATCACGGCGGAGCAGAAGGCGAGGAACTGGGCGTTCTCGTGCGGACTCTGGCCGGGCTCCAGCAGGTTGCCGACGCCGGAACCGCCGATGGACCAGTTGACGTGCTTGCCCGAGCCGTTGACGCCGGCGAAAGGCTTCTCGGCGAGGAGGCAGACGAAGCCGTGCTTGGCGGCGACGCGCTTGAGCAGCGTCATCGTCAGCATCTGGTGGTCATGGGCGACGTTCGCGGACTCGTAGATGGGGGCGACTTCGAACTGGGCCGGGGCGACCTCGTTGTGGCGGGTCTTGATCGGGATCCCCAGCTTGAAGCACTCGCGCTCGGTCTCCATCATGCAGGCGAGCACGCGGTCCGGGATGGTGCCGAAGTACTGGTCCTCGAACTCCTGGCCCTTGGCGGGCTTGGCGCCGAAGAGGGAGCGGCCGCAGGTGTAGAGGTCGGGGCGGAGATGGTAGAGGCGCGAG
>CAIOPO010000079.1 GCA_903860195.1 uncultured Opitutia bacterium | reverse complement strand
CGGCGACGTCACCGTCAACGGCACCTTCGCGCCCGGCAACTCGCCGGGCATCACCACCGTCGCCGCCGGTGACGTCACGTTCGCGCCCGGCTCCGCCTTCGAGGCGGAGCTCGGCGGCGCCACCGCCGGAAACGGCGACGGTTTCCACGACCAGCTGCTCGTGCAGGCCGGGGCGATCAACCTCGGCGCCACCGCCGTCCTGGAGGCGGTGCAGTGGGCGCAGGCCGCGCCCTTCACTCCGGTCCGCGGGGACGTCATGACCATCCTCCGCGCCGCCGGCGGCATCACCGGCTCCTTCGGCGACTTCGTCAACCAGAGCTATCCCACCTGGCTCATCTACGACAACAGCCTGGCGGCCGGCCGCACGGAGGGCCGTCTTTTCGGCACGGGCCTGGTCCGCGGACAGACTTTCGGCGATTACTCGGCCCCGCACGTCGTGCTGCTCACCCGCATCTGGGAGGCCTCGGTGGTCGAGTCCGCCAACTCCGCGGGCGGCGGCAATCCCGCGGGCTTCATCGACAGCGGCACCGGCACGGGCTTCGCGGCCCTCACGGTGCTTTCCGCCCCCACGATCGAGGACGCCATCGCCCTGCTCGGGCCCGGCGCCCATCTGGCCGCTGACGACTACGTGCAGACGGTCATGCGCTCCTTGCAGGACGCGGACCGCAATGCGGTCGCCGTCTACGGCGAAGGCGCCTGGAGCCTCTCCGTGGGCTACGCGCGGGCCGATCACGACTACGTCGGCGCCCCGCAGTCGTCGCTCGACCATGCTCTGTCCGCCGACACGGCCTTCGCGTCCCTCACCCGTCGCGTCGGTTCCTGGTCGGTCGGCGGCTTCTTCGGGTCCAACTCCGGCCGTACGTCCTATTCGGCCGGCAGCGCGGAATTTTCCGGCGTCCTGGCCGGTCTCGCCGCCTCCGGCCGCGTTCCGGGCCGGCTGCCGTTGGACCTCCGGCTCTCCGCCGTCTGGGCCGACCTCTCCATGGACGCCTCGCGCAACACTTCCGCGGTCTCGGACGTCGGCGTGACCGGCATGGGCGCGCAGGTCTGGGCCGAGCTCGAGACCTGGAAGTCGGCCCGCTGGTCGCTGAGTCCGGCGCTCGGCCTCACCTACGGGACTTCCGAGGTCGACGGCTTCACGGAGACGGGCGGAGCGGCCCTCATCGTCGACCCCTTCGACGCCGACTCTTTGCGCACCTTCGCCGGTCTCACATTGCGCGCGCAGGCCACGGCCTCCGTCGAGCTGTCGCTCACCGCCGGCTACGAGCACGAGCTCGCGCAGGATTCGCGCCGGGCCCATGGCACCTTCGTCGACATGCCGGCGGGCGGCATCTACCCTGACGCCGCCACGGCCGCCTATGACGACCCCGTCGACAAGGAGGGCACGGTGCTCGTCACGGCCGGCCTCGGCTGGCGCCTCCCCGCGGCCATGACGTTGCGCGCCGGCGTCGAATACCGCGACGAGGGCGAACGGGAGGACTCCCTTCGCTTCAACGTCTCGCTCGGCCGCCGCTTCTGATGCGGATCGCGTTCGTCGGCACCGGGGTGATGGGGGCCAGCATGGCCGGACATCTCCTGCGGGCCGGCCACGAGGTCGTCGTGCACACGCGCACGCGCGCCAAGGCGGAGCCGCTGCTCGCCGCCGGCGCCCGCTGGGCGGACAGTCCGGCCGCCGCCGTCGCCGGGGCCGACGCGGCCCTCTCGATGGTCGGCTACCCCGCCGACGTCGAACAGGTCTGGCGCGGGTTCCTGTCCGCGGCGCCGCGCGGGTGCCTGCTCATCGACCTGACCACCTCCAGTCCGGCGCTCGCCCGCCGTCTCGCCGCGGACGCCGTGGCCCGCGGCCTCCGTCCGCTCGACGCGCCCGTCTCCGGCGGTGACCGCGGCGCACGTGAGGCGACGCTCACCGTCATGACCGGCGGCTCCGAGGAGGACCATGCGGCCGCCCTGCCCGTGCTCTCCCTGATGGGCCGCACGGTCGAGCGCCTCGGCGGGCCCGGCGCGGGCCAGCTCTGCAAGCTCGCCAATCAGATCGCCGTCGCCTCGGGCATGGTGGCGATGACCGAGACCCTCGCGTTCGCGCGCGCGGTCGGACTCGACCTCGCCGTCGTCCACCGTGCCGTCTCCGGCGGGGCCGCCGGCAGCTGGCCCATGACCAACCTCGCGCCGCGCGTCCTCCGGGGCGACTTCGCGCCGGGCTTCTACGCCAAGCACCTCGTCAAGGACCTCGGCCTCGCCCTCGAGACCGCGCGCGAGTGCGGCGTGGAGCTGCCCGGACTCGAGCTCGCCGCGCGCCTCTACGACCGCGTCCTGGCGGCGGGCGACGGCGACCTGGGCACGCAGGCCCTCGCGCGCCGGTATTTCGGGGCCGCCTGAGGCTCAGTCCGCGGGCACCGCGCGCAGCTGCACGCTGTCGATGACCTCCGGCCCGAGGATCACGTTGGTCACGATGACCATCATCTGGCCCGGGCGGCACCGTCCCGCGTCGCGCAGCCGTCGCAGCGCCGCGACCACGTTGTCGTTGGCGCGCGGCGTGAATTCGGTGAGGAACGATTCGACGCCCCAGAGCAGGGACATCTTCCGGTGCACCTGCGGGTCCTCCATGAAGGCGTAGACCGGGACTCCGACCGCGCGCATCGCCGACAGGTTGCGGGGCACGTCGCCGTTGCGCGTGAAGGCCACGATGCCGGCGCCCGGGATGTCCTGCGCCATGCCGGCGGCCGCCCGGAGCAGCTTGATCTTGGGGGACTCGTCGGCCTGCTCCTCCGCCAGGCGGCGGGGCAGGGAGCGTTCCACCGTGGCGGCGATGCGCGCCATCACCTCGACGCACTTCACCGGGTGACGTCCCGTGGTCGTCTCGCCCGAGAGCATGACCGAGTCGGCGAGCTCCAGGGCGGCGTTCGCCACGTCGGTCACCTCGGCGCGGGTGGGCACCGGCGCCTGGATCATCGATTCGAGCATGTGCGTGGCGACGATCACGGGCTTGCGGGCCGCGATGGACATCGCCACCGCGCGGCGCTGGACCAGCGGCAGCGTCTCATACGGGATCTCGATGCCCAGGTCGCCGCGGGCGACCATCAGCGCGTCGGCCTCGACCAGGATCGCGCCCAGGTGCTCGATGGCCGACTGGTCCTCGATCTTGGCGATGATGCCGGCCTTCGAGCCGTGCTTGCCGAGCAGCGCGCGGAGCGCGACCACGTCCGCCGCCTCGCGCACGAACGACAGGGCGTAGAAGTCCACCCCGAGCTCGCAGCCGACCGCGACGTCGGCGCGGTCCTTGTCGGTGAGGGCGGGCAGGTCCACCTTCACGCCCGGAAGGTTCACGTGGCGCCGGCTGCCCAGCGGCCCCGGCTGCTCCACCTTGCATCTCAGCCGGTCCTTGCGCGCCTCCAGCACGCGCAGCTGGATCAGGCCGTTGTCCACGAGCACGAGCCCGCCCACCGGCACGGCCGTGACGATCTTCGGATAATTGGTGGGGATGCCGAGGACCTGTCCGTCCTGGGCGGCCTCGGCCGAGCCGAGCACGTCGACCGTCTGGCCGGCGGCCAGCTGGATCGGTTCGCTGCGGGTGCCGGTGCGGATCTCCGGGCCCTTGATGTCCATCATCACTCCGAGCTCACGCCCCGCCTTGCGTCCGACCTCGCGCACCCGCGCGACCGTGCGGCGCACCCAGTCGTGGTCCGCGTGCGCCATGTTCAGGCGCACCACGTCGCCGCCCGCCCTGATGACCGCCAGCAGCGTCTCCTCCGATTCGGTCGCAGGCCCGATGGTGAAAGTGATCCGGGTGTGGCGGAGCGGCTGCACGTCGATATGAGTGGAAATGGCGTCGGGCGAGGCAAGGAAAAGAGCCGCGGGGGCTTACCCCATGGCCCCCAGAAGGTTGCGGCGGCCCTCAGTCCTTGCGGCGGGCGATCACGTCGCGCCGGGCCTTCATGCGTTCCTCGAAGAACGTCACCTGCTCGAAGGGCCAGGGCTCGCCGGGCAGGATCTCCCAGCGCGGATGCGCGGCGAGCGCCTCGCAGGTCCAGGCGTGGTAGGCGGCGTCGTCCGTCCGGAAGTGCAGCCGCGCGTCCGGCGCCGACTTCGCCGCGAGCGCGTCGAGGCTCTCCGGCTGGATGAAGCGGTTCTTGTGATGCTTCTTCTTCGGCCACGGGTCCGGGTAGAGGATGAACGTCCGCGCGATGAGCGTGTCCGCCGGCAGGGCGTCCAGGAATTCGGTCGCCTCGGCCTTCAGGAAGACGAGGTTGTCCAGCCCCGCCTTCTCCCGCTTGCGGAGCGCCTTCTCCACCCGGTCGGAGATCAGGTCGATGCCCACGCAGGACTCCTCGGGCCGGGCCGCCGCATAGGCGGCGAGCCAGTGCCCGTGTCCGCTGCCCAGTTCGAACGTGAAGCGTCTCCTCCCCGCCAGCGCCGCGCCCAGCGTCGCGGCCAGCAGGCGCACGCGGTCGGCCCGCCGGGCCTCCGCCCAGTCCCTGCCCATGACCTTGCCCGTGCGCATGCCGCAGGAAGGCCCCGTCGGCCGCGGATGGCAAGGCGTAGGAGGGTCCGCTGGGAATAACTGGGGCTTCACTCCCGTCCCCGCCTGCCGTCTCCTGCGGCATGGCCAAGGTCGACATCGACGTCGTGCAGCGCGTGCTCCAGGAGAACGGCGTGGACGTGCGCCTCACCGCCGAGATCCTCAAGCAGATCCGCGACGCGGCCGCCGAGGACGCCGTGGAGCGCGAGAAGCCCGTGAAGAAGCAGCACCTCGTGCTCGTCAGCGAGCCGGAGGAGGGACTGCCCAAGGACCTCGTCGGCTGGGTCGTGCAGCTGCCCGAGGACGACGACCCGCGCGACGTCGCCGGCAAGATCGCCGAGGCCGCCTCCGCCTTCAACGCCTCGCCCAAGGGGCAGCGTCTGCCCGTGAAGTCCTTCGGCGACGCCTGCCAGAGCCTGCCCGCCAAGGCGCTCAAGGAGCGTTACGTCTGGGTCAAGACGCGCGAGCCGGTGCGCGTGATCGCGGTGAAGAACACGCTCGGCCGCCGCCGCTCCGCGGAGTGAGCGTCGCGGCCCGCAATTGCGGCCCTTAAACCCCGTTTTGCGCGGGCGAATGCGCTCGCATAACGTCGGCGGCGCGTGCAGGATGTGGCCTTCATGAAGTTCAGGAATTTCCCGATCTACCGCATCGAGTGGGTGACCTCCGCCTTCCTCATCGGAACCGCCCTGCTGGCCGTGACGGTCGTGCCTTGGTTCCTCTGGAACCATTACTCCGACGTCCAGGGCTGGGGCTTCATCTGGAGCCTGTTCGTGTTCTACTATTTCGCCACGGGCTTCGGCATCACCCTCGGCTACCACCGCCTGTTTTCCCACCTCGCCTTCCGGGCCAAGTGGCCCGTGAAGCTCTTCGTGCTGCTCTTCGGCGCGGCCTCCTTCGAGAACTCGGCCTTGGACTGGTCCGCCGACCATCGGATCCACCACAAGCACGTCGACGAGGACGAGGACCCCTACGACATCTCCAAGGGCTTCTTCTACGCCCACATCGGCTGGCTGCTCTTCCGCCTGAAGCCCAAGCCGCCCGTCAACAACGTCAAGGACCTCGAGGCCGACCCCCTGGTCATGTGGCAGCACCGCTACGTGCATTGGATCGGCCTGACCGTGGGCTTCATCGTCCCTCCGCTCCTGGGCTGGGCCTACGGCTCCCTGATGGGCTTCACCTCCCCCTGGATGACGGCCCTGGCCTGCTTCCTCCTCGCCGGCCTGCTCCGTGTGGTCGTGGTCCAGCAGGCGACCTTCTGCATCAACTCCCTCTGCCACATGGTCGGCCGTCAGCCCTATTCGACGACCCACAGCGCCCGGGACAGCGGGGCGGTCGCGCTGCTCACCTTCGGCGAGGGTTATCACAACTACCACCACGAGTTCCAGCACGACTACCGCAACGGCGTGAAGGGCTGGCAGTATGACCCGACCAAGTGGATCATCTGGGGCCTCTCCAAGCTCGGGCTGGCCTCCGACCTGCGCCGCGTCCCCGACTCGCGCATCATGGCCGCGGAACTCAAGGAGCGCAGTCTCACGCTCGGACGCGACATCGACCGTCTCGCCGCCCGCCTCGACGCCCGCACGCGCGAGCTCAAGGCCCGCACGATCGCCGCCGCCCACGACCTCGCCCAGGAGCTCGCCGCCCGCGCCGAGGCGCTCAAGGAGGCCGCCGCCACCAAGGCCGAAGTCGGACGGGAGACGATGGCGGAATTGCGCGGACTGCTCAACCAGGCCGCCGCGCATCTGGAATCCCTGCGCCGCGCCGACGCCGGTTCGGCCGCCTGAAGGTCAGGAGGCCAGCTCCCGGACGAGCAGGTGGACCTTCTCCTCGATGAGGGGGAGGACCTCCTCCGGCTGCGCGCAGTCGATGTCGTGCATGGCCCAATACTCGATCCGGTCGGCCCACTCGGGGTGCGCCCGCAGCATCATGGCATGATGCTCATCGCGCTTCAGGGCGATCGTGCGCCGGGCCCTGCCAAGGTCCTCTTCCTTCAGCTGGACCGGGGCCGGCCCCGTCAGATGCAGCGGCACCCCCAGCTCCCCGAGCCTGCGGGCCGTGTCGCGGGAGAGCGGGGTCGGTTCGTCCGCCACCAGGGAGGTGAGCAGCCCCCGGGAGAAGGCCCGGAAGGGGGAACCCAGGCGTCCGGCGTGCCAGTTGAACAAGGCCTCCGCATGGCGGCTGCGGTAGAAGTTGCCCGTGCAGACGAAGAGTACCAGCGGGCCTGAATCTGCGCTTGTGCGTTGGGACATGCGGCGTAAAGTCCCCGCAATCTACCCAACCCGCCATGGCACGCAAACTGTTCGTCCTCACCGCCCTTTCCGCCCTCTTCGTCGGCTGCGCCGGTCCTGACCGCGCTCCGAGCCCGGTGGCCGACGAGCCCGCCGCTCCCGCTCCCGTCGCCGAGGTGCTCACGCCCGTGGCCCCCGTCGTGGCTCCCGCCCCCGCCGCCGAGGCCCCCGCCGCTCCCGCGCCCAAGGGACGCATCCCGATCCGCCGCGCCGGCAACAAGTGAGGCGACTCACATCAGCGACACCTCGGTGACGAAGGTGTCGGTGCGACCGGGCTCCACGAAGTGGAGCCCGTTTCCGTGTTCAGGGCTGTTGGGCGGGCCCATCCACGGCTCGACGCAGTAGAAGGGCGCCTCCGGATCCTGGGTCCAGGTGACGACCGTCCCCCAGCTGCCGGGAATCGGATCCTCGCCGACCTTCACCGTGACGTCCTCCTCGCCCGAACGCGGACCGAAGGACACGGCGGCCGACTTGAGGTGGGTGAAGATGCAGTCGGAGAGCTCGGGGGTGTCGAAGGGGATCTCGGTCAGGCCCTTCAGGCCCGCGAAGGGCACGAGCTTGCCGTCGGCCGCGTGCCGCCACTGCTTCTTGGACGGGACGCGCACGACGTAGTCGCGCCGGGAGAGCCCGCGATGCCAGGGCAGGGTGAAGTAGAAATGGTGTCCGGCGCACCAGGGCAGCGGCGCGCCGCCGCGGTTATCGAGCTCGAAGGTGATCCGCAGGAAGAGCTCGAGGAAGTCGAACCGCACGCGGAACTCGTAGTCGAAGGGGTAGCAGCGCGCGCCGGCCTCGGACGGCTGCAGTCGCACGACGGCGTGCTTCGGGCCGTGTTCGACGAACTCGAAGGCGCTGTCCCGCGCGAAGCCGTGCTGCGGCATCGGCCGCTTCACGCCGTCGGCGTCCTTCCAGGCGAACTTCTCGCCGTCGGCGTAGTTGCGCCCCATGAAGGGGAAGAGGACGGGGTTGCCGCCGCGCACGGCGCCGATCCGGTCGAGGGCGGTCGGCGCGCCCTCGGGCCAGTGCAGCACCTCGCGCGTCGCGCCCGGCAGCCCGACGCTCCAGCGCAGCAGTCGCGCCCCTCGGGTCAGGCAGGTCTCATAAGTGGAGGCCCCGACGCGCCAGCGCTCGAAGGGCGTGCCGTCCGCGGTGAAGGTCTCCATGCGCCCAGCCAAAGGCGGCGGGTCACGGAGGCAAACGCGGACTTCTCCTCAGGCCCTGCGGAAGCGGTAGTGGCAGACCATCCATTCGCGGCCGCCGTCGAAGTTCCACAGCTCGGCGCAGGCCATGAAGAAGATGCGCCAGTAGGCGAGCCACTTGCGGGCCTGGCCGGCGCCGTAGGTCGCGGCGAAGATGCGCAGGACCTCCTCGCGGTGCCGGTCGGTGTTGCGGAGCCAGTGCTCGGCGGTCTGTCCGTAGTGGCGCCCCTCGACCTCCCAGACCTGCTCCAGCTTCAGGTGCTCCTGGAAGCGCGAGGCGAGGCAGTTGGAGGGCATGATGCCCCCGGTGAAGAAGTGGCGGGACATCCAGTCGGTCCCGTCCTTGGACTCGAAATGGTAGGCGCAGTCGCGGTGGGTGAAGACGTGGAAGAACAGGGAGCCGCCGGGCCGGAGCCAGACCGAGATCCGCCGCAGGAGCTCGCCCCAGTTCTTCATGTGCTCGAGCATCTCCACCGAGACGACTCGGTCATAGGCCGCGGCCCCGGCGTCGAAGACGTTCATGTCGCAGGTGATGATGCGCACGTTCGACAGCCCGCGCGCCCGGGCCTGCGCCTCGATGTGCGCCTTCTGGGAGGCGGAGTTGGACACGCCGGTGATGCGGGAGGCGGGATATTTCTCCGCCATCCAGAGGGTGAGGGAGCCCCAGCCGCAGCCGAGCTCGAGGACGTCCTGGCCGTCCCGGAGGTCCGCGCGTTCGCAGGTGAGCGCCAGCATGGCCTCCTCGGCGGCCGGGATGTCCTCGTCGCCCTTCGGGTAGAGGCAGCTGGAATACTTCAGGCGTGGGCCGAGGCAGAGGCGGTAGAAGGACGCCGGCACTTCGTAGTGCTGGTCGTTCGCCGCCTTGGTCGCGACGGCCACGGGCAGGCGCCTCAGCTCGTCGGCGAAGGCGTCCACGCGACGTCGCCGTTCGGCGGGGTCGTCCGCCCGTTCGTCACGGAGTCGCTGGCGGAGGAGGCGACGGATGCCCAGGCGGATCAGGGAGTCCGGCAGGACGTCCCAGCCGAGGACGGTGTCGAGCAAGGGCATGTCCGAATGTGAACCGTCTGTCCGGCCGGAGGCAAACCTTGGCGGGGAAAACTCAGCCGCGGGGCGGACGCGGCCAGAAGGCCGGGACGCGGCGCATGTAATCCTCGTAGGCCGCCCCCTTCGACTTCAGGAGCTGCGCCTCGGTCAGCGGCACGCCGGTGACACGGGTCAGGAAATGATGGATGACGGCCACGCACAGGAGGCCGGGGATGCCGCGGTATTGAGGGTTGTAGCTCATGAGGAGGAAGCCGACCCACACGAGCCACTCGCCGAAGTAGTTGGGGTGTCGGCTCCAGGCCCAAAGTCCGCGTTCACAGACCTTGCCGCGATTGGCGGCGTCCTTCTTGAAGGCGGCGAGCTGGGCGTCCGCCACGCCCTCGATGAGCAGGGCGACACCCACGACGGCGAGGCCGGCCCAGTGGATGGGTGCCGCGGCCGCCGGCGCCCCGTCGGGCGCCGATGAGAGCAGCGGGAGGCACAGCACGGCGAGGACGACGGCCTGGATGAAGTAGAAGTAGACCATCCGTGCGGGCATGCGCTCGCCGTATTCCTCGCGCATGCGCAGGTAGCGCCCGTCCTCCTGGTCGAGGTGTCCGAGCACGCGCACGGCGAGGTGTGCGGTCAGGCGCAGGCTCCAGAGGATGGTGGCGACGGCCATGAGCACGGCCTGTCCGCCGATGGGCTGCACGGCGAGGTGGACGGCCAGCATCTGCAGGCCCACGAGCGCGAAGCCGAACGACCAGGCGACGTCGACGACCGACCAGTTGTCGATGCGCTTCGCGATGACCCAGCAGAGGGCGAAGTAGACGCAGGCCTCGGCGAGGAGGAAGGCGAAGTAGAGGCCGAGGGCGGCGTAGGGGTTCATGCGGCGAGTCTGCGGAAGGTGCGGCGCAGGGCGAGCCCGAGCAACCAGGCCGAGGCGGGCACGACGAGGGTCCAGCCGAGCAGTCCGTGGAGTCCGGCCGTCCCGAATTCGGACAGGAAGGAGGCGGGGGACTCGGCGAACTTCTCCGCGATCAGCACGGGCGAGAGCGGCATGGGCTGGGCGCCGGTCGCGGCCTCGCCCAGGCGCACGAGGGGGACGATGAGCGCGATCTGGGCGGGGTAGAGGAGATAGTTGATGGTCTGCAGGGCGACGTGGTTCAGCCGCGCGAGGCGTCCCGCCACGAAGCACAGGAAGGTGGTCGTCCCGAGGAAGGGCAGGAGGCCGATGGCCGCTCCGACCGCCGTCGAGTTCGCCAGGCCTTCGGGGGTCGCGCCCTGCTTGAGCTCAGCGACGAGCGGATCGCGCACGCGCCGGGCCAGCCATGCCCCGACCGCCCCCATCAGGCCGCCTTGCGGGCGAAGAAGATCTTGCCGGGGTCCGTCTCTCCCGGCGAAGCGCGCAGGCAGAGCAGGGCGTAGGCGGCGATGGCGAAGTTGCCGAGCAGCAGCAGGGCGACGAGCCAGCCCGCGCGCGCCCCCAGGGTGCGTTCGCGCCAGGCGACGTAGAGCCAGAAGGCGAGGAAGCCGAAGTAGGCGTCGAACATCGTCGCCAAGCCCCAGGGCTCGGCGCACACGATCTCGAAGCCCTTGATGACGTTCACGCCCTCCTTGCCCGCCAGCGCGGCGTAGTGCGGCAGCGAGGTGATGGTCGGGGCGGTCGAGGCGTACCAGGACACCCAGGTCATGGCGGCGAGGACGAAGATGAAGTAAGCGAAGACGGTCCGGCGGAGGTTCATGCCCGCAAGGAGAGGGCAACGGTCCCGAAGGCAAACGGTCTTGTGCCGTAAAACAGGAAGGCCGCCCAATCGGGCGGCCTTCTGCTGACCTGTTCTGTGATGTCAGAACGCGTGGCGGAGCGAGATCGCGCCGGAAACATCAGGAACTTCGCCGGTGCTGGAACCGAAGGCCGAGATGCTGAGCATCGTGGTCGGGGTCAGCTTGTGGTCGATGTCCAGTCCGTAGCGGACGCAGTCCGGGCTGGGGTCGCTGCCGTCGAGCTCGAAGGCGACGCCGCCGGTGATGTCCTGGCCGGTGAGGGACGGGCCCTGGCCGTCGAAGCGGTGGATGGCCTCAAAGCTGAGACGGAGGCGGGTCGAGGCGGTCAGGTCCCGGGTGCCGACGAGGCCGAGCCGGCCTTCTTCTGACTGGTGCTTCTGGGCGTCGTAGGACGCCGGGAACGCGCCGCCCGTCTCGGTGTAGGCGTCCACTTCGGTCTGCGTCACGGAGTAGGAGACGAAGGGAGAAAGGCCGAAGCCGCCCACGGTCGCCAGCGTCGGGGCGTCGAAGCGCAGGCGAGCGGTCCGGGTGGCCACGCCGGTCTCTCCGTAGGAATGGTCGGGCACGCCCGCGTCGAGGTAGCCGCGGAGGATCTCCGCGTCCCAGCTGCCCACCATGCCGAGCACCGAGACGATCCAGCCGGAGGCGAGCCGGTGGTCGTATTCGGCGAACATGTATTTGCCGTCGACGTCGTTGCGGCCGTCGAGGGCGAGGTCCTCGCGCTGGCTGCCGTAGCCCGCGGCGACGCCGAAGACGCCGTTGGCGCCGGCCTTCCAGCTCGTGCCGACTTCACCGGAGGAGACGTTGACGTCGCGACGGCGGGAGCTGTTGGCGAAATCACCGGTCACCCAGGTGGCGCGTTCCTTGCCCATGTCGTCATACGACATGAGCGGACGGTGGTGCGCGCCTTCCAGCGCGACGACGATCATGTTGTAGCCCGCCGAGTAGGTGCGCTGGGCGTTGTTCACCGACGACAGCCAGGCGGCGATGTCCGGCACGCCGGTGGGTCCTGCGAGGATGAATGAGACCAGTTGCATGTCCGTAGCAGGCCAGCCGGCGGCGTCATTCGACAGTGAGCTGTTCCCGTGCGTGTGCCACATGCCGTTAGCCAGAGTGACTGAAAGGCCGCCTCCTGAAAAGCCGGCCTGCCCGACGAGCTCGGCGCTCATGTCCACGGCTTGGGTTAGATTGAGGGAGGCGAAATTCTGAGCGCTCAGCGTGTAGGTGCCCCCAGGGGCGTTTCCAGGAAGTGCGTTTACGATCGTGATGCTCATTCCGGTCAGCCAAGCTCCTGAATTAGGATTGAAGCCCGGATTGAGGAGTGCTGCGGTATCGATATCGAAGGTTCCGGAAGCAGTGGTGCCGGCTCCGTTGTCCCAGCTGGCATTGTAAATGACAGCCTCGGCAATCGGGCAGCATGCGGCGGCTAGCAGGAGGGCGATGGATAGGTGCTTCATGGGTTTGTTGGGTGACCGTCAGTCACCGCTTTTATTGCAGATATTACAACCCCCAAAGTCGTTCGGGCTGAAATGCGGCTCAAAGGCCCTCGATTCCGCAGTTCGGGCGCACGTAGACGGCCTGCACGACGCCGATGTTGCGGCGGGCGAAGGCGGCCTCGCAGTAGCGGAAGTAGAGGCGCCACTTGCGGATGAAGCGGTCGTCGAAGCCCATCGCGCGGACTTTGTCCAAGTTGGCCTCGAAGGCGCGGCACCAGGCGTCGAGGGTGCGGGCGTAGTCGGGTCCGAACTCCTCGAGGCGGTGCAGCTGGAAGCCGGCGCGTCGGGTCATGAGCTCGCCGACGCGGTTGATCGACAGGAGGAGGGAGCCCGGGAAGATGTGCTTCTGGATGAAGTCCACGCCGCCTCGGAACTGCTCGTAGCGGGAGTCCGGGCAGGTGATGTACTGGAAGGCGGCGACGCCGTCCTTCTTGAGCAGGCGCCCGACGGATTCGCAGAAGGCCGGGAGGTAGCGGTGGCCGAGGGCCTCCATCATCTCGATGGAGACGCACTTGTCGTAGAGGCCGCGGTGGTCGCGGAAATCCTCCAGTCGCACCTCGATGCGGTCGGAGAGTCCCGCGGCCTTCACGCGCTCGACGGCGAGGTCATGCTGCGCCTGGGAGATGGTGAGCGTCGTGACGCGGCAGCCATGGTTGCGCACGGCGTGCAGGGCCCAGCCGCCCCAGCCGGTGCCGATCTCGATGACGTGGTCCTCCGCACGCAGGCGCAGGTGGCGGCAGAGGGCCTCGTTCTTGTTCGCCTGCGCCTGCTCGAGCGACGTCGCGCCCTCCCAGCGGGCGGAGGAGTACATCATCGAGGGGTCGAGGAAGAGCCGGAAGAAGTCGTTGGAGAGGTCGTAGTGCTCGGCGATGTTGCGCCGCACGACCTTGCGGGAGTTCGGACGCAGGAGATGGCCCACGCGGTCGGCGAAACGCAGGACGCCGAGGGCGGCGTTGCGCCGGACGGAGCCCGACATCCCCGCGGCGTGCTCGAGGTTGTCGATGAAGAAGGCGATGACCGCGGTGAGGTCGGGCGAGTCCCATTGTCCGTCCATGTAGGCCTCGGTCAGGCCGATGTCGGCCGAGAGCACGATGCGCCGGAAGAAGTCGTCGTCCTTCACCTCGACGCGGGCACCTGCGGCGACGGCCGGATCTCCGAAGCGCAGCGTCTCGCCCTCGGGGGTGACGAGGTCGAGGCGGCCGCGGCGGAGGCGGGAGAATTCGCGCAGGACGAGCCGGCGGGAGAGGGTGGGGCGGGGCGCGGTCATGGTCTTCCGGCGATTTCGGGCGAAGGGTGGCGGAGTCCGCGCTGGAGGTCGATGTCATCCCGCTTGCGACGGAAGGGCAGCCGGCGGGCGAGCCAGAGCCAGGCGGCATGGAGGTGGATCAGCACGGTCACTTTGAGCACCAGCAGCGGCGACTTGAGCGTCAGCCAGAGCAGGCGGGCGTCGGTCAGGGGCACCTGCGGGCCGCTCCAGGAGCTCACCAGGGTCTTTTCGCCGCCCTCGTAATGGTCGACGGTGACCGACAGGACGCCGGCGGGCTCGCGCAGGGTGAACTCGAACTCGGTGTCGAGGCCCGAGAAGGGCGAGACGTAGAAGCGCTTCGGGGCCCGCAGCTGCAGGTAGGGGTCGCCGTCGTGCTCCTCGCGCCGGCACTCCGGGCCGAGGAACCACGCTTTGCGCTCGCCGAAGGTGTTGTGGACTTCCGCGATGCCGCTGTCCAGGCGGCCGTCGACGGTGATGACG
The DNA here is from genome assembly GCA_903860195.1 of uncultured Opitutia bacterium. GTDB lineage: Bacteria > Verrucomicrobiota > Verrucomicrobiia > Opitutales > UBA953 > UBA953. The sequence continues at coordinate 16,900 of CAIOPO010000079.1, read as the reverse complement.
AAGAACACGACCGGATTGTAGGACTGTCCGAACGCCCTGGGCATCGCGATGAGCCGGATGGCGGCGCGTTCCGGCAGCACGTGGCCGTGGGCCGCGCAGAAGGCGCGGACGCGGGCCTCTAGACCGTCACCCTCCCGGCCGAAGTCCTGCCGCACGCCCTCGGGGCCGAAGATCTCGCCCGGCGGCAGGAAGTCCTGGTCGCGGAAATCATAGGGCGACCAGCGCCGTCCGAGCAGCCAGAGTCCGCGGCCGGGATTCTCCAGGGCCTCGACCCGGATGCCGAAGGCGAAGGCCGCATGCGAGAAATGATGCCGCTTCGGCTTCAGCCGCGCGTGCATCACGGTCGCATCGTAGAGCCGCACCATTCGGAGGACGAGGGTTGGGGGGAAGGTTGCCGGGCGCAAGCCCCCTCGCCCGAATCGGCGTCGCTTGCGTTGCCGGCCGGGTCTGGCATCAAGAGGTCGTGCCCCCGTTCCTGCTAGCCCGTGCCGACGACGCGCAGATCGCCACGGTGGCGGCCCTCGTGTCGCTGCTCTGCCTCTGGCTGGCGATGCGGGCGGGCCGCCGGCGCCGGCTGCTCGACGACACGCCGGTCTCCAAGGCGCTCAGCGTGTTCATCGGCGAGGTCGAGCTCGACGGCGTGTGCGTGCTCGAGAGGCCCTTCATCGGCGAGCTTTCCGGCAAGCCCTGCGTGGCCTACCGCTGGACGGTGTCGGAGCAGTGGGTGCGTTGGGAGACCGAGACCTACACCGACGACAAGGGGCGCACGCGCACGCGGCGGGTGCGCAGGACGGGCTGGGACGTCGTGGCGGGCGGCAGGGAGTCCTCGGGCTTCTACCTGCGCGACGAGACGGGCTTCGTCTGGGTCGACCCGGACGGCGCCGTCTTCGACGACGTCGAGACTTTCAGCCGGTACGTCGACCGTTCCGACCCTCTCTACTACACGAAGAGTCCGGACGAGACGGTCGAGGGCTCGACCGGTGAACGTCATTTTCAGGAATACGGCGTGGTGGTCGGGACGCGCCTGTTCGTGCGCGGCCGGGCCAGTGAGCGGACCGACATCCCCGCCGCCAAGATCGCGAAGCACCCTGACCAGGAGATGTTCATCATCACCCATCGCCGAGAATCCGAACTCAGCGACGGCTCCGCCACGGCCTTCGTCATCTGGTCGGTCCTCGGCGCCGTCCCGGCCGCTCTGGCGAGCTTCGGCCTGATGGGCGCCCGGGCCGTCGTCGGCGACGTGCCCGTCGCGGCCTTCGTCGGCGTCGGCGTCTACGGGCTGCTCTTCCTGCTCGGCTGGGTGTGGATGGTGTTCAACAGCCTCGTGGGCGTGCGCAACCGCGTGGCCCGCGCGCGCTCGCTCGTCGAGGTGCAGCTGAAGCGCCGGGCCGACCTCATCCCCCGTCTCGCCGCGTGCCTCGCCGGCTACCGCGCGCACGAGCGGGCCGTGCAGGAGACCGTCGCCGCGCTGCGCGCGCAGGCCGCCGGCGGAGGACTGAGCGCGGTCGGGCCCTCCCTGCTCGCCCTCCGCGAGGCCTATCCCGACATCCTCGCCGTGGAGTCGTTCAACGCCCTCAGTTCCGGCGTCGTCGAGACCGAGCAGCGCATCGCCCTCGCCCGCAATTACCTCAACGACTGCGTGATGTTCCACAACATCCGCCTCGAGCGCGTGCCCGACCGGTATGTCGCCCGGCTCGCCGGCATGCGCGCGGAGGAGCCCTTCCGCGCCGAGGGCTTCGAGCGCCTTCCGTCCGCCGTCACTTTCTCCTGATCAGCTCTCCCAGGCGTCGCGCCCGAGGAGGAAGGAGCAGAGCCGGTGTGCGGACCAGAGTCCGTCCTCATGGAAGCCGTAGCGCTGCCAGGCGCCCACGAAGTGGGTGCGGGCGTCGGCACGCTCGTTGAGGCCCTGCACTTCCTGCTGGGCCGCGATGCCTTCCACGGTGAAGAGCGGATGCTCGCAGGGAATGGTGCGGATGACCTTCTCCGGGGCGATCTGCTCCGGCCGGTTGATCGTCACCACGTAATTCTCCCGGTCCGTGAGGCCTTGCAGCGAGTTCATCCAGTAGTGGGTCGAGGTCACCGGCCGGCCTTCCTCCGTCCAAGTGCGGTAGTTCCAGGAGGCGCGGGCGCGCGGCGTGCGCGGCAGCGGCGACATGTCCGTGTGCGCCACGGCCACGTTGCGGTTGTACGGGAAGGCGCCGAGGATGCGGCGTTCCTCCGCGTCCGCGTCGGCGAGCAGGCGCAGCGTGTCGTCGGCGTGCGTCGCGAGGATGACGCGGTCGAAGCGCTCCTCGCCCGCCGCGTGGGCCACCGTCACGCCGTCCGGTCCGCGCCGCACCGCGGTGACCGCGCAGCCCGTGCGCACGTCGGCCGGGCAGGCCGCGAGCAGGGCGGCGACGTAGGTGCGGCTGCCGCCCTCGAGCGTCAGCCACGGGTGCTGGGTGTCGAGCCCGAGGAACCCGTGGTTATGGAAGAAGCGCAGCAGCGCGGCCGCGGGGAAGCCGAGCATCTTCTCCGGCGGGGTGGACCACACGGCCGAGCTCATCGGCACCAGGTAGAGTTCGAGAAAGTCCCGTCCAAGCCCACGTGCGGCGCACCATTCGCCGAGTGGCGTCGTCTCGGCCTCGGGCGTCTTCCAGCCTTCGGCGGCGAGGCGGTTGAATTTCGCGACCTGCAGGAGGAACCGCCAGAAGCGCGGGCGCAGCAGGTTGCGCCGTTGCGCAAAAAGGTGGCCGACGGAGGAGCCGCACCATTCGGTGCCGGAAGGGTCGTGCCGCACGGCGAACGACATCGAGGTCGGCTTGGTCTTCACGCCCAGCTCCCGGAAGAGCCGGCAGAGATGCGGGTAGGTGACCTCGTTGAAGACCATGAAGCCGACGTCCATCGGCAGCTTCCGTCCGGTGCCGGGTTCGTCGACCTCGATGGTGTGGGCGTGCCCGCCGGGGCGGGCGTCGGAGTCGAAGAGCGTGACCTTGGCCCGCCCGCGGAGGAAGCGCAGGCAGCCCAGTCCGGACACACCTGCGCCGACGATCGCGATCCGCTCAGGCACTCTGTTCCGCCTCCTCCGCCGTCCCGGCCACGTCGGCCGCGCCCGCGGCCTCGGCGTAGACGGAGGCGGGCACCGGCTTGAGGCCCCAGATGAGGCCCGTCCAGGAGAGGGCCTTGAGCAGATACCAGGTGGGGTCGAACTCCCACCAGAAGAAACCTTGGCGCACGGTCGCCTGATAGCGGTGGTGGTTGTTGTGCCAGCCCTCGCCGAGGGTGATCAGCGAGAGCAGGAGGGAATTCCGTGAGTCGTCGCCGGTGTGCAGGAAGCGGCGGCGGCCGAAGACGTGGGCCAGGGAGTTGATGCACGCCGTGCCGTGGAAGAGCACGACCGTGGAGACCACGCCCCAGACGAGCATCTGGGCGCCGCTCGTCGCCACGCCCGCGGACTCCATCCAGGCGCCCGCGCCGTAGAGCGCTCCGAAGAACAGCACGGGCACGAGGACGTCGAAGCGGTTGAGGAAGACGAGCTCGGGGTATTTCGCCAGGTCGGGCACGCGCCCGTAGTCGGTCGGGAAGTTGCGCTTGGCGGTGATCCAGCCCACGTGCGACCACCAGAAGCCGTCGACCACCGGCGAATGCTTGTCCTCGGGGTCGTCGGAGTGCCGGTGGTGGTGCCGGTGGGTGGACGCCCACCAGAGGGCGCCGCGCTGCACGGCGGTGGCGGTCCAGAGCGCCATGATGAACTGGAAGGCCCGGGAGGTGGAGAAGGTGCGGTGGGAGAAATAGCGGTGCAGGAATCCGGTGATCGCGAACATCCGGATGAAGTAGAGGGTGACCGCGGTCCAGACGGCCACGGGCGAGGCCCCGGTCCAGAGGACGCCGAGGCAGGCCAGGTGCAGGAGGATGAACGGGACGCAACGAGCCCAGTCCACTTCCTTGGGGGCGGCCAGCATGGCCTCGGGTCCTTCCGGCAGATGGTCTGCGTCCACCCAGCGGACGAGGGTGGGCAGGAGGCCTTTGGCGGGCGTGGTGACGGCGTTTCCGGGCACCTGCCGAGTCATAAAGGCACTTTGGAGGTCCGCAACTGCTTTGACCATCTGGCCGGTCACGTAAAAATGCCCTTTGGGAGACAAATCCGCTCCCTTGCGCCGCTGAGATGTCAGACATGACCGAACCGCGAGTCTCCGGAGACTGGCGGGCCTGGTTCGCCGAACACGGCCCCAGGCTCCGGATGATCGCGCGCCAGTGGACCCGTTCCGAGGCCGACGCGGACGACGTCCTGCAGGAGGCCTTCATCCGGTTCTGGAAGCATCAGCGGCATCTGCCCGGCGATCCGAACGCACTGGTCGTCACCTCGATCCGCCGTGCCGCGCTCGACCTGATCCGCAGCTCCGACCGTCGTACGGTCCGCGAGAAGGCGGTGGCCGCCGACGCGGATACGGTCGGATGGTTCGAGCCCGAGTCCGATCCGCGCCTGAACGCGCTCGCCGAATCGCTCGGCCGTCTGCCCGAGGAGCAGCGGGAGGTGGTCGTGCTCAAGACCTGGGGCGAGCTGACTTTCGACCAGATCGGGGAGCAGCTCGCCATTTCTCCAAACACCGCGGCCTCCCGGTGGCGCTATGCCATGGAGGCCCTTCGCCGACTCATCTCCGCCCGCTCCCATGCCTGAACCGCAAGACGACATCGAAATCGCGCTCTCGGCGCTCCGCCCGCGCGCCCCCGGACCGGAGGTCGCCCAGGCCGTCGCGGCCTCGCTGGACTCACGTCCGCAGGAGCGCGGCAAGGTCATCCTCTGGTTCTCCGGCCTGACCGCCGCGGCCTCGCTTGCGCTCGCCTTCCTCGTCCTGCCCGAAGAGGAGGCGTCCATCGCCCCCCTCGCTGTCACCTCCGAATTGCCCATCAGGGCGGACAACTCCGTCGCGGCGGCCAAGGTTGTTGCGGACGCCGCCCCCGTCGGGCGGTCCTTCGCGCGTTCCGCGCCGCCGCCCGCCCCCCAGGCCGCATCGGCCGCCGGCTCCCTCGGCGCCGGCGCTTCGGCGAAGGCCATGGCCGCCGTCCCGCCCGAGGCGCGCTACCGGCTCGCCGGCGCTTCCCGTTCGCCGACCAGCCTTGAACTGCTGGAACCCGTGCGGCTCAGGGACGGGACCTACGTCCGGCCGGTGCGGCTGCGGCGTGAGCACTCGACGCAGTGGGAGGCCGCCGGCTCCGGCGCCCGCCTGGTCCGCTACCGTCCGGAGGAGAGCACGCTGCTCCTTCCGCTTGAGACTTACTGAACGGATTTTCCGCTCCGCGACGCTCTTCAGACATACATCGCCATGAACGCCCGACAGATTCCCCTCCACATGCTGCTGCTGGCCGGACTGGTCAGTCCCGCCGGCGCGGCCCACGATGCGCCTTCCGCCGCCAAGGCGCCCAAGGCCAAGGCCGAGGCCGCGGCGTCCGCCGCCGCGCCGGCTCCGGCCGCCTACGCCGGCCTCAACGCGCTGCCGCCCACCGACGAGGAGCGTGCGGCCCTGGGAGACCGTCTCCCTGCCGGCGCCGGTCTGCGTGTCGGCGTCGTCGATCCCGACGGCCCGGCCGTCGACCAGCTCCAGCCCGGCGACGTGCTCGTGCGGTTCGACGACCAGCTGCTCGTGAATTTCGACCAGTTCCGGTCGCTCGTCCAGATGCGCCGGCCGGGCGACACGGTGAAGTTCTCCGTGATCCGCAACGGCTCCACGATGACCGTGCCCGTGAAGCTCAGCGTGCGGCCCGCGGGCGTCGAAGCCCGCGACGGACGTTCCCGGCCCGTCACTCCGGCCGACGCGCTCCGGCAGGATTCCGCCGGCGGGCGCACGATCCACGTCGGCCCCGGATTCGTCATCAACATCGGGCCCGGCGCCGTCGCCTTCCCTCCTGAAGTCCTCCGCCAGCTCGAAGAACTGCAGGCGCGCGGCCTTCTCGCCCAGCCGGGCGCCGCGACCGGCTCCGCCCGGTCCCGCAAGTCCGCCGGCTCCGCCGCGCCTGACGCGACCGTTCCCGCCCAGCCCGGACTCAGCACCTCACGCTCTTTCTCCTTCAGCCTAGGCTCGGGCGCATCATCCAGCTCCAAGACTCTCCTGTCGGACGGCGAAGGCTCCGTCTCCCTGGAGGAGTCCGACGGCAAGCGTCACGCCACCGTGAAGGACGCCCAGGGCAAGGTGCTCTTCGAGGGCGAGGTCACGACCGAGGAGCAGCGGGCCAAGCTGCCGGAGGACGTTCGTCGCCGCCTCAAGGCGGTCGAAGGCGGAGTCTTCACCGTGCCCGGAGCGCCGGGCGCCGCGCCGGCCGCGCCCAAGGCGCCGGCTCCCGCGAAGAAATACGACCCGAAGAAGGGCGCCTGAAAGCAGGAAGGCCTCCCGGGACGGGAGGCCTTCCTGGCCTGTCGGCATGCGCGGTGCCTCAGCGCGGCGGACCCTTCTTCTTGGGCGCGCCCTTCTTGCCCGGGCCGGCCTTGCCGCCCGGCCCTTCGGCCATCCTTTTGGAGAAGGAGGGGTCGGGCGTGCCACGGTGCGCGCGCGGGATGAAAGGCCAGTCCTCCGTCAGCACGTAGTAGTAGGTGCCCTGCGGAAACTCGGGCGTGGGACCGGTGCGTCCGCCGAACTCGTCCAGGTCGCCCGACCCCGCGACGTATTCATAATCCAGTCCGAAGGAGCCGTCGGGCTGTCCGGAGGGGGCGTCCTCTCCTCCGGGGCGCGCGGTCTTCTTCAGCCGGTAGCTGCTCTTCATCGCGCGCAACGGACTGGACGCGTCCTCCGCCTTGGCCGGGGCGTGGACCGCGTAGACCGGGTAGCCGTCGGCGGCCCAGCCCACGTGGGTCATCTTCTTCTCCCCGCCGGAGAGCCGCTCCATCAGGAGCGTCGGCAGTCCGTGGTAATGGTAGGCGCCGTTCGGCTGCACGTGGGCGTGGCTCGTGTCCAGGCCGAGTCCGGTGCGGATGCGGGGCGTCGTGCCCATCTCGGTGTTGCTCAGCAGGGCCTCGTAGCGCCAGGGGGAGGAGCGGTCGCCGTCCTGGTAGATTTCAGCCGTCCCCGGGTCGAACACCACCCCGTTCAGCGCCACGCCCCAGATCGCGCCCGGTCCCGCTCCGCGGGCCGGCGCCGGTCCGGTGGCGGGAACGGGCTTGAGGGGCACTTCGAAGCGGTAGCTCTGTTCGGTGATCTCGTGCGGGTTGCCGCGGTTCGGGAAGGGGGCGACCTTGTGGTCCGGGACGCCGTTGGCTTCGATGACGCGTTTCTCCCCCACGACCTTGATGGTCACCCGGGAAGGGGCCGGAGGTTCCCGGTCGGCCGTCACCATGGGAGGGCCGGAGGCGGCGGCCAGGAGCAGGAGGGGCAGGAGCGGATGCATGCTGATGGAACACCGCCGTTCTGCTGGCGTTGCGAGCAAGATTTGCCTTTCCCGTCGCCGCGGGTCTCCTTGTCGCCATGGCCAGCACCACCGAACTTCTCTCCCGTACCGTGGCCGGGCTGAACGCCCTCGCCACCGTCTTCCTTCTGGTCGGCATCGTCCGGATCAAGGCCGGTGACCGGGAGGGTCACGGTCGGGCGATGAAGCGGGCCGTGCTGACCTCGGCCCTCTTCCTGGCGGTCTATCTGGCCTCCAAGGTCCACCTCTGGGTCGCCCTGGGGCGGACCAATGTGACCTATGCCCCCGACCCGGCCTCCGCCTGGGCCGGACTCAAGGGGCTGTACCTCCTCATCCTCATCCCCCACGTCATCCTGGCCATCGTCGTGACCCCCTTCGTGCTCCGTGCCGTCTGGCTGGCCAAGGTCGGTCGGCTCGAGGAGCACAAGCGGCTCACCCGGTGGGTCTTCCCCGTCTGGCTCTACGTGTCCGTGACCGGCGTGGTCGTCTGGGCCTTCATGGAGTTCAGCGGCTCCCTCGCCAAGGCCGCGGTCTGAAGTTTTCCTCTCGCAGGAAAGCCCTTTCCCCCTATCAAACGTCGTGTCGATGGACCGCGACGCAGACCAGCCGCCTTCGCAGACCGAGAAGATCATCCTCTGGTCGATGCTGCTCCTGCTCTGCGTCGTCTCCGGCATGGTGTACTCGACGCACTCCGACGCGTCCGAGCGTCTCGCCGCGCTCCGCGCCTCGGAGGTCCAGAAGGAGCAGGCCAACGCGCTGCTCGAGCGCTCGCGCGTCCAGACGGAGCGTTACATCACCCGCTTCGGCACCGACCCTGAGTTCGTGCGCGACCAGGCGCGTGAGCGGCTCGGCGTCGCGGAGCCGGGCGAGATCGTGATCCGCCTCGAAGGGGGCGCCGCGCGCGCCTCCGCCCCCGCCCGCTGAGCGTTCCTCGCTTGCCTGCGGCCCTGCGCGCGGGCATTGCTCAACCATGCCCGCGAAGAAGAAGGCACAGGCCACCTGGGGCGGCCGGTTCAGCGCCGGGCCGGCCGAGCTGATGCTGCGCTTCGGGGAGTCGGTCTCCTTCGACCGCCGCCTCTGGGCCCAGGACATCCGGGGCTCCAAGGCCCATGCGACCATGCTCGCCGCGGCCGGCATCCTGACCCGGCGGGAGCGTGACGCCATCCTGCGCGGCCTTGACGCCGTGGCCCGGGAGATCGCCGCCGGCAGGTTCAAGTGGAGCCGCGACCTCGAGGACGTGCACATGAACATCGAGAGCGCGCTCACGAAGCGCGTCCCCGCCGCCGCCAAGCTGCACACCGCCCGTTCGCGCAACGACCAGGTCGCCACCGACGTCCGCCTCTGGATCAAGGACCAGTGCGACGCCGCGGACGCGGCCCTGGTCTCGCTGCTCAGGACCTTGGTGAAGCTCGCCGAGGCCAACGCCGACGTGATCCTGCCGGGCTACACCCACCTGCAGCGCGCCCAGCCGGTCTCGGCCGCGCACCACCTGCTCGCCTACGCCGAGATGTTCGGACGTGACCGGCGCCGGATCGCCGCCGTCAAGGACGCCGCCAACTGGTGCCCGCTGGGCTCCGGCGCCATCGCCGGCACGACGCTCCCGATCCGCCGGGAGATGACCGCGAAGCTGCTCGGCTTCGTCGACGCCAAGGGCCGTCCGCGCGTGACCGCCAATTCCATGGACGCCGTCGCCGACCGCGACGCGGCCACGGAGTTCTGCTTCGCCGCCGCGCTCTGCGGCGTCCACCTCTCGCGCCTGGCCGAGGACATGGTCCTCTGGTCCTCCGCCGAGTTCGGCTTCGCCCGCGTGCCCGACGCCTTCTCGACTGGCTCCTCGCTGATGCCGCAGAAGCGCAATCCGGACTCGATGGAGCTGCTCCGGGGCAAGGCCGCGCGGTTCCAGGCCTCGCTCACGCACCTCCTGTCGCTCACCAAGGGCCTGCCGCTCACCTACAACCGCGACCTCCAGGACGACAAGCCGCCGCTCTTCGACGCCGCCGACCAGCTGCTGCTCTCCCTCGCGGTCGCCGACGCGACTCTCGCGGGCACGAAGTTCCACCGGGCCCGCTGCCTCGCCGCCGCGTCGGATCCCGCGCTGCTGGCCACCGACCTCGCCGACTGGCTCGTGCGCAAGGGCGTGCCGTTCCGCCACGCCCATCATGCCGTCGGCCGGCTCGTCGCGCTCGCCGAAAAGTCGGGCGTGCCGCTCGACCGGATCTCCGACGCCGCCGCACTGACCGCCGACCAGGCCTTCACGAAGGGCTGGCGCGAGGTCTTCAGCCTGCGGCGCGGCTTCGCCGCGCGCGAGAACACGGGCATGCCCGGCCCCCGGGCCGTCGCCCGTGAGATCGCGCGCTGGAAGCGGTCCCTGCGCTGACCTCCCGTGGACGCCGGGCTGCTCATCACGGCCTGCTTCGTCGCCAGCCTCTCGCCCGGGCCGGCGGTGCTCTCCACCGTCGAGACGGCCCTGCGCCATGGCGCCCGCCGGACCCTGTGGCACACGCTCGGCCTGGTCGCGGGCGAGATTCCCCAGGCCTTCTTCGCCTATGCGGCCTCGGTCTGGCTCACGGGCAGCTTCCCGGCCGGCCGCGCGGCGCTGGCCGCGCTGGGTTCGCTCTGGTTCCTGCGCACGGCGGCCGGCCATCTGCTTTCGCCGCGCTCGGACCTGCCCGAAGGGCATGAGATGGAAGGCGAAGGCCTCCGCCTTTTCCTGCGCGGCGCCTGGGTCAACTTCTCCAATCCCAAGACGATTCCCTGGCTGCTCGCGATCATTCAGGCCTCGCGCATCCCCACCGAGACCTTCGCCTGGGGCCCCGCCCTGGCCCTCGTCGGCGCCGCGATGCTGTCCGAGACGACGGTGATGTCCTTCTACGCCTTTCTCGCCGACCGCCTGCGGCCCCGGTTGCGCACGCCCGCCCTGGTGCGGGCGGTGGACCGCGTCACCGGCCTGCTCTGGCTGGCGCTCGGCCTGCTGCTCGCCCGGCAGGCGTGGGAGCTGGTCGCCGGCCTGCTCGGCGGCTGAGCACGCTTGCCCCTCGTCGCCGGTGCGGGTCTAATCGGCCCATGACCCCGTTCCTTACGCGCGTCGTCCTCTTCGCGGCGACGCTCCTCGCCTGCCTCAACGCCCGCGCCGAGGAGGCCCCGAAGAAGATCGGCATCATCGGCCTGGACACCTCGCACGTGGTGGCCTTCACGACGGTCTTCAACAAGGGTCCGAAGAATCCGGCCGACGCCCCGAAGTTCGCGGGCTTCCGCGTGACGCACGCGTTCGCCCAGGGCAGCAAGGACATCCCCGAGAGCGTCTCGCGAGTCCCCGAATACTCCGAGAAGCTGAAGGGCATGGGCGTGGAGATCGTCGGCTCGATCGAGCAGCTCTGCGCGCAGGTCGACTTCGTGCTGCTGGAGTCCAATGACGGCCGCGTGCATCTCGAGCAGCTCCTGCCGGTGCTGAAGGCCGGCCGGACCGTCTTCATCGACAAGCCGATCGCGGGCTCGCTCGCCGACGTCATCCGCATCCAGGACGCCGCGAGGAAGGCCGGCGTGACGTACTTCTGCTCCTCCTCGCTCCGCTTCGCCGCCGGCACGCAGGCCGTCGCCCAAGGTTCCGTCGGCAAGGTGAAGTCGGCCCACACCACCAGTCCCGCCAGCCTCGAGCCGCACCACCCCGACCTCTACTGGTATGGCGTCCATGGTTGCGAGAGTCTCTACACCGTCATGGGCACGGGCTGCGTCTCGGTGAAGCGCGACAAGACCCCGGAAGGATTCATCCAGGTCACCGGCAACTGGGGCGAGGGCCGCGTGGGCGTCTATCGCGAGGCCGACCGCAAGGCCAAGGGCGGACCTTACGGCGGCATCGCCGTCGGCGAGAAAGGCGAGGCGCCCATCGGCAAGTTCGACGGTTATGAGGTCCTGCTCGAGGCGGTCGTGAAGATGTTCCGCACCGGCAAGGCGCCGGTCAGCCCGGAGGAGACGCTCGAGCTCTACGCGTTCATGGAAGCGGCGGACGAGAGCAAGCGGCAGGGCGGGGCCGAGGTGAAGCTCGCCGACGTGATCGCCAAGGCCCGGGCCGAAGCGGCGAAGGGGAAGTGAGAGGGGTGGGTTTAGGGCCAGGGGCAGGGCTAGGGACAGGGACCGCCGAGACATGGCTGGCTCGGGGCAGGGCGGCGATTGCCATCGCGATGGCGCTGCATGCGGCCGTGTTTTATGGCGGTAGGGTCAGCACTGCGTGCTGACCTAGGATGGGTCGCTGCGACTAGGTCGGCACGCAGTGCCGACCCTACCTCATTCCGCGAAGCCGTGGTTTTTCAGCATGCGGGCGACGGCCTGCGGCAGGGCGGGGCGCAACGCGCTCGGCACGGACTTCTGCGCCTCGAAGGTGCAGTGGATGTAGCCGAGCTTGCGCGCCGCGTCCGCGTCCCTCGACCGCGCCTCGAGCCAGCGCTGCAGCACCGCGGCGGCGCGGCCCCATTCCGGCCAGTCGCTGTCCGCCTCGTCGGCGGCCTCGACGAGCGCGCAGAGCGCGCAGCCGCCCAGGAAACGCTCGACGGCCGCCGCGTCATCCGCGCCGAGGGTCGCGACGAGCTTCTCCCGTTCGCGCGCGTCCATCCTCAGGTCTTGTAGCCCAGCACGGGCCTCAGCCACTTCTCGGCCTGTTCGACCGTCCAGCCCTTGCGGGCGGCGTAGTCCGCGATCTGGTCGCGGCCGAGGTTGTCGACGTCGAAGTAGATCGACTGCGGATTGCCGAAGTAGAGTCCGGACACCGAAGCGGCCGGCTTCATCGCGTAGGACTCGGTCAGCGTGCAGCCGATGCGGTCCGCGTCGAGCAGGCGCCAGAGCTCGCCCTTCTCGGTGTGCTCGGGACAGGCGGGATAGCCCGCGGCCGGCCGGCGTCCGTCATACTCCTCCTTGATGAGCTCCTGCACCGTGAGCGACTCGTCAGGCGCGTAGCCCCAGAGGTCCTTGCGCACCTCGCGGTGCAGCCATTCCGCGCAGCCCTCGGCGAGCCGGTCGGCGATCGCCTGGATGATGATCTGGCGGTAGGAGTCCTTCTCCTTGAACGAGGCGGCGTAGTCTTCGATCTCCTGGCCGGCGGTGACGGCGAAGGCCCCGATGTGGTCTCCCTTGTCGGCCGAGACCAGGTCGGCGAGGGAGCGGAACGCGGTGACCTTGTGCCGCACGGTCTGGTCGCGCAGGAAGTGGAAGCGGCCGATCTTCTTCGCCTGGGGCTCGTCGGCGTAGACTTCGACGTCGTCGCCGACGCGGCGCGCGGGCCAGAGGCCGGCGACGCCGCGGAGGTGGACGCGGTCTCCGCGGATGATCTCATCGAGCGCGGCGCGTCCGGCGTCGAAGGTCCTGCGGGCCTCGGCGCCGTACTTGCCCGACCGGAAGATGTTCGGGAACGAACCCTTCAGCGCCCACGTCACGAAGAACGGCGTCCAGTCGATGATCTCGGCCACGGCGGCGGGGTCGATGCGTTCGAAGAGCGTCACCCCGGGCTTGCGCGGGGCGGGCTGGACCGGCGCGGTCGTGATGAGCGGCCGCTTGCGCGCCTCCTCGAGCGTGACCGTCTCGACCGGCTGCCGGCTTGCGTACTCCGTCCGCAGCGACTCCTGCTCCGTGCGGAGGTCGGTTACGAAGCCCTCGCGCTTCTCGGGATTGAGCAGGTCGCCGCAGACCGTCGTGACCAGCGAGGCGTCGCCGACGTGCACCATCGGGCCGTCGTAATGCTCGGCCAGCCGGATCGCCGTGTGCTCGCGGGAGGTCGTGGCGCCGCCGATGAGCAGCGGGGTGCTGACGCCCGCGCGCTTCAGCTCCCTCGCCACGTTGACCATCTCGTCGAGCGAGGGCGTGATCAGGCCGGACAGGCCGATGAAGTCGGGCTTCAGGCGCAGGGCCTCGGACACGATCCTCTCCGTGGGCGTCATCACGCCCAGGTCCGTCACCGCGTAGTTGTTGCAGGCGAGCACGACGCCGACGATGTTCTTGCCGATGTCGTGCACGTCGCCCTTCACGGTCGCGATGAGGAAGCTGCCCTGGGTCGAGCCGCCGACCTTCTCGGCGGCCATGAACGGCTCGAGGTGGGCCACCGCGGCCTTCATGACGCGGGCGGAACGGACCACCTGGGGGAGGAACATCTTGCCCTCGCCGAACAGCTGGCCGACGACGCGCATGCCGTCCATCAGCGGCCCCTCGATGACGAGCAGCGGCCGGCCCAGCTTGACGCGGGCCTCCTCGGTGTCGGCGACGACGTGGTCGTCGATGCCCTTCACCAGCGCGTGCTCCAGCCGTTTCTCGACCGGCAGCCCGCGCCATTCGTTCTTCTTCGCGACGTCGGCGCCCTCCGTCTTCGTCGCGGCGTAGTTCGGCGCGATCTCCAGCAGGCGCTCGGTGGCGTCGGGTCGGCGGCAGAGCACCAGGTCCTCGACGCGCTCGCGCAGCTCCGGCTCGATCTCGCTGTAGACCTCGAGCATGCCCGCGTTGACGATGGCCATGTCGAGGCCGGCCTTGATGGCGTGGTAGAGGAAGACCGAGTGGATGGCCTCGCGGACGCGGTTGTTGCCCTGGAAGGAGAAGGAGACGTTGGACAGGCCGCCGGAGGTGCGGGCGCCGGGGCAGCGCCGTTTGATCTCCGCGACCGCCTCGATGTAGTCGAGGGCGTAGCGGTCATGCTCCTTCATGCCCGTGCCGACCGTCAGGATGTTCGGGTCGAAGATGATGTCCTGCGGGTCGACGTCCGCCTCGCGGGTGAGGATGCCGTAGGCCCGTTCGCAGATCCGGACCTTGTCGGCGAACGTGGCCGCCTGCCCCTGCTCGTCGAAGGCCATCACGATCATCGCCGCGCCGTAGCGCCGGCAGAGCCGGGCGCGGCGCACGAACTCCTCGGGGCCCTCCTTGAGCGAGATCGAGTTCACGACCGGCTTGCCCTGGACGCAGCGCAGGCCCGCCTCGACGATGTCGAAGTTCGACGAGTCGATCATGAACGGCACCCGGGCGATGTCGGGCTCCGTCGCCGCCATGTTGAGGAACTTCGTCATCGCCGCCGCGCCGTCGAGCAGGCCGGCGTCGAAGTTGATGTCGATGACGGCCGCGCCGGCCTCGATCTGCTGCTTGGCCACGCGCAGGGCGGCCCGGTAGTCGCCCTTCTCGACGTGCCCCTTGAAGATCTTCGAACCGGCGACGTTGGTGCGCTCGCCGACGTTCACGAAAGTGCCCGGTCCGCCGATCACGTTGAAGGCCTCGAGGCCGGAGAGCCGCAGCGCGGGCGCCACGGCGCCGGGGACGCGGGCGGGATGCTTCTCGGTGCGGCGGCGGATGGCGGCGATGTGCGCGGGCGTGGTGCCGCAGCAGCCGCCGAGGATGTTGACCAGGCCGTCGCGGGCGAAGGTCTCGAGGATGGCCGCGGTGTCCTCCGGGCCCTCGGGGAAGCCCGTCGGCGAAAGCGGATTGGGCAGGCCGGCGTTCGGGTAGCAGGAGACGTAGAGGTCGGCCTTCTTGGCGAGCTCGGCGATGTGCGGGCGCATCTGCTCGCCGCCGAGGGCGCAGTTCATGCCGACGCTCAGGGGGCGGGCGTGCCGGACGGAATTCCAGAAGGCCTCGGTCGTCTGGCCGGTGAGGGTCCGGCCGGAGGCGTCGGTGATGGTGCCCGAGATCATCAGGGGCAGCCGGAATCCGCGCGCTTCGAAGGCCTCGTCGATGGCGAAGAGGGCGGCCTTGAGGACGAGCGTGTCGAAGACCGTCTCGCAGAGCAGGAGGTCGGCGCCGGCGTCGATCAGGGCGTCGACCTGCTCGCGGTAGGCGTCGCGCACCTGGACGAAGGTCACGTCGCGCTTGCCCGGGTCGTTGACGTCGCGGGACATCGACAGGGTCTTGTTCGTCGGGCCGATGGCGCCGGCGACGAAGGCGTCCTTGCCGGGGTTCGCGGCCTTGAAGGCGTCGACGGCCTCGCGGGCGACCTTGACCGCGGCGGTGTTCAGCTCGCGGACGAGATGGCCCATCTCGTAGTCGGCCAGGGCGATGGAGGTGCCGTTGAAGGTGTTGGTCTCGAGGATGTCGGACCCGGCGTCGAGGTAGGCGCGGTGGATGTCGCGGATGACGGCCGGCTTGGTGACGACGAGGAGGTCGTTGTTGCCCTTCAGCTGGCCCGGATGGTCCTTGAAGCGCTCCCCGCGGTAGTCCTCCTCGGCCAGCTTCAGCTGCTGGATCATGGTGCCCATGGCGCCGTCGAGATAGACGATGCGCTGGCGGAGCAGCGCCTCGAGGCGCTCTCCGGCCGGGTTCAAGGGTAGCCTGTGCCGGGACATCGACCTCAACGTGACTCTTTCGAACAGGGGGTCAAGGCACGGGGCGGCCGCTCCGTGTCATGCCGGCGGGTCGGGACGGCGGCAGCGGGCCAGGTCCTGGGCGCGGTAGAGGACGATGCGCTTGCCCTCGAACTTGGGGTCGTCCTTGAGCAGGGGACGCAGCTCGAAGGAGAAGGGGGGCGTGAGTCCCGACTTGGCCGCCTCCTCCGCCGGGTCGCCGCCCTGCCAGTAGAGGACGCCGTTGGGCAGGGAGTGCTTCTGTCCGCGGCCGACGAGCTGGCGGGTCTGGTGCACGAAGGTGCGGAGGTCGGCGACGGCGCGGCCGGTCACGAAGTCGTGCTCATGCCCGAGCGTCTCGGCGCGCGCGTTCCGGGTCTCGACGTTCTTCAGCCCGAGCCGGTCGGCGATGTCGCGCACGACGACGACCTTCTTGCCGACCGAATCCACGAGGGTGAAGCGCGCCTTCGGATACAGCGCCGCCAGGATGAGGCCCGGGAAGCCGCCGCCGGTGCCCACGTCGATCACGCGGGCCCCGTCCATCAGCTTGAGGAACTTCACGGCCGCGACGCAGGGCGCGTAATGGTGCCACTCGAGCTTCTCCATGTCCTTGCGCGAGACCAGGTTGATCTTGGCGTTCCATTCGCGGTGCAGCGCCGCCATCGCCCGCAGGACCTCCCAGCGGTCCGCGGCGACCTCGGGGAAGAGCGGCAGGAGTTCGTCCATGAGGGGCGGGAGCGTGGGCGGCGGGGTCCGGGTGGCAAGGACGCTTCAGCGTCCCGCGGCGAGGGCCTTGCGCAGCCGGCCGATGGCCTCGAGTTTCGCCTGCACGGCGTCGCGTTCCTCCTCCCGCGCGGCCAGATGGATGCGGGCGTTCTGCCGCAGGTATTCCTTGGTGAGATGCTCGCGCGCTCGGGCCAGCTCCCATTCCGACCTCAGCCCGAGCTCGGAGGCCAGGGCCAGCAGCGGCGGAGGCAGCGAGGCCATGACGTCACCCGCCGTGGAGGGCCGTCGGCGCGGGCGGGGCTTCTCCTTCCGGCGGCGGGCCAGCTGCCGCATCAGGCGCCCCAGCTGGACGGGCGTGAGTCCGAGCAGGGCCTCGGCGTCAGGCGGCGCGACGCCGAACTCGCGTTCGAGCGCGTCGGCCAGACGGCGCCGTCCGGACGTGCCCAGGATCGGGCCGACCGGCCGGTCGCGGGGCACGTCCCGCGGCGGGACGCCCGCGAGCT
>CAIOPO010000078.1 GCA_903860195.1 uncultured Opitutia bacterium | reverse complement strand
ATGGCGTAGATGACGGGGTACGAGAGTTGCGCGTCGTCGGAGGCGAGTTCAAGGAACAGGTCGGCGATTTCCTCCACCACTTCGGCGGCGCGGGCGAGGGCGGCCTCGGCGGGGTTGAATCCCCGCAGCTGCGCCGCCCGCAGGTGCGGGAGCGAGCGGATGAAGGTGGCCGTCGCCGGCTTCCACGCTGCTTCCGCGCCCCGCCGGGTCTGGAGCCGCGCGGTGCCGTCGTCCTGCAGGCTGACGCGTAGGCCGGTGATGCCTTCCAGCCCGCCTCCCTGCGGTTGGCTGTAGGCGTGGCGCTCCGGCTCGGCCAGCCGCCGCAGCTGGAACTGCCAGCGGTTGACGGTCTCCTGGAGCAGCTTCGACTCCAGCCGCGCCCGCACGGCGCCGGTGTCGGTCAGCGGCTGGAAAAGCTCAGGAATCACCTCGCCGCGGCGCTCGAGGTCGTAGGCCAGGTATTGCCACAGTTCGAGCGGCGTCGCCGGCGGTTGCGCGTGGTTCCACCAGCCGTCGAGCACCGGTTCCCAGTCGGGGGCGTTTTTCCGTAGGAACCAGCGAAAGCCCAAATCCTTCACGGCTGATGCCAGGAGGCGGCCTTGGTGGCGGATGACGTCCCGGTGGAGCATCTCGAGCGCGGCAAGGGTGCGGAGCTCATCTTGGCGCAGAGGCCGCCCCAGCTTGCCTTCGATGATTGGAGCGTGGACTTCGGCGAAGGCGCGGGGTTTCTCCGCCGGCGCGGAGTCTGCCCCGGCTTGCGCGCCGGCGTTACGGTCGAGCCAGACGAGCGCCAGCGCGGCGGAGTGTCCGCAGATGGGCCCTTGGTCGCATCCGCAAGCGGCGGACCATTGCCCGCGCGTGCAGAAGAGGGTGACGTCGAAGTCGTTTCCAGGGACGCCGACCCTCGCGTTCACGAGGTGCTCGATCGTACCGTTCGGATCACCCACCTGCCCCATCCGTTTGAACTCGGCGCCTGCCTTGGTGGCGTGGCGCGGCAGGCCGCGAAACCATGCCGTGAGGTTCTTCAGCGCGTCGGGGGTCCGGTTTCCGGGAATGGCCGGAACCTTCGATTTTCTGGCCACGGTACGGGCCGGCGGCTCGCGCCGGCCGCTCAATAGACCTTCTCGTCCAGAAGCGCGATGAGCTCGGCCTCGGTGATGCGGCGCTGCTGCATCGAGTCGCGGTCGCGCAGCGTGAAGGTGCCGTCCTTCTCGATGGTGTCGAAGTCGATGGTGACGCACCACGGCGTGCCGATCTCGTCCTGACGGCGGTAACGGCGGCCGATGGCGCCGGCCTCGTCGTAGAACACCGCGTACCGGCGCTTGAGCCGGGCGTGGAGCTCGCGGGCGCGGGCGACGAGGGCCTCCTTGTTCTTCAACAGCGGGAGGATGGCGACCTTGATCGGCGCGACACGGGGCGAGAGCCGCAGCACGGTGCGCTTCTCCACGTTGCCCTTCTCGTCCTTCACGTCCTCCTCCGCGTAGCCCGCGCAGAGTACGGCAAGGAGGATGCGGTCGACGCCCACGGCGGGCTCGATGACGTGCGGGACGACCTTCTGCTTGGTCGCCTCGTCGAAGTAGACCTGCGGCACGCCGGAGAACTTCTGGTGCTGCTGGAGGTCGTAGTCGCTGCGCGCGGCGATGCCCCAGAGCTCCTGCACCCCGAACGGGTACCGGAACATGATGTCGACCGTGCGGCGCGAGTAGAAGGCGAGCTTGGCCTTGGGGTGCTCGTGCAGCGACAGGTGCGACTCGGGCAGGCCGATGCTCATCAGCCATTCGCGGCACCACTTCAGCCATTCCTCATGGCAGGCGAGCCAGTCGGCGTCGGGGTGGATGAAGTACTCCATCTCCATCTGCTCGAACTCGCGCGAGCGGAAGATGAAGTTGCGCGGCGTGATCTCGTTGCGGAAAGATTTCCCGATCTGGGCGATGCCGAAGGGCAGCTTCACCCGGCCGGTGTCGACGACGTTGCGGAAGTCGGCGAACATGCCCTGCGCCGTCTCGGGCCGCAGGTAGGCGACCGAGGCCGAGTCGCGCATCGGGCCGACGTGCGTCTCGAACATCATGTTGAACGCTCGCGGCTCCGTGAGGCTGCCGGGCTCGCCGGTGGCGGGCGACGGGATCAGCGCGATCTCCTCCGGCCGCGCCTCCGTCATGTCGCGCGGCTGCACCGGCGCGAGCGTGCCCTGGATCGCCTTCTTGCGTTTGAACGATTCGGCTGCCGCCTGCAGGTCCTCCGTTGTCTTCTCGCTCTCAAGGGCGCTGACGTGGCCGACCGTCTTACCGTCGACGACCACCGGGGCGAAGAACAGCTGGTCCGCCCGATAGCGCTGCTTGCTGACCTTGCAGTCGACCAGCGGGTCGGTGAAGCCGGCGACGTGTCCCGAGGCCTCCCAGACCTTCGGGTGCATGATGATGGAGCTCTCGAGACCCACGATGTCCTCGCGGCGGCGCACCATGTCGTTCCACCAGCAGTCGCGGATGTT
>CAIOPO010000077.1 GCA_903860195.1 uncultured Opitutia bacterium | reverse complement strand
GGCAGTGCGAAGGTGGGGGGCGGCAGGCCGGCGGGAGCCGCCGGGGCGGGCGTCGCGCCGGGACCGGGTGACGCGGGAGCGGCGGAAGGGGCCGCAACGGGCTTGGAGGAAGGCACTGCGAGCACCTCGGTGAAGGTCTTCTTCGGCTTCCTGGGGTTGGGAGCGAAGGTCTTGTCGAGGGTCACGGTGCGTGCTGCCAAGTCAACTTCTTTGACCTGGAAGAGGGCGTCGTTGTAGGTGAATTTCTCGCCCTTCTTGTGCAGAGTCCAGGACTTGTCGGGCTCGGAAGTGGACACGAGAAGGATGTCCACCTGGTCGGTGAACTCGAGGGGTTTGACGTCATCGATCTCCACGATCTTGCCGAGCTTCTTGTCCTCGAGCTTGAGCACGTTGCGGCTGACCATGAAGCCGTCCTTGTCCTTCTCCTTGACGACGGTGAAGGAGACCGGGACGACCGGGGTGTTCGCATCCAGCGGCACGCCGATCCGGCAGCCGTCGTAATACTGCTTGGTGTCGACGTTCTCGATGGCGAACTTGCGGTCGATCTCCTCACGGCCCTTGCGGCCCATGATGGTGAAGCGGAGCACGTAGGGGTAGCGCGGGTGTCCGACCTTGGCGAGCGAGACGCCGAAGGGCGGCAGCGGGATGACCTTGCGGCGCTTGGGCACGTACTCGTTCAGCACGGGGTCCCAGGCGATGTCGATGGTGGTGAAGAGGTCGTAGTCCCAACCGTCCTCGTTCTCCTCGGGCGTGGGGACGTCGGGCGCGGTGTCCTCCAGGGAGGGGCTGGGCGAGGCGGGGTAGACGATGCCCTTGGGGTCGGCCTTGAGTTCGGGCAGGAGCGCGTCAGCGGACTGCGGATCGAGGACGATCGGGCGGATGAAGCCGATCTCGACCAGGCCGAGCTTCCCGGCGGCGAACACGCCGGCCGCGATGAGCAGCAGCGCGGAAAGGCAGATGATGACGATGTCCTTGCGGGAGTTCATGGCTTACTTCTTGGCCTCCCCTTCGGAGGCGGCGGGCGCTTCGACGGCCGTGAGGTAGTCGATCTGGACGGTGAAATCGGAGGGCTTCTCGGTCACGACGGTGATGCGCTCGTCCTTGGGCGCGGCGTCGGGTCCGTTCGAGGGGATGAGCCCCGGGATGACGGCCGTCGACGGCGTTCCGGCGGGCGTGGCGGCGGCGGCGGGCGCGGCGAGGATCTTGGCCGCCTCGGCGTTCGGCAGGCCGACGTCCACGCTGGTGATCGCGAACGGCCGTCCCGAATTGCGGAGCTTGTTGATGAAGGTGCGGAAGGTCGGAGTGGTGCCGGCGAACCGCACGCGGAAAGAAAGGGTCTCCACGAGGTCCTTGCGGCGGAAGGTCCGGGAAGGCACGAACTCGTCGGCTTCGGTGCTGCGGGCGCCCTCGGGATCAGGGCCGAGCGTGCCGGCACCGGGCTTGCCCTCGGGAATGATGATGAAGGTCTCGACGGGCTCACGGTCGACGGAAAGGAGCAGCAACGGGGCGCCGGCGGGGCGGGACTCCACGAGCAGGCGGAAAAGGTAGTTGATGATCTCGCGCTGCTGATCGACGCGCGTCAGCTCCTTGCGGGGGGAGGTGCCGGGGTTGCGGATGTAACGGCGGAAGCCGAAGTCGCACTTGTCGTTCGGAAGCAGGCGGACCTCCTTGTCCTGGGCGAAGCGCTGCCACTCGTCGACGGACTGACGGATCATGGAGGCCAGCTCGGAGGAGTTGACGCTGGCGCGCCCCTTGAGGGCGGAATCAGGGTCTCCGTTGATGGCCTTGAGGAGCTCGGTCTTGCGCGCGCCGAGCTCCGCGAGGTCCTTGGCGGCGGCCTCGGTGGACTCGGGCGTGAGGGAGACCTTGTCGGTGCGGGGGGTCACCTTGCCGGGCGCGAACTCATGACCGTCGAGGAGCGCCTTCACCTCGCGCTGGGCGGCCTGCAGGCGCGACTCCGACTCGGAAGCGCCGAGGTAGCTCACCACGGCGAAGACCACGCCGGCGCAGAAGCCTAGGAGGATGACGATGAGGCCGATGTAGAAACCCTTGTTCTTGTTGAAGCTTTCCATGGGTCAGAGGGCGGATTCCCGCCGGATGACGAGGGTGAGGGTGAGCTTGGGAGAGTTGGTGGGGGTGTACTCGCCCTTGATCTCCTGGTCAGGAATCTCGGCGATGAACTTCGACTGGCGGAGCGAGTCGAGCAGGGCCTTCTGACGACGGTTCATGGCCGCGGCGTTGTGCGGACGCTGGGGCGCCACTTCGGGCATCAGGAAGCGCACCGTGAGCACGACCTTCGTGACGGTGACCGGCGGGGGCGGCGGCTCGCCTTCGGCGGACGGCGCCACGGGCTGGGCCTCGCGGCGCACGTGCAGCTCCTCCACCCAGGTGTTGGGCATCGACGAGATCCTCGTCTGCAGGTCGGCGAGGAAGGCCAGCCAGTTGGAGCGGTTGAGCACGACCGATTCAAGCTCCCGGTTGACGGCCAGGACGGCGTCGGTCTTCTGACGGGTGTCAGTCAGGGAGAACTGGTGAGCCTTGAGCTCACGCGACCTGACTCCGAGCGCATCGACCAGCTTCTGAGAATGGGCGATGTTCTCGCTGTAGACGTACCAGACGGGCAGAGGGATCAGCGCGGCGAGCATCGCGGCGACGAGCAGCTTGGGCTGACGGGCCGAGAAGGCGATCTGCGCGGCGATGTCCTTCGGGATCAGGTTCACGCCCGCCGCCTGAGGCAGGAGAAGTCGGGCGGCTTCGCCCACGACTTCGGACACCTGATTGTGCGCGCGGCGGACGAGGTCCTGGTTCACCTCTTCGCCGAGGAGCAGCACGGAGGCGGGCTGGAATGGCTCGACCGGCAGACGAAGGGTCTCGCAGAGCTGCTCCTTCAGGCCGGGCAGCAGGGCGCCGCGGCCGGTGAGGAGGATGCGGGCGGGCTGACGGGCGTTGGCGCCACGGCGGACATTGATGAGACGGCGGTTGATGTCCTGCGCGAGGCGGCGGATGAACTGCTGGGAGTTGGCCTGCAGGACAGCGGCCTGAGGGTCGGACTCCGAAAGATGGAGCACGCCCGAGAAGTAGCCGACCTTGAGGGCTTCGGCGGCGGGAAACGGCTGACCGGTGTTGTCGGAGACGCCCTGGGTGAGGAGGTTGCCGCCGATGTTGGCGGACTGGATGTTGGCTCCGCTGGGACCGACGAAGCTGAGCGTCGTGGAGCGTGCGCCCACGTTGACGATCAGCACCTCCTCAGTGGCCGAACCGCCCGCCAGCAGGAAGGCCTGGCTGTCGAGCAGCGGCGCGGCCTGAATGGAGAAGGGCCTGAGTCCGGTGGAAGAGACGAGATTGGCGATGCGGCTGGCGACCTCGGTGCGGAGGGCGAACAGCAGGACCTCGGCTTCGACGCCGTCAGACGACATGACCTGGCTGTCCCAGATGACCTCGTTGAGGGGATAGGGAATCGCGTTCTGGGCCTCGAAAGCGACGATCTGCGCCTGCTTCTGACTCTCCACCTGCGGCACCTTCAGGGACTTCTGGAGGAGGAGGAAACTGGGGGCGACCACGGTGACGTGGCCGGAGATGCCGTGGGCCTCGACGAGGTCGCGGAGGGCGTTGATCGCCGCATCAAGCCACTGGTCGTCCGAAGTGAGACCAGGGGTGAGCTCTTCGACGTGGAAACGCTGGAGGACGAGGCTGCTGGAGGACGTCCCGAAGACCGACACCGAGACGTGGGAGGCGGCGAGATTGACGATGGTGGCCTGATTCTGGCTCATGCGGGGGCGGTCGCTTGCGTTCAGCGGGCAGGAACGTCTTCGCGCACGAACTCAGGAGAAGGGGGCACGGCAGGAATCTGGTCGCCGAAAGTCAGCAGATACTGAGGACGGAGGATGCCGGGAGTATTGACCACGCCCCGATTGGCGGCGTCCTTGGCCTTGTCGAAGACGTCCTTCTTGGAGATGTCGCGGTGGACGGCCCGGGCGTGCTCGGCGACGAGAAGGCCCTTGGCGTCGAAAAGTTCGGTGGGCGTGCCGCCCACTTCGATCTCCACGAAGTAATAATCGGGCTCTTTGCGCAGGTTGTCCCGCTTCACGATGTCACCCGGAAGGTAGAAAAGGACTGAACGCGGCTTGGCGACTTCGAGCGTGAGGACGGTGGCCACCGAGCGGTAATAGTTCCAATCCTCGAACTTGGCTGAGTCGGTCTTGTAAATCTGCGTCACGGTCACCTTGACCTTGTCCACCCAGCGCTTGGTCGCGGCTTTGGCGTCAGCCGATCCGTTGGCCTGGACCTCCACCTGCATGCGGTTCCACGGGTGCTCCTGCCCCCCGATACGCACCTGCATGAACTTGACGTCGCGCACGGCCACGGGCGACCGGACGGCGGGCGCAGCAGCTTGTCCAAATAGCTGGCCGACCATTAGGGCGAATACCCCAAAAAGAATAGGGAGGACACGCATGGGGGGCATGGGAAAGTTAGGGGTATCGGCTCAAAAAGTCGGTTGCAAATGCAAAACTAGGCAAGAAATGAACATTTGCCAGTTGCAAACGATTTGCATCTGCGATTGCTTCTTGGGCTCCTTGTCGTGGCGGCATCACTTCGAAGCATCCTCCTTTTGCTGTGCTTTCTGAACGCGGCGCCATGCCTCGGCCGGACGGACCCTTGCCCCCTGATCTGCAGTTTCAGCGTCCTGGAGAGTTTTTGTCATAAAATACTAAATGACAACAGCTTAACGCATAGCTTGGTCCCAAGAAACGGCGAGCTGCATCATTACCAGTTGAGCGCCCAAGACGTAGTGCGTCTCAATCAATCGAAGCTGGTCATCGGCTTCAGCCCGGATTCTGAAGCATGGCTGGAAGACTGGGAAAAATCCTCGCCTGGCCGCCAAGTCATTTGGCTGGCACACAAAGGGAAAGAGAGGGTTGTTCCGGCTCACGGCTGGACCGATCCCAAGTTGGTCAAAGCCATGATGAAACGGCTGAAGGACGAGATGGTGGCCGCCAAGATTCCGGTGCAAATCGATGACAAACAACTGGTTGAGGAAGTTGATGCCGTAGATGAAGAGCTCAGTAAGCTCTTCATGATGATACCGGCCGGCAAGAGAGCGATCATCAGCCAGCACCCCAATCTCGAACCCTTCGCTGAACGCTACGGGCTGAAGGTGGTCGGGACGTTGCTCGCCAGCCCCTCTGCCGAAGCGGCGGATACTTCAGCACGCCACTACTCTTCCCTGCTGAAGTCGATCCGGACAAACGACGTGCGCGCGGTCTTCGTCGATGAGGGCCAGAATCTCGACCTCGCCCTCCGGCTCACCCAGGACGCCGGACTGCCCCCGCCGGTGTCTCTCAACATCGAATCGTTGTCGGGACCGGAGGGCCAGGCGCGATCCTGGAAGGAGATGATGCTCCGCAACGGACGGCTGATTCACGGAGCCCTGATGCGATGAGCAAGGCGCCCGCAGGATGGTTCGCGGAACTGACGGGGCTGCCGTTGCGGCTGCTGCCCACCCTGCCCTATTCCGAATCCGAAACCACGCAGGAGACCCCGTGGGCCGCGGAGGCCGAGGGGCTCTCGGCCTCCGCGCAACCCGGCGGTCCGCGTGCTTTCGAGGAGCTCTCCTTCCGCATCCCGAAGGGGGCTCGCGTCGCGCTGACCGGGCCCAACGGCTCCGGAAAATCAACCCTGCTGCGCGTGCTCGCGGGACTGATCGCGCCGTCGGCCGGCAAAGTCCTGGCCCTCGGTTCCAAGCCGCGGACCGGTCGGCCGCGGGTCGCCTTCCTCGCGCAGAGGCCCGCCTTCACCGCCCCCTTCCCGATGACCCTGCGCAGGCTCGTGCGCACGGGGACCTACGCGCATCACGGATGGTTCGAAGAGTGCCACCACGGGGACGAGTCCGTCGACCGGGCGCTGGCCATGATGGAGCTCGGAGGACTCGCGGACCGTCAGGTCCATTCGCTCTCCGGCGGACAGCTCCAACGCGCGCTGCTCGCCCGCGCCGCGGTGCAGGGCGCGGAACTGCTGCTGCTGGACGAGCCTTATGCGGCGCTCGACGACGCCAGCCGAGCGCTCGTCGACGCCCACGTCTTCTCCCGCCAGGCCGGCTTCACCGTCGTGATGGCCACGCACGAAATGTCCGGACTGGCACGGTTTGACAGCGTGCTCGAAATGGGCCGGACCGCCGGCGGCAGAAGCAAGGAGGGCGCCGGTCATGCCTGATTTCCTCGTCCAGCCCTTCACGGAGGACTTCTTCCTGCGCGCCCTGGCGGCGCTTGCGCTCGGCGGGTCGGCTTCCGCCTGCCTCGGCGTCTACGTGGTGCTCCGAAGGATGGCGTTCGTGAGCACCGCGCTGACGCATTCCATCCTGCCGGGCGTGGTGGCCGCCGTGCTGCTCGGTCTGCCCCCCTACCTCGGAGCGCTCGGTGCGGCCCTGCTGACGGCGGCCGGCGCGGCGTGGCTCGCCTCGCGGCGGGACGTGAGCGAGGACTCGGCCATCGGCGTGATGCTCTCGGTGATGCTCGCGGCCGGCGTGGCGCTGATGCAGCAGGCCAAGGCCTGGCGGGACTTCGGCGGCCTGCTCTTCGGCAGCGTGGTCTCGGTCGGCCCGGAAGACCTCGCGGCGGTGGGACTGACCTCGACGCTGATCCTGCTCGCCCTGCGCGCGCTGCACAAGGAACTCGAGCTGGCCTCGTTCGACGAGGAGTATGCGCGGCTGCTGGGCGCGCGCCCGGCGCTGCTGCGCACGGCGCTGCTCACGCTGGTGGCGCTCGGCGCGGTGGCCTGCGTCAGGCTGCTCGGAGCGCTGCTCACCACCGCCCTGCTCGTGCTGCCCGCCGCCACCGGCGTGCTGCTGGGGCGCAGCGTCGCGGGCGCGATGGCCTGGGCGGCCGGCTGCGCCGTGGTCGGAGGAACCGCCGGACTCCTGCTCTCGTATCACTTCGAAGCGGTCCCGTCGGGCGCCGGCATCGTGCTCGGCTGCGCGTTGCCCTACCTGTTCGCGCGGATCTCGGCCCGCTCGCGCTGATCAGAGGCGCGGCGGACGGAGCGAAACGGGACGCCCGAGGACTTCGGAAGCGATGAAGGCGCGCCGCAGGTCGGCGGCGCCGCTGAACCGGAAGCGCGCAGGTCGGCGCATGACGGCCGCCGGCGGCGCAGCGGCCGCGGGAGCGGGGGCAGGCGTGACGGCCGGAGC
>CAIOPO010000076.1 GCA_903860195.1 uncultured Opitutia bacterium | reverse complement strand
GTGTCGCTCCAGCACGATGCCGGAGGCGAACACGAAGGCCGTCGCAAGGCTCAATGAAACGGCCAGCCTGCCGACCGGTCCCTCGGCCAGCAGAGGCCAGGCGACGGACAGACTCAGGCAGACGGGCAGGAACAGCAGCCAGGGGGTCTTGTAGGGCAGCGCGAGGTGGAAGAGGAAGCAGCCGACGGCGAAGGCGAGCGGCACGTCCCGGACCGAACGCGTCCCGGAACGGACCAAGCGCGCGACGACCAGGACGGCGAGCCACAGCCCGACCGCCCACCAGTAGCCTGGGTTCGTCAGAGGAAGCGTCTCCTCGTTGCCCGAGGCCACGCCGAAGGAGCGCCAGAACTGGCGACCCCAGGCGGTGACGCCGTTGAGGTCGGTGAACAGCCAGGTCTGCAGGGCGAGCCAGACCGCCGTCGCCCCCGCGGCCGTCCATGCGATGCGACGCCAGGTCAGCGTCTCACGGGCGAGGATGATGAGCGTCAGCAGGAAAACGCCCAGGTAGGCGGCGGCGGTCACCTTGCAGGCCAGCGCCAGGCCGAAGCCGGCGCCAGCCAGGGCCGGCTTCCACCCGCAAGCAGGAGCGGCGGCGGACTCCATCCAAAGCAACGCGCCCCAGACGAAGCCGGCGACGAGCAAAGCCTCCTGGATGTAATAATGTCCGAAATAACATCCGGCCGAACTCAGAAACAGGAGGAGGGCGGCCGATCCCCTCGTCAGCCAGGAGACCTCGCGCAGGGCGAGCGGTGCGGCGCAGACCAAAAGATAGAAAAGGAACGGCACCAGGCGCAGGTCCGACTCGGAGGCGTCATCGAAGCTCAATCCTCGCAGGGCGAAGACGCCCCTGGCCGCAAGGGCGAGCGCCGGCCCGTGGAACTTGTCCTGATTATCGCTGTAAGCCGCGCCCGCGGCGGAGTCCCTGGCGAACGACCACTGCACGGCCTCGTCGGCGTGCAGGGAGGGCTCGGGCTGCTGGATTGCGAAGAGGATGCCCACGGGCGAATGCAACGCGGAGCCGACGAGATCCATCGCGACCAGCCAGAGCAGGGCGCCGGCGGCCAGCAGACCCACTTTGAGAATCCGGCCGAGCTTCGTCATGGCTCAGAGGCCGAAGCGCTTCTGCAGGGCCGTCTTGATCTCGAGCGGCACGAGCGCGGCCGACATCGGCCCCTGGGCCTCACGCCAGGCGTAGACGGTGGTCAGAGACCCCTTGGCGACGGCCCGTTCACTGACGGCGGCGGTGAAGCCCCAGACGAGCTTCTTGTCCCCGATCTCGACCGGCGTCAGCGCGACGGTCACGACGTCCTCGCGGTAGATCGGCGAAAGGAAGTCGCACTCGACGCGCACGCGGGGGAAGCCGGTGAGCTTGGCGCCTTCGGCACGGAGGAACGGCAGCCTGAGCTCGCGGAAGAGCGCCTCCTCGGTGGCCTCGACCCAGAAGAAAACCGTGGAGAAATGGACGATGCCGGCGGCATCCGTATCGGCGAAGTTGGCGCGATGCTCGGTGACGAACGGGGTCATGGCCTCATCCAATCGTCCGAAGCGTCGGGCGCAACCGCCAAGCCGTCACCTGCCCTTTCGCCGCAGCCAGGCGACCGAAGCGCTGCCTCCGCCCGAAGCCTCGACGCAACGCCGCAGCAAGTCCTGCGGCTCCCTTTGGACGGTGAAAAGGTAGAGCCGCGGCCCCCGGCCCCGGCCGGCGCGGCCGAAGGCCTCCAGCCAGACGGCCTGCCATCGGTAGGAGGCGCAGACGTCGCCCTTCATGGGCGCATAGGCGCTGTCCGAGTAGACCTGACGAGGCCCTTTCGGAGTGCGATGGTAGATGCGCACCCCGTCCTGGAAGTCGGAGAAGACCACCAGGGCGTCGTAGGGCTCGTGCAGCATGCGGTCGATCCAGGCGCCGAGAGATCCTTTTTCACAGGCGGTCCGCAGGGAGAGGAAAGCCGCGCGGCCGGCGGGCGTGAGCGCCTCCGGGTCGGTCAGGGTCCGTTCTTCGCGGAGGCGAGGCGGGTCGCCCGTGAAACCGCGGCCATGCACGACCCGGTCATCGAGCCCAACGATGCGGGCGCCGTCGAACCTGAACACGTCCGCATCCGGATACTGCGCACGTATCTCAGCCTCGACCTTCGGCAAGTAAGGCCGCATCGAACCGGAGCAGTCCAGATAGACCGCGACCTTGGTCGCCCGCATGCGAAGCCCCATCACGGAACGAGACTCGCGGGCCGTCCCCATGCCGACCCCGGCGCCCCTGCCGGCCGCGTGTCCCAAGCCCATGCTCCTGCCTGCGGATCTGCCGGCCAGCGCCGATTCAAGCACGGATGACAGCGTCGACGGCACGGACGCAAGCGGGGGCAACTTCACGCCCGCCGGACGCCCCACGGCCGCGATCCGCTTGGGGACGTGACCTGTCGGCGGCCTCTTCACTGGGATGGCCTGACGCGGCGCCGCCG
>CAIOPO010000075.1 GCA_903860195.1 uncultured Opitutia bacterium | reverse complement strand
TCGCCGAGGGCACACAGGCACGCGACACGCCCCGAGAACTCCAAGGCCGCCGGGTCCGGCTTCACCGCGCGGTAAAGCGTGGCCACCATCCGCTCGTGGCCGATGAACTCGCGGCGGAGCGGGTCCGGGGAAATCAACGCGTTCGTGGCGTCGTCCACCCGTTGCAACCGCTCCAGGCTTCCGACCGCAAGCTGTTCGATCTCGGGCAGGATCACCTGGCGCGTGGCGCAGAAGGCCGTGGCGTGCTCGACGGCCCTCCGGAGTTCGGCGGCCAGCATGGCCTTGTCCTTCACCGGGTTCGCGCCGCCCGTGCCGGCGCCGTAGATCGCCAGGGCCTTCTCCAGCGAGGCGAACACATTGGCGTAATCCACGATCAGGCCGCTGTGCTTGCCGGGGAACACGCGGTTCGCCCGGGCGATGGTCTGCATCAGCGTGTGGTTCCGCATCGGCTTGTCGAGGTACACCGTGGAACAGCTCGGCGCATCGAACCCGGTCAGCCACATGGCGCAGACGAACACCAGGCGCAGCGGGTCCTTCTCGTCCTTGAATCGCTCGTCGAGTGCCGGATCCGAGGTGTTCATCCGCTCGCGATGAGGCACGATGTCCAGGCCCAGCCGCCTCATGTGCTCCACCTCGTTCTGCGCGGGAGACACGATGAGCGCCATGTCCGTTGTCCGCAGCACCTCGAGCCGGGCCACCCATTCCGTCGATGGCCCGCCGACGGGGGTCCCGGCATACCTCGACCGCCGTGCGATCTCCTGCTCGACCCGCTGAAGCTCCGCCGCCCAATGCTTCCGCACCTTGTCGTGCATCTTGAGCGCCGTGGCCTTGTCGATGGACACCACCATCGCCTTGCCCACGAAGCCGCGCCCGAGGAAATGCCGCACGATGTCCTGCGCCACCGTTTCCAGCCGGTCGTCGCGGGTGAGGAGGTGATATTGCTTGCTCAACTCCCGCTCGAGCTTCGCCTCTTGCTCCGGGTCGAGTTCCGCCTCCTCGATGACCTGGTAAATATCCTCGTTCAGATCCGGGTTCACCAACTGCAGCTCCGGCGTCCGGTTCTCGTAAAACAGCGGCACGGTCGCGCCGTCCTCGACGGACTGCTGGAAGTCGTAGATGGACACGTAATCGCCGAAGACTTCCTTGGTCCGTTCCTCGCCGGCGATGAGCGGCGTGCCGGTGAAGGCGAGGAACAATGCCTTGGGCAACGCCGCCCGCATGTTCAGGGCGAGCGTGTCGTATTGGCTGCGATGCGCCTCGTCGGTGAGCACGATCACGTCCGGCCGGTCGCACAGCATCTCCGGCGTCTGAAACTTGTGGATGAGCGTGAAGACGTAGCGGTGGTTCCCGCGTAGCAGCTCCCGCAAGTGCGCGCCGCTGGTGGCGTGGCACCGGTCGCCTTCCGCCTCACTCACGGCGCCGCACGCCTTGAACGTCTTGGCGATCTGGTCGTCGAGTTCCACGCGGTCGGTCGCGACCACGAACGTCCAGTTGCCCGGCACCTTGCGCAGCACCTTCTGCGCGAAGAACACCATCGAGAAACTCTTGCCGCTGCCTTG